>JBGQLU010000050.1:0-23661 GCA_041500265.1 Acidobacteriota bacterium | reverse complement strand
GCGGTCAGGGTCTGGCCGATCTCGTCGTGAAGCTCGCGGCTGATCGCCCGTCGTTCCTCCTCCTGCGTGGACAGGATCTCGTGGGAAAGACGCCGCAGATGTTCCTGCATGCGGCGAGACTTCTCGAGCAGATTGCGGTAATGCCGCTCGCTCTTCTTGAGGGCGTCCTGAACGGCTTTGCGCCGGGCGATCTCCTGGCCCAGACGCCGGTTCGTCGCGGCCAGCGCGATGGAACCCCGTCGCGCGGCCGGTTTACCGCGCTTCGAAGCACCGTCGCGCTCGATCGGTATGAGTGCCTCGACCAGAAAGCGCCCCGCGCGTCCGACGATGCCGTCACCGCTGCTCGGGAGCTTCGGCGGCACCAGCTTCAGCATGACCTGCCGGTGGATCTTCGCGAGGTCCACGGTACCGAGGCCGGCGGCCAGGGCCTCGCGTCCAAATTGCGCCGCGGGCCGGAGGCTCGCCCGGGGGCCCAGCGTCAGGTGCTGTTGAAGCGCGGTGGAATAACGCCGCGACAACCCGTCCGAGTTGCCCTTCGATCTGGAACTCATGCGCTCCCTACCCAGGACATTGTCCGGCCGGCGAGCCGGCCTGTCCATGGGGCAAAACCCTACCTGTCAGGAAGACCCGGCCCCGGTAGGGTTAGACCCCATCGCGGCCCACCTGAGCCCGGCGTAGCGTGCCGGTAGAGACAGAACGCTTCGCAGCGCGTGTTCGACGCGCAGTCGGGAAAGGAGACGACCATGTTGTGGACGATTGCCGTGATTCTGGTGGTTTTGTGGCTGCTGGGGCTCGTGTCGGGCGCCACGATGGGTGGGTTCATCCACATCCTGTTGGTGCTCGCCGTCATCGTCGTGTTGCTCCGAGTCATCCAAGGACGACGGGTTCTCTCGTAGATCCAGGAAGGGCTCGATGAGACCGATGACCCTGTCCGCATTCGCTTCGATCCTGTCTCGCGATCGGGAGGTACCTTCATGAAGTACATCAAGGCGATTCTGCTGGCGGCGGGGACCCTGCTCCTCGCAGGCGTTCTGGCGCAGCCCGCCCATGCCGACATTTCGTTCGACTTCGCCTACTCCAACCTGAGCCAACACGGTTCCTGGCTCGTCTCGGCGCAGTACGGGCACGTCTGGCAACCGAGGGAATACAACCGGCAGTGGAACCCGTACTACGACGGTCACTGGGTCGACACCGACATGGGATGGACGTGGGTCTCGGACTACGCATGGGGGTCCCTCCCTTATCACTACGGGACCTGGGTCGAGGATCCTCGCGCCGGCTGGGTGTGGATTCCCGGGCAGGTCTGGGCGCCGTCGTGGGTCGTCTTCCGGACGACTCCCGACTACATCGGCTGGGCTCCCGTGCCCCCCGGATTCTCGGTAGGGGTCTCGATGGAGTTCGGAGCTCCCTCGAGCTTCATGTACGTATCCTCCCGCAATTTTCTCGCGCCGAGAGTCGGCACGCAGTTCATCCCCGCGAATCAAACGAACGTCTTCATCAACAACACGACGATCGTCAATAACATCGTGGTCCAGAACAACGTCGTGATCAATCGCGGCCCCGATGTCCGTACGATCGAGCGTGCGACAGGCACGACGATCCGCCAGCAGCCGATCGAGCAAGTGGCCCGCGTGGCGCCGTACGAGCACGTCAGCCGTGCTCAGCTCGCGGTCGCTCCCGAGAGGGTCAAGCAAGGCGTGCGGGTCGCCACGCCGGTCCCCGAGAGCCAACCGCTCCCGGTCGCCGGCAAGCAGGCGCAGCAAGCGCCGGCGTCCTCACGGCAGACCGCTCCGGTAGCTCCTTCGAGCCAGGCCGAACAGCGGCAGCCGGCTCCCAAGGGCCAACAAAAGCAGCAGGCGCCGGCGCCCTCGCACGAGGCCCCTCCGGTGGCTCCTACGAGCCAGGCCGAACAGCGCCAGCCCGGGCCCAGCTCTAAGACCGCCACGGCTCCCAAGGCCCAGCACAATCAGCAAGCACCGGCGCCCTCGCACGAGGCCGCTCCGGTGGCTCCGTCGAGCCAGGCCGAACAGCGCCAGCCGGGACCCAGCAGCTCTCACGCCGCCCAGGCTCCCAAGTCGCAAAACCCACAGCAACCGCCGGCGCCGGCTCACGCCGCCGCGGCTCCCTCGACGGCCCCGAAGGACAAAGCGACCGCTCAGCAGACCGCGAAGGCGCAGGCCGACGCCAAGGCGAAGGCGGACAAGGCCAAGAAGGACAACCCTGATAAGAAGGATGGGAGCACCGGCGAGGGCACGCGCCCGGAGTCGAAGGAAGAGCCCTCGCAGAAGTAGCCGGCGGCCTCTACGAGAGCCCCGCCCGGATCCGAACGATCAGACAGCCGGCCGACCCGCGGCCGGCTGTTTTGCTGTCCGGATCAACGGAAACAACGCGACGGACGTTTCCTCCGAGCGTTTCTCGTCTCCACGGGGTGAACTCCCACCACCCACTCTCTTGGGGTTATCACCCCATGGCACCCCGCTCCTGTGCCGCGCACCATCGTCGACGAGGAGAGAGCCTTCATGCACGACATGATCGTGGAACCCTTCGCCGGGGTGCCGCTGCGCAAGATCGTTCCGAGCAAGCTCACCAACCACCCGCATCTCGTGATGCAGAACCGTTCGGAATCTCCCATCGCCGAGCGATACCGGCGCATCCGGTTGGGACTCGAGCGGGGGACGCGAGAGCTTCCGCATCCACCGCAGGTGACCGTGATCACGAGCGCCGTCCCCGGCGAGGGGAAGACCACGACGGCCATGAACCTTGCGCTCACCTACGCAGAAGATCAGAAGTGCCGCACGCTGCTCGTCGGTGCCGACCTCCGCCGCCCATCGGTGAGCGGCTACGTGACCCCCAAGCCGACGTACGGCCTGGCGGAAGTGCTGGCCGGCGAAGTGCCGCTGGACCACGCGCTCATCGAGCTGTCGGATTCGGCGCTCTGGATCCTCCCTTCGGGGGCTCCTTGCAAGACGCCGCTGAAGCTCCTGCAGGCCAGTCGATTGAGTCGTCTGATGGCCGATCTGCGGCGCCGGTTCGATCGTGTTCTGATCGACACGCCGCCGACGGTGCCGTTCACCGACGCCGCCGTGCTCGCCTCGCACGCCGACGGCGCGCTCCTCGTCGTGCGCGCGGGAACGACAACGAATCCGCTGATCCGCCGGGCCAGGGCGACGCTATCCAGTGCGCGATTCCTGGGCGTCGTGCTCAACGACGTCGTGTTTTCCGCCGTCGACCGATATGACAACCACTACGACGACTACGCGCCGGATCGATATGCCTACGCTCAGGGGGAGGACGACCCGGCCTGAGGCTCCACGCCGCCGGTCGGGTCAGTTCAGTTCAGAAACTCGGAGCGGAGCGTCGGCGTCCAGCCGCCATGCGACCGGCCGGATCCTGCGGACCGAGCCTTCTGCACGCGACCCGTCACGACCAACTCGATGCCGGCGAGGGAATACGGCCCAAAAACGACGTCGACCCCCAAAGTCTTGACGCGAGCCGCCTCGGCGGGAGTCAATTCGGAGGTGGTGAGCAGCAGCACCCGGGAGGGGAGGTCGGGCCAGGTCGTGACCATGGCCTCCAACCAGTCGAGACCGCTCCGGCCCGGCATGTGAACGTGCAGGACGATCGCGTCGAGGTGGATGGCGTGGAGGATGCCGGCCACGTGATCGACGTCCTTGAAGACCAGGCAGTCGTGCCCCGCCGATTCGACGGCGAGCGAGATCAGCTCCGCCACGAGCGGCTCTTCCTTTTCGATGACACCGAACGTCACGATGATTTCCCTCCCCGGGGGCTTCCTGACCGGCGACACTAGGCCGTCGACCAGCCTCCGGCTATGGGGTGATCACCCCAGTCCGCATGCCTCGCCGCCCGCGCGATCCTCAGATCGTGAGGGGCCTGCGGGCCCGGATCACCAGCGCGGCGCCGAACATGGCGAGCCCACCCAGCCCCAAGAGGCGCCGGTGCCGGCTCACGAGCGGCGCGACGGAGGAGGCGCCCGACCGATCGGCAGCGAGGACGCGCTCCGTCGCGGTGGCCCCGCCGGCCGGCTGCAGGGCCCAAGCGGCGCCGGCGATCGACAGGGCGAGCATCAGTGCCAGCGTGAACAACAGCTTCGGCATGGCGTCTCCTCCTCGCGGACTAGGACGGGATCGCGGCGTCTCGGACCGCTTCCTGGGTCTGCTGATAGGCGCCGGCGACCCGGTCCTTGAGCTCTCTCGTTCGCCGCGCGACCCAATCGCGGGACTCTTTCCCCGACTGAGGCGCGTAGAGCAGCGCGATTCCGGCGCCGACCGCCGCGCCCAGGACCGATCCGACAACGAATCCCATCAGCATGTCGCTTCCCTTGCCGTTCCCGTTCATGAAGTCCTCGCTTTCTGTTGTGATGGCCGGCGTCCGGTCCACAAGGTCCGTAAAAAGGTCGTCGCTCCCGTTCGCAGGAGATGCGCTGTGCGGTTCAAGGCCAGGACCGGCGAAAGGAACAGGCCGCCGGCCACCTCGACGGCCGCGCGGCTCTCGCGTGCCAACGGGGTCATCTCGGCCTCGAAGCGCTCCACCGCCGTCGCGACACGATCGAACTGCCCGGCGAGACGCAGCAGCACGTGGACGAGGACCGCGCCGAACACGACGATCGCGACCGACGCGGTGTAGAGGGCCACCTGCAGTGCCAGCGGGAATTGCTGTCCCATCGTTTCTCGCTCCCGGTGAACGAGAGGGCTCGACAGTCGATGTCGAGGCCCGTGCTCACCACTCGCGACGATGGTAGGTGGGAGGATCCCGGGACCGCGATGGGGTCTTCACCCCGCCACACGCGGCACCCCTGGGGTCTTGACCCCATACGGCGCGCGGATGGGCGTGTGATAGCGTCGCTTCGAACGTGATCGCAACTCATCCTGACCCGGACGCCGAGATCCTCCGCGCGGAACTCTTCAGCATCGATCAGCTCCGGCGCCATGCCGGTACTTTGGCCCGACGGCACACGACGGACTCGCGTCGCAGGCCCGACCGGCTACTGCGCCGCCTGGCGGTGAATGAGCGCGTCCTGCGCGCAGCCCACGACGTCGTCAGCCAGGCCGCGGCCGGGGGGCGGCGGGTCGCGCTCGCGGCGGAGTGGCTGCTCGACAACTTCTACCTGATCGAGCAGCAGATCGTGCTGGCGCGACGCCATCTTCCGCCGGGCTACAGCCGGGAGCTGCCGCAGCTCTCGGAAGGGCCATCCTCCGGGTTCCCGAGGGTCTACGACATGGCCCTCGAATTGATCTCCCACCTCGACGGCCGCGTGGACCCCGAGACGATCACCGGATTCGTGGCGGCGTACCAGAGCGTTCATCCGCTCGGCCTCGGCGAGCTCTGGGCGTTCCCGATCATGCTGCGATTGGCGCTGCTCGAAAACCTCGGCCGCGTCGCCTCGCGGATCGCCCGCCGGCGCGAGGCACGCGACGCGGCGATCTCCTGGGCCGGGCGACTGATCGAGGCCTCCGACCGGGCGCCGGAGCGGCTCACGCATCTTCTCGCGGAGCTCGCCGACGAGCGCGTTACGCTCACCGCGCCGTTCGTCGAGGAGTTCTTCGAGAGGCTCCAAGGGCAAGGACCGGCGGTCGCCTTCGTCCTCACCTGGGTCGAACAACAGCTGGTCGACCGCGGCACGAGCGTGGCGCAGCTCCTGCAATCCGACGGCCGCACGCAGGGCGCCGACCGCATCTCCATGGGGAACAGCGTGGGCAGCCTCGCGCTGGTCAACGGGATGAACTGGAAGGACTTCGTCGAGAACGCCAGCACGGTGGAGCGGACGCTGCGGGAAGATCCGGCTGCGGTTTACGGCGATCAGGACTTCGCCACGCGCAATCGCTACCGAAGGGCCGTCGAGGAGATCGCCCGATCCGGCGTGATGGACGAGCCGGAGGTCGCGCGCGAAGCCGTGCGCTTGGCCGGCGAGGCGGGGAGCCGTCTCGGGGCGGCCGATCGCCGGGCCCACGTGGGCTACGCTCTCGACGATCGAGGGCGGCCGTTGCTCGAGCGTGCCGCGGGCTCCCGCCCGACCTCCCGCGGAGTCTGGAACCGCTTGAATCAAGGCGGCCGGCTCGCGATCTATCTGGCCGCGATCCTGCTCGTGATGGCCCCGGTCGCGTGGCTCGTGCTCCACGCGTTGCCGCAGCTCTTCGTCGCGGAGGGCACGTTGTGGCTCCTACTGGGGGCGGGGCTCGTCGCCGCCTCCGCCCTCGCGGTCTCGCTCGTGAACCTGTTGGCGACCTGGATCGTGCCGCCGCGAGCGTTGCCGAGAGTCGACTTCTCGAAGGGGATCCCCCCCGGCCACCGCACGCTGGTCGTCGTTCCGACGCTGCTGGGGGACGCGGCCGGAATCTCGGACATGCTGGAAGCGCTCGAGATCCGGTATCTCGGCAACCGGGACCCGAACCTGTTCTTCGCCCTCCTGACGGATTTTCACGACGCGCGCGAGCGTACCGGCGCCGGCGACGACGAGCTTCTGGCCGTGGCCCGATCCGGGATCGCCGCGCTCAACCACAAGCACGGCGACGGCACGCGATCGGTGTTCCTGCTGTTCCACCGGCCTCGAACGTGGAATCCACACGAAAAACTGTGGATGGGGTACGAGAGGAAGCGCGGCAAGCTCGAGCAGTTGAACGCTCTCCTGCGCGGAGGTGGGGGCGATTCGTTTTCGGAGGTGATCGGCGACCCGTCGCTCCTGCCCACGATCCGATACGTCATCACGCTCGATACCGACACGCAGCTTCCCCGCGATTCCGCGCGAAAGCTCGTCGGCAATCTCGCCCATCCGCTCAATCGGCCCGTGTATGACGCGAAGCGAGGGCGTGTCGTCGAGGGGTACGCGATCCTGCAGCCGCGCGTGTCGATCGGCCTCGAGAGCGCGGGACGCTCCCGCTTCGCGCGGTTGGCCGCGGGCGAAGCGGGGCTCGATCCCTACACGCACGAGGTCTCGGACGTCTACCAGGACCTTTTCGGGGAAGGCTCGTTCATCGGCAAGGGGATCTACGACGTCGACGCGTTTCGCGCCGCGGTCGAAGGCCGCTTTCCGGAAAACCTCGTTCTCAGCCACGATCTGCTGGAAGGCGGTTACGCGCGGGCGGCCCTCGTGACCGACGTCGAGCTGATCGAAGAGCATCCGTGGACGGTGATCGGCGAGGCCAACCGGCGGCATCGCTGGATCCGCGGCGACTGGCAGATCGCCGGATGGATCCTTCCCCGCGTTCCCGGACCGGACGGAACGTGGCCGGCCAACCCGCTCACGGCGCTGTCGGTCTGGAAGATCGCCGACAACTTGAGGCGCAGCCTCGTGGCGCCGTCGCTTTTCGCGTTGCTCGCCGGCGGCTGGATCCTCGGGACGGGACCCACGCTGGCGTGGTCGCTACTCGTCGCCGGCGTGGTCGTCCTGGGGACGGTGCTCGGCGCCGTCGCGGAATTCACGAGCAAGCCCGCCGAACGCGCATGGCCCGATCATGCGAGCGTCGTCGTCCGATCCGCCGCCCGGCCGTTGGCCCGTGCGTGCCTCACGCTCGCATTCCTTCCCTACGACGCTCTGATCAGCGTCGATGCGATCGTGCGCTCGGGCGTGCGCATGGCTTTCACGCGGCGGGGGCTGTTCCTCTGGCATCCTCGATACTACGAGCGCCGAAACGCCCGGAGCACTCTCCTCGGCTTCTACGGGGACATGTGGATCGGCCCGGTGGCGGCAGCCGTGCTCGCGGCCATCCTGGCGCGAAGCCGTCCCGGCGAGCTTCCGCTCGTGGCACCGGTCCTCCTGCTCTGGCTGCTGTCGCCGCTGATCGGTTACGCGATCAGCCAGCCGCTGAAGCCGAAGGCCTTCGATCTGGGAGTCGAGCGTACCAAGTTCCTGCGGGGTGTCGCGCGGCGGACGTGGCGCTACTTCGCCGAGTTCGCGTCCGAGCGGGAAGGCTGGCTGCCGCCCGACAACATGCAGGAGACCCCGTCTCGAACCCTCGCGGAGAGGACGTCTCCCACGAACATGGGGTTGGCCCTCCTGGCGAATCTGGCGGCGTACGACTTCGGCTACGTCACGGCGAGCACGGTGCTCCGCCGCGTCGAGAGCGCGGTCGCTGCGATGGAAGCCCTGGAACGCTATCGCGGCCATTTCTACAACTGGTACGACACGCGGTCGCTCCAGCCGCTCGCGCCTTTGTACGTATCCACCGTGGACAGCGGGAATCTGGCGGGAACCCTCGTCACGCTGCGAGCCGGGCTCGCGGAGCTCGCGGACGCCCCCGCGCCGTCGCCTGCCGCGTTCGCGGGGCTCCGGGACACGGTGGCGCTGCTCGCGTCGTCCTTGCCGCCGTCCGCGGAGGCGCTCCACGCGGAGATCGCTCGCATCGAGGCCGCGCTCGCGCGGGAGCCGGTCGAGACGAGCGGGCGCGTCCTCGCGCGCGAGGTCCACCGCATCGCGGCCGGGCTGGCTCAGCTGGTCCCACCGGAGCTGGACGAGGAGCCTCGCTACTGGGCGTCGGCGCTGGTCGAGCAATGCGAGGATCTCCTGGACGACCTGACCGGTCGAGGAGCGCCCGGCGCGTGGCGGGACAGGATCGACGCTCTCTCGGCCCGGTGCCGCGTGCTCGGCGAGATGGAGTTCGACTTCCTCTACGACGGGTCGCGCGATCTCCTGGCGATCGGGTACGACGTCTCGGCGCACCGCCGTGACCCGGGCTGCTACGACCTCCTCGCCTCCGAGGCGCGGCTGGTCAGCTTCCTCCTGATCGCGCGGGGAGACCTTCCCCAGGAGCATTGGTTTTCGCTCGGGCGCCTGTTGACCAGCCGGGGAGGGGACGTCGCGCTGATCTCCTGGAGCGGCTCGATGTTCGAATACCTGATGCCCGATCTGCTGATGCCTTCGTTCGGGGGCACGTTGCTCGACGACACGGCCAAGGCGGTGGTCTCGCGCCAGATCGAATACGGCGCCCAGCGCGGCGTGCCGTGGGGAATCTCCGAATCCTGCTACGCGGCGACCGATGCCAGGCACGTGTACCAGTACAGGGCCTTCGGCGTCCCGGGGCTCGGGTTCAAGCGGGGGTTGGCCGACGATCTGGTCATCGCTCCCTACGCGACGATGCTGGCTCTCGGCGTGGCGCCCCGCGAGTCCTGCCGCAACCTCGAAGCGCTGGCGGCCCGCGGGTTTCTCGGCCGGTACGGGTTCTACGAGGCGATCGACTACACGCCCTCGCGGATGACGCGAGGGGCCAAGCCCGCGATCGTGCGCGCGTTCATGGCGCACCACCAGGGCATGAGCTTGGCGGCGCTCGACAACCTGATGAACGGCCGTCCGATGCCGCGGCGGTTCATGGCCGATCCGCAGATGCGCGCGACCCAGCCGCTCCTGCAAGAGCGGGTTCCCAGGTCGGGGCTGACGTCGACTCCGCCCACCCCCGAAGCCGGATACGGTCCGCGCCGGGAATCGGAGGAAGGGCAGTCCCAGATCCGGGTGTTCGAGGATCCCGACACGGCGATGCCCGAAGTGCATCTCCTGTCGAACGGCCGCTACCACGTCATGGCGTCCCAGGCCGGCGGCGGGTACAGCCGGTGGGGCGAGCTGGCGGTCACGCGCTGGCGGGAGGATGCCACCTGCGACGCTTGGGGCACCTTCGTCTATCTTCGCGACCTCGACTCGGGACGCTTCTGGTCGGCCGCTCATCAGCCGACGCGCCGCAAGGCCGATCGTTACGAGGCGATATTTTCGCAGGCCCGCGCGGAGTACCGGCGCCGCGATCAGGAGATCGAGACGTACACCGAGCTGTGCGTCTCGCCGGAGGACGACGTCGAGATCCGTCGCGTGACGGTGACGAACCTCTCGCGCCGTCCACGCCGCATCGAGCTCACCAGCTACGCCGAGGTCGTGCTCGCGCCGTTGAACGCCGACCTCGCCCATCGAGCGTTCAGCAACCTGTTCGTCAGCACCGAGGTGCTCGCCGACCGGCAGGCGATCTTGTGTACGCGCCGCCGGCGGAAGCCCGAAGAGACCGAGCCGTGGATGTTCCACCTGCTGGTCGAGCCGGGTGTCGCAGCTCCGGACACGTCGTACGAGACCGACCGCGCTCGGTTCCTCGGCCGCGGCCGCGGGCCGGACCGTCCGGCGGCGATGGATGCGGGCTCCCGGCGGCTGTCGGGGACGGCCGGAATCGTGCTCGATCCGATCGTGGCGATCCGCCGCGCCGTGACCGTGGCTCCCGACGGGTCGGTGGCGGTGCAGATCGTCTCGGGCGCATGCGCGACCCGCGAGGAGGCCCTGGCGCTGATAGGCAAGTACCGCGATCGCCACTTCGTCGAGCGGGCGTTCGACATGGCCTCCGCGCGGAGCCAGGCGGTCCTGCGCCAGCTCTCCGCGACCGAGGCGGATGCGCGGGCGTACGGGCGTCTGGCCACCTCGGTGGTGCACGCCACCGCCCTGCGCCGCGCTCCGCCCGGCATCATCGCTCGCAATCGACTCGGGCAGTCCCGCCTCTGGAGGTTCGCGGTGTCCGGCGACCTGCCGATCGTGCTCGTGCGCGTGTGCGGCATCGACCACATCGACCTCGTCGAGCAGGCGCTCCGATGTCACGCGTACTGGCGGATGAAGGGGTTGACCGCCGATCTGGTGATTCTGAACGAGGACTTCTCCGGGTACAGGGCGGTCCTTCACGACCGGATCATGGGCATGATCGGAACGGGACCCGCCGCGGACCTCGTGGACAAACCGGGCGGGATCTTCGTCCGGCGCGCCGAGCAGATCTCCGAAGAGGATCGCGTGCTGTTCCAAACGGTCGCACGCGTCGTCCTCGTGGACACGGCCGGAACCCTCGCCGAGCAAGCGGAAAGATTCACGCCCGCCGAACGCGCGCCGGCCCGATTGCTCCCGAAGCCCAGACCCGCCGCGGAACCGGTCGCTCCGCTCCCGCAGCGCGAGCGGGTGTTCTTCAACGGCCTCGGCGGGTTCACGGCCGACGGGCGGGAATACGCCATCAGCCTCGAGCCGGGGACCACGACTCCCGCGCCCTGGTCGAACGTCATCGCGAGCCCGCACCTCGGCACGATCGTCAGCGAGAGCGGGGGAGCCTATACGTGGGCCGGCAACGCTCACGAATTCCGACTGACCCCCTGGCACAACGACCCCGTCAGCGATCCTTCCGGTGAAGCGTTCTACGTCCGGGACGAAGAGACGGGAGCCTTCTGGTCCCCGACGCCGCTCCCCGCGCGGGGGCGCTCCGGATACGACTGCCGCCACGGATTCGGGTACAGCGTCTTCGAGCACGTCGAAGACGGCATCGGCTCCGAGCTGACGATTTACGTCGCGATGGATGCGCCGGTGAAGCTGGCCGCCTTCAAGCTGCGCAATCTGTCGAACCGAGCGCGGCGGATCTCGGTCACCGGATACTGGGAGCTGGTGCTCGGGGAGTGGCGCCACGCGAACCTGATGCATGTGGTCACCGAGACCGACGTTCTCGGCGGCATGCTCCTCGGTCGCAACGCCTACGGCCGCGCGGCCGCGGATCGCGTCGTCGCCGTGGAGGTCAGCGAGGCCGCGCGGACCGTGACGGGGAGCCGGACGGAATTCGTCGGGCGGAACGGCTCGCTCGCCGATCCCGAAGCCTTGCGCCGGGTCAAGCTGTCCGGGAGGACCGGCGCGGGGCTGGATCCCTGCGCGGCGATGCAGACGTACGTCGATCTCCCCTCGGGAGCGGAACGCGAGGTCGTGTTCACCCTCGCCGTCGCGAGTGGCCCCGACGAGGCGCGAGCACTGAGCGAGCGCTTTTGCAGCGCATCGGGCGCCCGGCAGGCCTTGGAGGGGGTCTGGTCGCACTGGAATCGCACGTTGGGGGCGGTACGCGTGGAGACTCCCGACCCGGCGCTCGACATCCTGGCCAACGGCTGGCTCGTCTACCAGACGTTGTCCTGCCGCGTCTGGGGGCGGAGCGGCTACTACCAGTCGGGAGGCGCGTACGGATTTCGCGACCAGCTGCAGGACACGATGGCGCTGGTCCACGCCTCGCCTTCTCTCGCGCGGGAACAGCTGGTGCGGTGCGCCGGCCGGCAGTTCACCCCGGGAGACGTCCAGCACTGGTGGCATCCCCCCGGCGGGCACGGAGTGCGGACGCACTTCTCCGACGATTTCCTCTGGCTTCCCTTCGCCGCCTGTCACTACGTCGCGGCGACCGGAGATCTGGGCGTGCTCGACGAGCGCGTGCCCTTTCTCGAGGGGCGCGCCGTCGATCCCGACGAGGAGGCCTACTACGACCAGCCGCAGCCGTCCTCCAGCGAGGCGACCGTCTACGCGCACTGCGTCCGTGCGATCGAGCATGGGCTGCGCTTCGGGGTGCACGGCCTTCCCCTGATGGGGTGCGGCGACTGGAACGACGGGATGAACCTCGTCGGCCGCGGCGGCAAGGGCGAAAGCGTCTGGCTCGCATGGTTCCTGTACCGCAACCTGCGGCTCTTCGCGGAGCTCGCGCGCCGGCGCGACGACCACGGCTTCGCGATCAAGTGCGGAGAACAGGCCGAGCGCCTCCGCCGCGACATCGAGGCGAACGCCTGGGACGGCGGGTGGTACCGCCGCGCATATTTCGACGACGGCACGCCGCTCGGTTCCGCCGCGAGCGAAGAGTGCCGGATCGACTCCATCAGCCAGAGCTGGGCGGCCCTCTCCGAAGGCGGCGATCCCGAGCGCGTGCGCCGGGCCATGGCCGCCGTGGACGAGCAGCTGGTGGTCCCCGAGGCGCGCCTGATCAAGCTCCTGGCGCCCCCGTTCGACACGTCGCCATTGGAGCCCGGCTATATCAAAGGCTACGGACCCGGGGTTCGCGAGAACGGCGGGCAGTACACCCACGCCGCGATCTGGGCCGCCATGGCGCGTGCGACGATGGGGGACGCGAGCCGTGCCTGGGAGCTCTTCACGATGCTCAACCCGATCCATCACGGCGGCGACGCCGCGTCGACCGCCGTCTACAAGGTCGAGCCCTACGTCGTGGCGGGGGACATCCACGCCTCGGCGCTCGACCCGGGGCGGGGAGGCTGGACCTGGTACACCGGTGCGGCCGGCTGGATGTACCGGCTGATCGTCGAGACCCTCCTCGGCGTCAATCTGGAGGTCGATGCCCTACGCTTCGCCCCCCTCATGCCCGAGGATTGGGAGACGTTCAAGGTGCACTATCGCCATCGCGAGAGCGTCCATCACATCACATTCAAGCGCGTCCGCGGCCGGCCGGCCGGAATCGGGCGGGTGACGCGGGACGGCGTGGAGCAACCCGGGTCCTCGCTCCCTCTCATCGACGACGGGCGCGAGCACGACGTCGAGGTCGAGCTGGGCGGCTAGAGCGCGCCTAGGGCTTCTCGAACTTGCTCGGGAACTGCTTGACGATGCCGGCGCTGAGCATGTCCGCCATCTTCAGGATCTGTCCATGGACCTTGTCGTACGCCGCGATGTCCGCCGCCCAGTCTTTCTTCAAGCCCGACACGACCTCGACGGTCGTGAGGTCCAGATGCTCGCGCATCATCGAGTTCATCTCGGGAAGAGGCCAGTTCTTGGGATTCGCACCGCTCAGAAACGACGCGATCTCGTGCGCGTTCGCGTACCAACGCTTCGACGCGTCGTCTTGCTTCGCGGTATCTCCCGCCCTGGCGGCGTCGATCAGCGCCGCGGCCGTGAGAATGTGGTCCTTCAGCAAGGCGGTCAGCTTCTCGCCGGCGGCGTCTCCGTAGAAGGGCCTGATCGCGTTTCCGATGTCGGTTTGATTCTGGATGAGGCGCTGCGCGGTTGCGCCCTTGCTCGGCAGGTCCGCCAGAGCGGTCACGATGTAGAGCCTCGTCCAGGTGACATGGTCTTCCCACAGCTTTCGCATGCCGTCGTGAAACGCCGCCGGATCCGTCGGGGCCGGTGCCGCTCGCACGACGGGAGGGCAGGCGAACAGGAGGAGGGGAACGATCAATCCGATCATCGTCGTTCTTCGATTCATCGCGGGCCTCCAGTGGGAACGAAGGCGATCCACCGCTCCGATCTCACTGTCTAGGAGCGGCTGCGTCCTGTCGATACGGTGAAACCCCACCCCGCCGCGTTCTTGGGGTGAAGACCCCATCGCGGCATCGAGCTGCGTGCCGCACCATCGATCCGTCATCACCGAAAGGGACCGATATGGACACGAAAAAGCTTCGAAGCCGCATCGTGACCGGCTGTCTGGCGACGATGCTGCTGCCGGCCGGAGCGGGCATCGCCAAGAGCGAGATCGCCCCTGGATTCGAGCCTTCCTCGGCCGCCGCCGAGCGCCGGTTCCCGATCCTCACGGGCGGGCTGTTCCGCGCCGGAGTTCTGGGCGGCGCCTTCGCGTTCGGGGACCTGCGCGGACTGTCTGCCGACAAGCTCGGGGCCGATTCCGGCGCCTCGCCCTGGTTCCGCAAGACCTTCGAGCTGTTTGGAGCCGACGTCACGCCGCCGGTCGAGCGACCGGCAGCCACCCCGCTCCCGGCGCCGACGCTCGAGGCGCCCGGCGTGGTCCAGAACGTTCGTCGGGCCGATCGACGCTGAGCCGCTTCTATCGAACCTGCGGAACGTGGATGTCTCCGCCGCGACCGAGAATGCCGAGCGCGTAGAGGACCCACACGACGACGCAGATGACGACGACGGCGTTGAGGATCTTCTTGATCTTCGCGTCCATCGGGATGTAGGTATTCACCAGCCAGAGCAACACTCCCACGACGATCAGCGTCAGGACCAGGGACATCAGCGGCATGGGCACCTCCGAAGGCGAGCTCCCCGGGCCGGAGGGCCGGGGGAACCACCGTCAGGATTCGTGCGGACTCAGTCGAGCTTGTTGCCCTTGAACGTGTAGGTGAAAACCGTTCCGTCGTTCTTGGTCCAGATCAGCTTGCCGTCGAGGCTCTTGCCGCGAACGGTTCCCGTCCAGACCGAGCTGCCTTCGCCCGAGCTCATCCGCTCGGCCTTGAACGTCCACTCTTTCTCGCCCGTCGTGGTAACCGAATAGGGTGATGCCTCGGACCCGACCTTCGGAGCGCTCAAGGAGACGTTCCCGTCGGCGAACGTCAAGGTCTCCTTGAACTCCTTCTCTCCCTTGTCCTTGGCCATGGCGTCCGGCTCCACTTCGACCTTCCAGCTCGTGCCGTCGAGGACCGCGACCTGGGGGCCGGCGACGGCCACCGTGGCGAGGACGATTCCGAGTGCTGCGAGCCATGCTGTCTTTCTCATTCAAGCCTCCTGTGCATGAAAGGAGCGCCTCGAAGGAAGCGCCCCGGGAACTTCGGCGGTCACGGGTTCTAGATCCGCTGCCAAGCGTCGCTGACGGCATGCCTGGCCTGCTCCCAGGCGAGCTTGGATTCGCCCTTGGCCGTGCTCCAGCCGCGCTCGAGGCTGCTCTCGACGTTCTTGAACGGCTGTTTGCCCAGTCGGGCGCGCGATTCCCACCCGTACCGGTAGGCGGACTGGTAGTCCGTGTACGGCCGGTTCCGTATGACGTAGTCGCGGGTAAGGTAGTTCGTGCTCCAGTAAGCCTCCTCCACCGTCGGGTTCACGGCTTCGGCCGCGCTCCGTCCGGCGAGTGCGCCGGTCGCGGCGCCGATCGCGCCGCCGACGAGGGTTCCGACCGGACCGCCCACGGCGGTGCCGATCGCGGCACCGGTCACCGCTCCGCCGGCCGCGCCAACCCCGGTGCCCACCGGATGCGAGGTCGGTGCTCCAGGGGTCGGTTCGAGATTCGAGTCTGACGTCAACTTCGGATCATAGTTCGGACTCATCGATGCACTCCTTTGTGAAACGTGACGCCGCAATGCGCCACACCGGCAGGTTAGGCGGCGAGCGCGGACGATTCGATGGGGTACATCCCTACCCGCAGCGCCGAACCGCCCGTCGGTCCGAAATCGCGGGCAGGACGATCACGCACGAAGGCCGGGCGCATCACCGGCCCCGAGCAACCGCGCCAACTCGCGGCATAGGGGCGACGCTTTGATCTTCTGGATCGCGAGCAGCTCGATCTGACGCACGCGCTCGCGGGACAGGCGGAGCCGCGCGCCGATGTCCTCGAGCGTTCGCGAGGCTTCGCGGCCGATGCCGAAGCGCATCCGGATGACGGTTTCCTCGCGGGGCCGGAGCTCCTTGAGTACCGACTCCACGCGATGCTTGATCTCGCGCTGCGAAGCTTGATCGAACGGAGAGGGGGCCCGCTCGTCGGCGAGAGTCGTCGCCATGTCGTAGCCTTCACGTTCTCCGGCGCCGTCCTCGAGCGGCAGCGGCTCGCGCGCGACGGAGATCGCATGGTCGACCGTGTCGACCGACATTCGCAGCTGCGCGGCAATTTCCTCCGGCGTCGCCTTGCGCTCCAGGCGCTGGCCGAGATCGCGCGCGGCGAGCTCGACCTTGCGGACGGTGTCGTTCACCTGGAGCGGAATGCGGATCGTCCGCAGCTTCTCCGAGATTCCTCGCTCGACGCCTTGCTTGATCCACCAGAACGCGTAGGTCGAGAACTTGTGGCCGCGCTCGTGCTCGAACTTCTCGACCGCGCGCAACAGCCCGAGGTTCCCTTCCTGGATGAGATCCATGAACGGGAGTCCGCCTTTTGCGTACTTCTTCGCGACGTGGACGACCAGACGGAGGTTGGCGAGGATGAACGCGTCCCTGGCCTCGTCCAGTGATGTTTTGTGCGCACGGATCTCGCGGAGCGCCGACGCTGCGGTCGTGTCCGGGGACTGGGCCGCGAAGTGCTCGAGATTGCGGAGAAACCGTTCCAGGTCTCGCAGCGGCCACGCGGCGCCCAGGTCCGGCCCGGACTCTTCCCCCGCGAGAACGACCTCGCGGCAGGTTTCCGGCAGGGCCCGCGCGAGCGTCGCGATCGCCTGCCGCGCAGCCTTGAGCTGCATGGCGAGGGCCAGCTCCTTCTTCTCGCCGAGCAGTGGGGTCGCGCCCATCTCCTCGAGGTAGAGCCGGAGCATCGGCGCCGCCGCCTTCATGCGCACCCTTCTCCTCGCGGGACGGACCGGATCGCGCTCACGCGAAATCGTGTCGACAGATTCGGTGAGGCGAATTCCGGGACGCTTCATGAGCGCTGACCTCCGCTGCGTTGAGACCTCTCGGTCGTCGTGGCTGAGAACCCTACGCGGCGTCTGCGGAGTCATCCATGGGGTGTAACCCGACCTGCAGCGGCAAAGTCGGGCTTTTCCGGCTCGTACCTAGAGGCCCAGCAAGTACTCCTGGAGGTCCTTCTTCATCTTGCTCCGTCAGGCCGTGTTGCCGAACGTCACCTGGAGCACGCAGAGCGCTAGGAACGCCGCCGTGAGGGCCCCGTACCGGAATAACTTCTGAGCTTGCACGAGTGGCTTCGCCGGTGCGAACCGTCTCGACTCAACCCGCATCTCAACGCGGGGAAAACTCGGTTTCCATGGGGTAAACACCCCAAGGTCGGCCCCTCCGTCCGGCTCGTTCGGTAGGCGTTTACCCCATACCCGGATCGATTCCCGCGACCGAAGATGAACGGTGTCGGCGGCTTCAAGACCGGCGAGGTGCCCTGTGAGCTCTGGATTCGCGCAGAAATCTATCGGGCGGTCTGCGGGCTCCGTTGCCGTTTCGCTGAAGGCCGCGGCGCACGAGGCGCGTGCGAGCTTTCGGCCGGCCGAAAGGCCGGGCCGGCGCGCGGTGGAAGCCGGACTCGACAGGCTGGATCTGGCTGAGAGTCAGGAGCAGACGCGCAGGGGCGGCACCCGGAGGCGGGAACGTCTGTTCGTGGAACAAGGGTACGAATAGCCCCGCGCGGAAGCGAGAGGCAGAAGGAGAAAGTGAGCATGCAACTACTCAAGGGTCTCAGTAGGTCGGTGACGATCGTCCCTCTCTTGCTCGCCGGCGGTCTCGCGGCTTGCAGCAGCTCCAACGACGTGCTGAACGCGGGGGGCGGCGGCGCCGGACAATCCGTGAGCCTCGGGAAAGCCGCGGCGTACGGAGTTCTCGCCGGCCAATCGGTCACCAACAGCGGCGCCACCACCATCAACGCGGACCTCGGGGTCTGGCCGGGCAACACTTTGACGGGAGCTCCCACCGTATCCGGGGCGACGCACCTGGGCGATCCGACGGCACAAGCCGCGCAGGGCGCCTTGACGGTCGCGTACAACAGCGCCGCGGGGCGCGCGGCGGGACACACGATCGCGGGCGATCTCGGTGGCATGACGCTGGCCCCGGGGGTGTACAAGTCCACCTCGACGCTCGAGATCACGTCGGCCGACGTAACGCTCGACGGCGGAGGCAATGCCAACGCCGTGTGGGTGTTCCAGATCGCCTCTTCGCTCACGGTGGCGGTCGGGCGTCAGGTCATCCTGAGTGGCGGCGCCGAGGCGTCGCACATCACATGGCAGGTCGGCAGCTCCGCGACCCTCGGGACGAATTCCAACGTCTCGGGAAACATCATCGCGTTGACCACGATTTCGCTGGGAACCGGCGCAACCCTTCACGGGCGAGCGCTGGCGCGGAACGGCTCGGTGACGCTGTTGGCGAATACGGTCACGCCGTAGGGAAGGAATCGTGCGACGAAGCGAATCCACGGCGGCGGTCGGTCGCCTGCCCAAGTGCCCGACCGGGATCGAGGGCCTCGATGAGATCACGGAAGGTGGATTGCCGCGCGGGCGGCCCACCCTCGTGTGCGGCGGCGCGGGTTGCGGCAAGACCCTGTTCGCGGCGGAGTTCCTCGTGCGCGGCGCGGCGCTGTTCGGCGAGCCGGGTGTCCTCATGTCCTTCGAGGAAACCGATACGGAGCTCAAGAGCAACGTCGCGTCCCTCGGATTCGACTTGGCGGGCTTGATCCGGCGCAAGAAACTCGTCCTCGACCACGTGTGGATCGAACGCAGCGAGATCCAGGAGACCGGTGAGTACGACCTGGAAGGGTTGTTCGTCCGGCTGAATCACGCGATCGATACGATCGGCGCCAAGCGCGTGGTGCTGGACTCGCTCGAAGCGCTGTTCGCCGGACTGCCCAACGAGGCCATCCTGCGCGCCGAGCTGCGCCGGCTCTTCCGCTGGCTCAAGAACAAGGGCGTCACCGCCGTCATCACGGCGGAGTCCGGGCGCGAGCAGCTGACGCGCCACGGGCTGGAGGAATACGTCTCCGACTGCGTCATCCTGCTCGACCACCGCGTCCGGGACCAGATCGCCACGCGGCATCTGCGCGTTGTGAAGTACCGCGGCGCGCTCCACGGCACCAACGAGTATCCGTTCCTGATCGGCGACGACGGAATCAGCGTGCTCCCGATCACGTCGGTCGGGCTCAACCACAAGGTGTCGAGCGGGCGGATCTCCACCGGCATTCCGCGGCTCGACGCGATGCTGAGCGGGCGGGGTTTCTTCCGCTGCAGCAGCATCCTGCTGACGGGCACGCCCGGCACCGGCAAGACGAGCGTCGCCGCCTGTTTCGCCCGGGCCGCCGCGCGCCACGGGGATCGCGTCCTCTTCTTCTCTTTCGAGGAATCGCCGAACCAGATCGTTCGCAACATGCGTTCCATCGGCGTGCGCTTGGAGCCCCTGATCCGGCGGGGCCTGCTGCGGTTTCACGCGGCGCGACCCACGCTCTGCGGCTTGGAGATGCACCTGGCCACCATGTTCAAGGAGATCGCCGCGTTCCGCCCCGCGGTCGTCGTCGTGGACCCGATCACCAGCCTCCTGGCGGCCGGCACCGACGCCGAGACCAAGGGGATGGTGACGCGGTTGATCGATTTCTTGAAAGGCGGACAGATCACATCCCTGTTCACCAGTCTGACCCATGGCGGTCATTCGTTGCACCAGAGCGAGATCGCCATGTCCTCGCTCATGGATTCCTGGCTGCTGCTGCAAGACATCGAAGGGAACGGCGAGCGCAACCGCGTGCTCTACGTGCTCAAGGCGCGCGGCATGGCGCACTCGAACCAGGTTCGCGAGTTTCTGATCTCGGACACCGGGATCGACCTCGTGGACGCCTACATCGGCCCCAGCGGCGTCTTGACCGGCGCGTCGCGCGTGGCGCAGGCCGCGCGCGAGAAAGCCGAATCGTTGACGAGCCAGCAGGAGGCCGCCCGCCGCAAGCGCGAATTGCTGCAAAAGCGCGCGACGCTCGAGCAGCAGATCGCCGGGCTGCGCTCCCGATCCGAACACGACGAGCTGGAGCATCGACGCCAGGACGAACAGGTGGGGACGCAGACCCGTGTGTTGACCGCCGAACGGACGGAGCTGGCTCGCTTGCGCCAAGCGGACGCCATCAAGATGGCGGCCCGGTCGAACGGCCACCCCAAGCCGCGGAGCCAAGGATGAAGACGAGAACGGTGATTCGACCCGAAACCGGTCCGCGTCGGCGTCCCGGAAAACTCTGGCAGCTACGTCTCTATGTGGCCGGCCAGACGCCCAAATCGCTGACGGCATTCTCGAACCTGACCGAGATCTGTGAGACCCACCTCAAAGGGCGCTATCGCATCGAGGTGATCGATCTGATCGAGCAGCCGCAGCTGTCCAAGGGCGACCAGATCCTGGCCATTCCCACGCTGGTGCGCAAGTTGCCGGAGCCCGTGCGGAAGATCATCGGCGACCTGTCCGACACGGAGCGCGTGCTCGTCGGGTTGGACCTCCGCACCGCCGAGTAGCCGAAACGAATGCCCATGAAGACGACCGCCATCAGCCCCGCGACCCGAGCCTTCGAAAAGGCCGTTGCCACCCGGCCCTCGGGCAAGTACGTCCTCCGATTGTACGTGGCGGGGGCCTCGGACCGATCGCGCCGGGCCGTCCTGCGCGCCCGTGAGCTCTGCGCGGCCGAGCTCGACGGCCGGTTCGAGCTGGAAGTGATCGACGTCTACCAGCAGCCCATCCTCGCGCGCGACGGCCAGATCGTCGCGACCCCGACGCTCGTCAGGGAATTCCCTCCGCCGGTGCGCCGGCTCATCGGCAACCTGTCGAACACGAGCCGCCTGTTCGTCGGCCTGGATCTCGACACGAAGCGCCCGACGAAGCGATGAGAAACCCCCCGCGCCGAGGATCCTCCGGCCCGGCGCGCGTTCCCGGGATCGCCGAGCTGCGCGCCCGGCTCGCCGACGCGGAGGAAACGCTCCGCGCCATTCGAACCGGCGAAGTGGACGCCGTGGTGGTCGCCGGCGAAGGCGGCGCCCAGGTGTTCACGCTGGAAGGCGCCGAGCACGCGTACCGCGTGCTCATCGAATCGATGAACGAGGGGGCGTTGACGCTCGCGACCGATGCGACGATTCTGTACGCCAATCAGTGCTTCGCCAGGATGGTCCGGCGCCCTCTCGAGCAGGTTGTGGGGAGCTCCCTCCGCGAGTTTCTCTCCGCGGAGGACCGCGCCACTCTCCGGCCGCTCCTGAAGCGGTCGGCGGCCTCAGGCTCCAAGCTCCCCGTGATGCTCATCGCCGGCGACGGCTCCCGGCTGCCGGCGCAGGTCTCCGTTCGCTCGATGGCGAAAAACGGCTTCAAGCACGCGTCCCTCGGGGTGGTGGTCACGGACATGACGGAGGCGAGGCGCAACGAGGACTCGCTCCGGGAGCTGACCCATCGTCTGGCGCAATCGCAAGAATCCGAGCGAGGGCGCGTGGCCCTCGACCTGCACGACCACATTACCCAGCTGCTCTGCGCCACCCTCTTTCGATGCCAGGCGCTGGCCGACAAGCTGTCGGAACGCGACGGGCCGTCGAAGGCGGAGGCGATGAAGCTCAGCGACATGCTCGGCGAGACCGCTGGAGAGGTGACGCGCATCTCGCGTCAACTGCGCCCGAGCGTGCTGGACGAGCTGGGCTTGGTCGCTGCCCTGCGCGGCGCGGGCACGGAGTTCACGAACCGGACGGGCGTCTCCCTCGAGCTGGCCTGCGTGCGATTGACCGCGCGACTCCCCGCCGAGGTCGAGATCGCTTTGTATCGTATCGTTTTGAAAGCCCTGAGCAACGTGGAGCAGCACGCCCAGGCACGCCACGTCACGGTGCGCCTGACGCGCCCAGCCGGGTTCGTCCAGCTGACCATCAAGGACGACGGGGTCGGTTTCGACGCCGATCGTGTGGCCCACGGCGAGGGAGGGAACGGCATCGGGCTCCTCAGGATGCATGAGCGGGCGACCTACGTGGGCGGCACCTTCAAAGTCAAATCCACTCGCGGTTCCGGCACGGAGATCTGCGTGCGGGTTCCGTTGCCGCCGAGCCTCGAGGCGGCGAGTTGAGCCGGCTCACGGAAAAGTCGAGCGCCTCGATTGCGCGTTCCAAGCCCCCGCGGGGAAGGCCCATCCACGAGAAAGGGCCTTCCCCGGCACGGGCGGAGGCACTTCGCCTCTTCGAGAAGGCGTTGAGCAACGCCCGGGTGCGAATGGACCGCTGCGTCGCCGACTGGGTCGAGGATCCGACCTCCGCCCATCCGACGCTGCCGCAGGCTTCCCGAGTGAAGCTCGGCCTCGATCGGTTTTCCGAGGATCTGCGACGCGCCCGGGGAGAGCTCGAGGCGGGCCTCCTCGAGCGCGAGGCCGGCGAGCAGGAGAAGTCGGAACGGATGCTCGTTGCCGAGCGGGGGCTGCGCGAGGTTCAGGCGCGCTTCGAGAGCGCGTTCACCAGCGCACCGATCGGCATGGCCCTCGTCGACATGGACGGTCGCTGGCTCCAGGTCAACGACGCCCTCTGCCGGATCACCGGTCATTCCCGAGAAGCACTCTTGGCCACGACGCTCCCGGCCATCACGCATCCCGAGGACGTCGGTCGCGATGCCGGCTCCATGCAAGACCTCGTCCTCGGCAACATCCCGAGCTTCCACGTCGAGAAGCGCTGCCGCCACGCGTGGGGCCATTACCTCTGGGTTCTTCTCACCGTGTCGCTCGTCCGGGACGATCGAGGCCGGCCGCTGTACTTCGTCAAACAGGTGCAGGACATCTCGGAGCGGAAGGAGCTCGCGGCTCGCCTGGAATACCTGATCGACCACGACTTTCTGACCGGTCTGTACAACCGGAGACGGTTTCAGCAGGAGCTGTCCCACGAGGCCGAGCGGGTGTCCCGATACGGCGGCAACGGCGCCGTGCTCATGATCGACCTCGACCACTTCAAAGACGTGAACGACGCCTTCGGCCACAAGGCGGGGGACGATCTTCTCAAGGGGGTCGCGGGAGCGCTGAAACACCGAGTTCGCCAGACGGACCTCGTGGCGCGGGTGGGCGGGGACGAGTTCGCGATGCTCCTTCCGGAGGCCGATGCGGACCAGGCGCAGATCGTCGCCGACGGCATCGTGAAGGCCCTCAGCCGCGAGGTCGCCGTGCTCGGCGAGCGTTCGATCCACGTCACGGCGAGCGTGGGCGTCGCGCTGTTCGACGGCCTCGGCGCCGCCGAGCTTCTCGAGTTCGCCGACCTCGCGATGTACGACGCCAAGCAGGAGGGACGGAACCGTGTGGCCGTCTACAGCGCGAGTGGAGGCCACCGCGAGAAGGTTTCGGCGCGGCTTGCCGAGGTGGAGCACATCCGCAACGCCCTGAGGGAAGAGCGCCTCCTTCTTTACTGTCAGCCGATCGTCGATCTCAAGTGCGAGGCGGTATGCCAGTACGAGCTGCTGCTCCGGCTTCGCACCGACGGGGGAGACGAGCCGCTCTCGCCCGCCTCCTTCCTCTACGTTGCCGAGCGCTTCGGCCTCATCCAGGACATCGATTGCTGGGTCGCACGCCAGGCGGTCGCGTT
>JBGQLU010000049.1:0-23743 GCA_041500265.1 Acidobacteriota bacterium | reverse complement strand
GTGGAGGTTCGCGAGCCCGGATAGCCGACCAGAACGCAGACGTCGAGCCCGCCGACGTCGATCCCCAGCTCGAGGGCGCTGGTGGCGAGCACGGCGCGCAGCTCGCCGGAGAAGAGCCGCTTCTCGATCCGCCGTCGCTCCTCGGGAAGGTATCCCGCGCGGTAGGGAGCGACCATGCGCTTGAGGTCCGGCGCCTCCTGCAGGAGCCAGGCGTGAAGGAGCTCGGTGATCCGGCGCGCCTTCGTGAAGGCGATCGTCCTCCCTCCTTCGCGCGCGGCCTAGGCTACGACGCGGACGGCCGCCGTGTACGGCGAGACCGTCACCGGATTGAGGAGGAGGACGTCGCGGGCCGCGACCGGAGCCCCGGAGACGTCGACGACGCGGAACGGAGCCCCGGCGAGCGACGCCGCGAACTCGCCCGGCCGCCCGACCGTGGCCGAGGCGGCGAGGAATCGGGGCGCAGCCCCTCGCATCTTCGCGAGGCGGAGGAGCCGGCGCAGGATGTGATGGACGTGCGCGCCGAAGACGCCGCGGTAGACGTGGAGCTCGTCCAAGACGATGAAGCGGAGCCGGCCGAGGAATCCCGACCAGTCGCCGTGGTGCGCGAGGATGCCGGCGTGGAGCATGTCCGGGTTCGTGATCAGGACGTCGGGAGGATCCTGCTTGATCTTGCGCCGCAGGGAGTCCGGCGTGTCGCCGTCGTAGATCTCGAAACGGGGGGGTCGGAGGCGCCCGGTCGCCGACGCGAGGCTTCGCAGCCCGTTCAGCTGGTCCTGGGCCAGCGCCTTGGTGGGGTAGACGAAGAGCGCGGTCGCGCCGTCTCCCGAAAGGGCCGCCTCGATCGCGGGGATCGAAAAGACGAGCGACTTCCCCGAAGCCGTCGGCGTCGCGACCAGCACGTTCTCGCCCGAGCGCGCCGCGTCGATCGCCGCGGCTTGGTGGGAGAACAGGCGAACGATTCCTTCCGCGGCGAGCGCGCGGCCGAGCTCGGGGGAGGGAGGAAGGGCCGTGTCGGCGAACCGAGCTTCGCTCCCCTCCGTCCGCCGGTGGTGGACGACCTTGGGGCCGAGGAAGGGATGCTCGAGGATGCGGCGGAGCACGGGGTTCATGGGGGCTTTCCGGAGGCGGCTCGGGACGGACGGATTATAGCGGCGGGCTCACGATCCTATCGCCGCGAGGGCGGCGCGGGCGAGCCGCGTGGCAACGTGGTCCTCGCCCAGCACGGCGGCGCGGATGCCGATCGCGCGTTTCAGTGCGCCGCGCGCCTCGTCCAGCCTCCCCTGCCGCCGCCTCACTTCGGCGAGATGGGTGAGCACCGTCGCATAGTCGGGGTGGTTCGCCCCTCCGCTCGCTTCATAGGCGTGAAGGGCTCGGGACGCGGTCTCGTCCGCGAGGTCCAGCCTCCCCTGCCCGAGATGGAGCTCGACCAACGCGTCGAGCGTCTCGGCGACCTCGCGATTGTCCGGTCCGTACGCGGCCTCGCGCCGCGCCAGAGCGTTCTTCAAGAGCGGCTCCGCCTCCGCGAGCTTCCCCCGTCGCGCGAGGACCAGTCCGAGCATGTAGTCGCTCCGGACACGATACATGTCCCACGGGGAGTAGGAGTCCCGGAGCCGCATCGCCTCGCGGTGCTCCGATTCGGCGCGGCTGAGGTCCCCTTCCGCGAGGTAGAGGGTCCCCAGGCTGTCGTGCGCCGAGGCGAGGAACGAAAGCGACCCGGGCTTGGCCGAGGTGTACTTCGCGAGCGCCTCCTGCAGGAGGCGCTCGGCCTCGTCGAACCGCCCGAGCTCGCGTCTCGAGCACCCGAGGTTCTCGAGCGCGTACCCGAGGTTGTTGGGTGTTGCTTCCGGCATCACCCGGACGCGCGACGCGATGCTCTCGAACATCGCGTCGGCCTCCCGGATCTTTCCCACCTTGAGCTCGTATTCGCCGAGGACCTCGCGGGAGCTGCTCGTTTCCCACTTCGGATCGTGGAGCACGTCCCGCCGGATCTGGACGGCGCGCTCGAGAAAGCGGACGGCGGCGTCGTACGTCCCGGCCGCCGCGAAGGACACCCCGACCTTCTCCAGGAGCTGGGCGACCGCCTGCGGCTTGTCGGACCAGCGGTTTTCGATCGACGCGATCGCGCGCTCGATTTCTTTGACGTCGAGGGTCCGATTCCCGTAGAGAGACGAGCCCAGGTCCGCGCGGACCAGCTCGGAGAGGATCGCCGCGGCCTTCTCCGAGGCCTTCGCCTCGGCATTGGCCCGCTCCGCCTCTCGATTCGCACGATTGCGCTCGGCGGCCAACCGGCCGGCGACCACCGCCATCGAGATCCCGAACCCGAGAAGAAGTACGACGGCGGCGGCGAGCGCGGCGAACGGCTTCTTGTTCCGTGCGATCAGCTTTCGGAGCTGGTAGGCCGCCGACGGGGCGCGGGCGAGGATCGGCAACCCGGAAAGGTACCGCCGCACGTCGTCGGCGAGCGCGGGCACGGTCGCGTACCGATGCCCTGGATCCTTCTCCAGCGCCTTCGCGACGATCGTCGCGAGGTCGGGATCGGGCCGGTGGCGCCCCTTCCATGCGCGGTTCAACGACTTCGGGGCGGCCTGCAGGATCGCACGCGGCACGTCGAACGGGGGCAGGTGCTCGAGGTCGAGCGGATGCTCCAGGGTCAGGATCTCGAAGAGGATGACTCCCAGGGCGTAAACATCGGTCCGGGCGTCCACCAACCCGGGGTCTCCGGAGAGCTGTTCGGGGCTCATGTAGATCAGCGTGCCGCGAAGCGTCCCGATCTCCGTGGCCTGCGTCGCCCGCGAGACGTCGATATCGGTGATCCGCGCGAGCCCGAAGTCGAGGACCTTGACGTCGCTGTCGGGGGTCACGACGATGTTCGAGGGCTTGAGGTCGCGATGGAGCACGCCGCGCTGATGGGCGTATGCCACCGCGTCGGCGACGTCGAGGAACAGCGCGAGCCGCGCCCGCGTCTCCTCGGGGCCGAACGGCCCGGCGCCCTTCGACCGCAGCCAGAGATCTAGGGGCTGCCCGGGCACGAACTCCATGGCGAAGTAGTGGAGGCCGTCGGGCGTGCGTCCCGAGGCGTAGAGCGACGCGATCCCCGGATGCTCCAAACGGGCGAGCGCCTGGATCTCCCGTCGAAAGAGACGAAGGGTCCCCTCGTCGACGAACTCGCCGCCCCGGACGACCTTCAGGGCGACACGGCGCCGGGGCTCGGCCTGGTCCGCCTCGTAGACCACCCCCATCCCGCCGCGCGCGATCACACGGCGGACGGCAAATTCGCCGATGACGGGAGGGAAGGTCGAATCGATCGGAGGATCGGTCATGGCACCGCGGAGCGTGAGTTCGGACCTTTAAGATACGCTAGGTCGTCGAAAGAGCACGGAGGAGACGCGTGTCCGACGTTCCAGAGCCCGGCGCCCTGGCGCTTCTCGAGGCCCTCCGGGGCGTGCTTGCGGAGCTTGCCGAGCCCGACCAGGTGCTTCGAACGCTTCTCACCCAGGCCGTCCGCCTCACCGAAGCGGAGCGCGGCGTCTTCGTCGAGGTTCGCGACGGCGGGGGGCTGGACTACCGGGTCCTCCACCGGTTCCAGAAGGACGAGTTCGACGGCGCGTCCGGGGAATTCAGCCGCAGCATCTTCGGCGAGGTGTTGAAACGGGGTGAGCCGGTGCTGCTGGAGAACGCGCTCAAGACCCCGGGCGTGGGGTCGTCCCTCTCCGTGCAGCAGATGAAGCTGGTCTCGATCCTCTGCGTCCCCGTGCGCGCCTCGGGGCGGGTCCTGGGCCTGGTCCACGTCGAGCACGGTCGTGCCGGGCACCTCACGGCCGCGCACCGCGACGTGCTGGTCTCGCTCGCCACGCTGGCGGGACCGGTCTTGGAGACGCTCCGCTCGGCGCGCACCGCGCTCGAGGAGCGGGACCGGTTGCGCGAGGCGGAGCGGCGCGCCCGCAGGGAGCTCGAGGAGAGCCGCGGCCTGCTCGCACGGGACTGGTCGTTCGGCCGATTCGTCGGGCGCAGCCCGGCGGTGCGCGCGCTCGAGGAGGAGATCCGCAAGGCGGCCCGCTCCGAGGCGCCGGTCCTGATCACGGGCGAGACCGGCACCGGAAAAGGACTTCTCGCGCGGATCCTCCACCACGCGGGGCCGCGCGCCGGCCGGCCGTTCGTGACCCTCTTCGGTCCGAACCTCGAGCGCGGCCTCGTCGAATCGGAGCTGTTCGGCCACAAGCGCGGCGCGTTCACGGGGGCGGACCAAGACCGTCCGGGAAAGATCGAGGCCGCGGCCGGGGGGTCCCTCCTCCTCGACGAAGTGGCCGATATTCCGATCGAGCTGCAGCCGAAGATCCTGCGCCTCCTCCAGGAGAGGACCTACGAGCGGTTGGGCGAGACGCAGGAGCGGCGGGCCGACGTGAGGATTCTCGCCGCGACGAATCGGGATCTCCCCGCGGAGATCGCCGCGGGCCGGTTCCGGCGGGACCTTTACGAGCGGCTCAACTTCCTTCCGATCGACGTCCCTCCGCTCCGCGAGCGGAAGTCCGACATTCCGCTCCTGCTGCGCCACGCGCTGGATGCCATCGATGCGGGCCGCTGGATCGAGATCGCCCCGGAGGCGGAGCGGTGGCTGGCCGGGCTCGAATTCCTCTGGCCCGGAAACGTGCGCCACGTCGAGCAGCTCGCCGCGCGGCTCGCGCTCGAATCGTTCGATCACCCGGTGGGGATCGCCGGGTTGGCGGCGCGGCTCGGGACCGCCACGGCGGCCGCGGCGAGCCCGGACCTCGACCTGGACGACGGGCTCCCCGCTCTCCTCGAGCGCACGGAGCGAGAGTGGCTCGCCCGCGCGATCGCCGGGAACCCCGAGCTGACGCGCCGCGAGCTCGCGGCGAAGCTCAAGATCAGCGAGCCGACGCTCTACAAGAAGCTGAAACAGCACGGGCTGGGCGGCGGCTCCTAGTCGTCGCGCGAGGGGGGCGCGACGGCACCCGTCCGCGCCTGCTCGAGCAGCTCCTTCGCGCGGGTGTAGTCGGGCCAGATCGCGACGGCCTTCTCGAACAGCGGGATCGCGTCGGAGGCCCTTCCCTGCCGCAGCCGCGTGCGCCCGGCGTTGACGAGCGCCTTCACCGCGCGCGGCGACGCCGAGGCGGTCGCCTCGGAGAGCGCGGAAAGGCTCGCGTAGTCGCGGCCGCGCGCGATCGTCCTTGCGGCCCCGGCCAGGAGCAGTGCACCGAGGCCGACCGCGGACCACGTCCGTCCCGGAATCGACACGAGGCCGATTCCGGCCAACGCGCAAACGCCCATCAGCGGGAGGTAGGCGAGCCGCTCGGCGAAGATCGTCCCGATCGGGAAGAGAAGATTCCCGGTGACCGCGAACGCGCCGGGAATCCAGGCGAGGAGGAACGCCGCGGCGGGCTCCCCTCTCCTCCTGAGCGCCACGATGCTGGCGGCGAATGCCGCCACGATCGCGACCGCGCCGACTCCCGCCCACGGGACGAGGGGAACCACCGGGATCTGGTCGAAGCCGTATTCGATCGACAGGCTCGCCGGCCATAGCGCCTTGCCGAGGTAACGCGCGAGCAGCAGGACCGCGTTGGCGGCGCGCGTGAGTCCGTCCGCGGCGACGAGCGGGTTGTCCACGAATGGCGCGGGGTGGGTCGTCCAGCCGACGGCGTTTCCACGCAGGACGAGAAACGCGACGAGGGCCAGGATCCATCCTGACGCGACCCCCACGAGATCGCGCCGCTCGTGCCGCTTCCAGGCCGAGGTGACGGCCAGATAGGAGGCGGCGACCACGACCCACGAGACCGCGCTCTCCTTGCAGCAGAGAGCGAGGAAGAAGCACGCCGTCGAAGCGGCTATCAGGGCGGCGCGCCGGCGCGCCCCGCTCTCCAGGGACAGCAAGAAACCGAACGCGAGCAGTCCGAAGAGCGCGGCGAGGATCTCCGCGCGCCCGACCGCCCAGAGCACCGCCTCGCTGGCGAGCGGATGCACGGCGAAGAGGGCCGCTCCGAAGAATGGCCACGGACCGGTTCCCTCGAGGTTGCGGCAGAGGCGCCGGAGAATCCCGTACAGCGTGAGCGTCGCCAGGAGGTGCAGGAGCGCGTTCGCGACCCGGACGCCTTCGCGGCTTCCCGCGTACCGCATGTTCCACGCGAGCATCAGGACCGTGAGGGGGCGGTACAGATCGGAGCTCTCGTGCTTGGTCCCGTACCAGTAGTCGTGCTCGAACACCGAGACCGGCCCGGCCTCGGTCGTCAGCCAGCGGTTGTCGAGCAGCGTGCGGTCGTCGTAGAGGAGAGGGTGGTGGATCGCCCCGAGATAGGGGAGGAGCGCGAACAACGCGAGAGCGATCCCGGCGAAGCGCTTGATCACGCTCCGAGTATCGCCTCGAAATCGTCCGGGAGGGGCGAGCCGACCGCGATCTCCGCCGTTCCTCGAGGATCCGGAAAGACGAGCCGCGCGCAGTGCAGCAACTGCCGCGCGGGCCCCCCCTCGTCCCGCCGTGCGTCCCGCGTCCCCTTCACGAGGTCGAGGTAGTCGGCGTCGGGGCGGCCGTACAGGATGTCGCCGAGGATCGGGTGGCCGATCGCGGCGAGATGGACCCGCAGCTGGTGGCGGCGGCCGGTCTCCGGAAAGACCCTGAGCAACGTGACATCGGGAAGACGCCGCTCGACCCGCCACCTCGTCACCGCCCGCTCCCCTCCCTCGCGGATCTCGCGCCGGACGAAGACGCGCGAGCGGTCCCCTTCGCCGATCGGGAACGAAATCGTCCCTTCGTCGCGCGCGGTCTCTCCTGCGACGACCGCCAGGTATTCCTTCTGGACGCGGCCCTGCTCGAAGGCGGTCGAGAGCACGCTCGCCGCGGCGGAATCCTCGGCGACGAGGAGAACGCCGCTCGTCTCCCGGTCGAGGCGATGCACGAGACGCAACCCCTCCGCCCCTTCCTGGCGCCTGAGCATCCGGATCAGCGAGTTCTCGCGCACGGCGTTGACCGGGTGCACGACGATCCCGGCGGGCTTGTCCACCGCGAGCCAACCTTCACCGCGCGCCAGGATCGGAAGCGGGACGTCCCGAACCTCCTCGACCGCCGGCGTGTAGCCAATCCGCACCTCGCCGCCGGGACGGACGGGCGTCGAGGAACGCGCCCGGACGCCCCAGGACAACGTGACCCGCTCGTCGATCGCGCGCTGGATACGGACGCGGGACAGGCCCGGGATCCGCTCGTGCATGAAGACGTCGAGCCGCTTTCCCCGATCGCGCTCGCCGACACCGAAGACGGTCTGGGGCTCGCTCATCCCAGCCGCCAGCGAAGCGCGCGCACGATCGCGCGGTTGGCGTCGGGCATGGCGAGCCCTTCGAGCGACGCGACCGACGCCCAGGTCCATGGGCGGTTGCCGTCGGTCCGCACCTCCCCCGCCGGATCCCGCACGATGTAGGCGTGAAACCTCAGACGGCGGTCGGGATAGTCGTGAACGAAGACGAGCAGCGACTCGGCGGTCGCGCCGGAGAGCCCGGTCTCCTCGCGAAGCTCGCGGAGCGCGGCTTCGTGAGGCTCCTCGCCATCCTCGATCTTCCCTCCGGGGAATTCCCAGGAATCGGGAAGGTGCTGATCGGAGGCACGCTTGGCGACGAGGACCTCGCCGCCGCGCAGGACGATCGCCAGCGCCACGTCGAGGCGGTTCGTGGCGTCGGGGATCAGGCGGGGGCTCCGGCGGCGCCGGGTGAGTAGTCGTAGAAGCCGCGCCCGGTCTTCTTACCGAGCCAGCCGGCCTCGACGTACTTCCTGAGCAGCGGGCAGGGCCGGTACTTGTCCTCGCCGAGACCGTGGTGGAGCACCTCGAGGATGGCGAGACAGGTGTCGAGCCCGATGAAATCGGCGAGGGTCAGCGGTCCCATCGGGTGGGCCATGCCGAGCTTCATGATCGTGTCGATCGCGGCGGCCTCGGCGACCCCCTCGTGAAGGCAGTAGATCGCCTCGTTGATCAGCGGCATGAGCACCCGGTTGCTGACGAACCCGGGGAAGTCGCGGCACTCGACCGGGGTCTTCCCCATCGTCTCGGCGAGCGCCTTGACCGCGGCGGTCGTCTCGTCCGAGGTCTGGAGTCCGCGGATGATCTCGACGAGCTTCATCACGGGGACCGGATTCATGAAGTGCATCCCGATCACCTGGTCGGGGCGCTTGGTCGCGGCCGCGATCTTCGTGATCGGAAGGGACGACGTGTTGGTCGCGAGGATCGCGCCCGCCTTGACGATCCCGTCGAGCTTGGCGAAGAGGTCGAGCTTGACGTCGAGGTTCTCCACGGCGGCCTCGACGACCAGATCGCAACCGGAGAAATCGGAAAGCTCGGTGGTTCCGGAAATCCTCCCGAGCACGGCGTCTTTTTCGGCCGCCGTCATCTTCCCCTTGTCCACACCCCGCTGGAGGTTCTTCGCGATCGTGTCGAGCCCCTTCTTGACGAAGCGGTCCTCGAGATCGCGCATGACGACGGTGATCCCGGCCTGCGCGGCGACGTGGGCGATCCCGTTCCCCATCTGTCCGGCGCCGACGACGCCGAGCTTTCCGATCTTCATCGTGCCCCCCCGCGCCGGCCCGATCAGAGCCGTCGGATCGCCATGCCGACCGCGTTCCCGCCGCCGAGGCAGAGAGCCGCGATCCCCTTCTCTTCGTTCCGGTCCTCGAGCGCGTGCAGGAGCGTGGTCAGGATCCGCGCCCCCGAGGCACCGATCGGGTGCCCGAGCGCGACGGCGCCGCCGCGGACGTTGTGCTTGGCGGGGTTCAGGCCGAGCACCCGCTGGAGTGCGACCTGCTGGACCGAGAACGCCTCGTTGAACTCGTAGAGATCGACGCCGTCCGGCGTCCATCCGGTCTTCTCCCAGAGCATGCGCACGGCCTTTTCGGGAGCCATCATCACGAGCTCGGGGGCGAGCCCCGACGACGCGTAGGCGACGATCTCGGCTCGGGGCTTCAACCCCAAGCGCTTGGCGGTCGCCTTCGACATGACGACGACGGCGGAAGCGCCGTCGTTCACTCCCGGGGCGTTTCCGGCCGTGACCGTGCCGTCCTTCTTGAATGCGGGCTTCAGCGCGCGAAGCGCCTCGATCGACGTGTCGCGCCGCGGCCCCTCGTCGGTGTCGAACCGGACCGGATCCCCCTTCTTGCTCGGGATCTCGACGGGAACGATCTCGCGCTTGAACATCCCGGCGTCGATCGCGGCGATCGCCTTCTTGTGGCTCTCGAACGCCCATCGGTCCTGGTCGTCTCGCGACACCTTGTAGCGCTCCGCCACGACCTCGCCGGTATTCCCCATGTGGTAGTCGTGGTAAGCGTCCCACAATCCGTCGTGGATCATCGAATCGAGCAGCGTCTGGTTTCCCATCCGGAATCCGCCGCGCGCGTTCTTCATCAGGTACGGGGTGTTGGACATCGACTCCATCCCGCCCGCCACGACGATCTCGGCGTCCCCACACTTGACGGCCTGCGCGGCGAGCACGACCGCCTTCAGCCCCGACCCGCAAACCTTGTTGACGGTGAGCGCCGGCACCGTGTCCGGGATCCCGCCGTGGATCGATGCCTGCCGCGCCGGGTTCTGTCCGAGGCCCGCCCCCACGACGTTCCCCATGATCACTTCGTCGATCTGCTCGGGCTTCAGCCCCGCGCGAAGGACCGCTTCGCGGACCGCGATCGCTCCGAGCTTGGTGGCTTGGATCGACGCGAGCGAGCCGAGGAATTTTCCGATGGGGGTGCGGACGGCGCTGACGATGACCGGGTTGTCCATGGCGGGCCTCCGTGAGCGCCCCATGGTAGCAGCCGGACTAGCGAAGGACCCGCCCCGTGATCTCCGCCAGCCGCTTCAAGCTCGCCGCGAGCTCCGGATGGAACGCATCGTCGGGAGCGCGCCACCCCCAGTTTCCGGCGGCGATGCCGGGCGTGTTCATGCGCGCTTCGGAGCCGAGATTTAGGAGATCCTGCATCGGGACGACGGAGAGATCTCCGACCGACGCGTACGCGGTGCGGATCAGGCTCCAGACCGCGCTCTCCTCGGCGCCGCCGACGTAGTCGAGGACGCGCTGCTTGCGCCAGGCGTCGAGGTTCGCGATCCAGCCGCGCGTGGTGTCGTTGTCATGCGTGCCGGTGTAGACGACGCTGTCGGTCGTGTGGCGGTGCGGGGCGTGGTCGGACAGGGGATCGTCGAAACCGAATTGAAGCACTCGCATGCCGGGGAGCGCGAACTGGGTTCGCAATTCGACGACGTCCTCGGTGATCGTGCCGAGGTCCTCCGCAACGAGCGGCAGGCCGCCGAGCGCGCGGCGCGCCGCTTCGAAGAGTTTCGCTCCGGGTCCCGGCTCCCATCCTCCGGTTTCCGCGGTCTTCGATCCGGCGGGCACCGCCCAGTACGCCGCGAAGCCGCGGAAGTGATCGAGACGCAGCACGTCGTGAAGCGACAGCTGGTGCTTCAGACGCGCGACCCACCAGGCGAAGCCGGTCTCCTCCATCCGGTCCCAGCGGTAGAGCGGGTTCCCCCAGAGCTGCCCCGTCTTCGCGAAGTAGTCCGGAGGCACGCCGGACACCTTGGTCGGGAGGCCGGCGTCGTCGAGCCAGAACATCTCTCGATGGGCCCAGACGTCGGCCGCGTCGAACGCCGTGTAGATCGGGACGTCGCCGAGCAGGGAGATCCCGAGCTCTTCGGCGCTCGCACGGATCGCCGACCAGTTCTTGGTGAAGTCGAACTGCGCGCGGCGGTGGCGCGCGATCTCCCCGCGAAGCGCTTGCTCGGCGGCCTTGAGCGCCGACGGCTCCCGGAGCCGCAGCGGCTCGTCCCATTCGATCCAGGCACGCCCGCCGTGCTTCTCTTTGAGAGCGGCGAAGAGGCACCAGTCGTGGAGCCATCCCTTGTTCGCCTCGACGAAGTCGTCGAGCGCCGCCCACTCGGCGCCGTCGCCGGATGCCGGCGCGCCTTCGTGATTCGCCGGCGCGAACCAGCTCTCGTCCCCCGCGAACGCCGACGCGGCCCCGTAAGGGGAGCCGCCGTGGCCGACCGGGCCCAAGGGCAGGACTTGCCACACGCCGAAGCCCGCCTCGTGGGCCCAAGCAAGAAAGGCTCTCGCGGCCGCTGGGAGCCCGCCCGGCTGCGAAGGGATCGAGGTCGGGTGAAGGAGCACACCCGCCTGGCGCGCCGATGGATCCGCTTTCGTCCCCAATCGCTAACCCGGGGGCCAGGACATCGGCCGCCCGCCGAGGAGGTGGAGGTGGAAATGCGCCACCGTCTGCCCCCCCGAAGCGCCGCAGTTGTTGACGATGCGGTAGCCGTCTTTCGCGATCCCTTCCTTCTCCGCGATCGCTCGCGCCGCGAGCATCAGGCGGCCGAGAAGCAACGCGTCTTCCGTCTCGTTGAGCGAGCCGATGTGCTGCGACGGGATGATCAGCACGTGGGTCGGAGCCTGAGGGTTCAGGTCGCGGAAGGCGACGATTCCCCCCTCGTCGTGGACGATCGTCGAAGGGATCTGGCCCGAGGCGATCTTGCAGAAGATGCAATGGCCCATCCCGGTCACCTCACCCTTTCGACCGCAGCCCCCAGCGCCGAGAGCTTCTTCTCCATCGATTCGTACCCCCGATCGAGATGGTAGACGCGGTCCACGACGGTCACACCTTCTCCGACGAGGCCCGCCAGCACGAGGCTCGCGGACGCCCGGAGGTCGGTCGCCATCACCTGGGCCCCCGTCAGCTGGGTCGGTCCGACCACGACCGCCGTGCGCCCGTCGATCCGGATGTCGGCGCCCATCCGTTGAAGCTCCCCGACGTGCATGAAGCGGCGTTCGAAGACCGTCTCGGCGATCACCGCGGCCCCCTTGGCCTGGGTCATCAGCGCCATGTACTGCGCCTGCATGTCGGTGGGAAAGCCGGGGTAGGGGCTCGTGCGGAGATCGTGGGATCGCAGCGGAGCCGCCTGCGTTACCCGCAGTCCGTTCGCAGTCGGCGTCACGCCGACCCCGCACGACTGGAGCTGCTGGAGGAGCGCATCGAGGTGGTCCGGTCGCGCCCCCTCCACCTCGACGCCGTCGCCGCACATCGCGCCGGCCACCAGGTAAGTTCCCGCCTCGATGCGGTCCGGGATCACGCGGTGCGTCGCGCCGTGAAGCGGCCGCCCCCCTTCGACCACGATGTCGCCGGTCCCGGCGCCACGGATGGAGGCTCCCATCGCGGTGAGCAGATCGGCGAGGTCGACGATCTCGGGCTCGCGGGCGCAGTTCCCGAGCGAAGTCGTCCCGTCGGCGAGGACCGCCGCCATCATCAGGTTCTCGGTCCCCGTCACCGTCTTGAACGGGAAGGTGATCGAGGCGCCGTGCAGGCGCTTCGCCTCGGCCTCGACGTAGCCGTACTCGAGGCGGATCGACGCCCCCATCTTCTCCAACCCCTCGATGTGCAGGTTGATCGGGCGCTCCCCGATCGCGCACCCCCCCGGCATCGAGACGCGGGCCCGCCCGTGACGCGCCAGAAGCGGCCCCAGGACGAGGACCGACGCGCGCATCGTCTTCACGAGGTCGTAAGGCGCCTCGAACGACTTCACGGTCGCGACCCGCACGGTCGCCCGCCCGTCACCGTGCACGCCGACCTCGGCGCCCAGCTGCTCGAGGACGCGGAGCATCGTCCGCACGTCGCGCACGTTGGGGAGGTTCTGGAGCTCGATCGCCTCGCCGGTCAGAAGCGTCGCGGCGAGGGCCGGAAGGGCGGCGTTCTTGGCGCCCGCGACCGGAACGCGACCCGACAGGCGCCGCCCACCGATGATACGAAGTTTGTCCATAAAGGGAGCCGGATGATACCACCCGCCTCTTGCTAGAATCCCCGCTCCATGCTCGACCTCCAGCTCCTTCGGGATCACACCGACGTCGTCGCCGCCGGCCTCAGGAAGCGCGGCCAGCAGGGGCAGCTCGCCGAGCTGCTTGCGCACGATGCGCGGCGCCGCGCGCTGCTGACCGAAGTCGAAGCGCTGAAGCGCGAGCGGAACGAGACCTCGAAGTCGATCGGGCGGATCCTGAAGGACGGCGGCGACGCCTCTGCGCTCCGCAGCGAGATGAAGGCGGTCGGCGAGCGGGTCGCCGTGATCGAAAAAGAGGTCAACGAGACGGACGGCGCCCTCCAGGACCTCCTCAGGCGGCTCCCGAACGTGCCTCACGCGAGCGTGCCCGAGGGCGCCTCGGCCGACGACAACCCCGAGGTGCGCCGCTGGGGACGGCCGCGCGACTTCGACTTCCCGCCGCAGGCTCACTGGGACCTCGGCCCCGCCCTCGGAATCCTCGACTTCGAGCGCGCGGCCCGCATGACCGGCGCGCGGTTCGCCCTCCTGACCGGGGCCGGCGCGCGCCTCGAGCGGGCGCTCATCAACTTCATGCTGGACCTGCACACCAAGGAGCACGGCTATCGGGAGGTCCTCCCGCCGTTCCTGGTGAACGCGACCTCGCTCTTCGGGACCGGCCAGCTTCCGAAGTTCGAGGACGACCTCTTCAAGGTCGAGCCCGGCGGCTATTACCTGGTCCCGACGGCCGAGGTTCCCGTCACGAACATCCATGCGGAGGAGGTTCTCGACAACGCCCTCCTGCCGGTCGCCTATTGCGCCTACACCCCCTGCTTCCGCAGCGAGGCCGGCTCCTATGGAAAGGACGTCCGCGGCCTGATCCGCCAGCACCAGTTCGACAAGGTGGAGCTGGTGCGGTTCGCGCGCCCCGACGACTCGTACGCCCAGCTCGAGCGGCTCACCGCGCACGCGGAAGAAGTCCTGAAACGGCTGGAGCTTCCCTACCGGGTCGTCCTCCTGTGCGGCGGCGACCTCGGAAACGCCTCCGCCAAGACCTACGACATCGAGGTCTGGCTCCCCTCCCAGGGCGTCTACCGCGAGATCTCGTCCTGCTCCAACTTCGAGGCGTACCAGGCGCGCCGCGCCAACATCAAGTATCGTCCCAGGGACGGAGCGAAGCTCGAGTTCGTTCATACGCTGAACGGGTCGGGGCTGGCCGTCGGCCGAACGCTGGTCGCGATCCTGGAGAACGGCCAGGAAAAGGACGGATCCGTGACCCTTCCCGAGGCCCTGCGCCCCTACATGGACGGCCTGGAGCGCATCGAGGCCCCATGAGACCTCTCCGGGTCGCCGTGGCGCTCGCCGCGATCCTCGCCGGATGCGACCCCGAGGTTCACACCAACATCGTCAATCCCCCGGTCAAGCCGCTTCAGCTCCAGGCCGGCGGGACGTCCTGCGAAGGGTACGTCGTGTACACGGTGGGCTCGGCCACCAACGGCCCCGACGGCGACCCGTACGATTTCCCGGTGTCCGTTGGCCTCGACGCGCAGTCGGGCGACGCCGTGTCCGTGACCGCCTGCAACACCTGCGTGCTGGCCTGCCCGATTCCCCCCTGCGACGTGACGATCACCGCGAACGTCGTCTGGAAAGGGAAGCTCCTGGCGACGGGGTCGTCCGCCAGCCTTCCCGACACGACCTGCTTGCCTTCCGTGACCGTGACGGCGACCATTCCCTGAAGCCGCGCCCCGGAGGGGTGGCCGAGTGGCTGAAGGCAATCGCCTTGAAAGCGATCGCGCCCGCGAGGGCGCCGCGGGTTCGAATCCCGCCCCCTCCGCCAGTCTTCGTTGGACGCCTGCGATACAATCCCGCGCTTCACCGGAGCGGATCGGGCCGAGGAATTCCCAGGTGAGGTGCCGGAGTGGCTGAACGGGACGGTTTGCTAAACCGTTGAACGGGCTTAAACTCGTTCCGAGGGTTCGAATCCCTCCCTCACCGCCATCGTCCTCGACCCGATTCCACCGCCGTGACGAGGCGACATCGTGGCGACGTCCGAGGACAAACCCGACTCCGGCGGCTACCGCGATTTCATCCGCCAGATCGTCGACGAGGACAACCGCACCGGAAAGCACGCCGGGCATGTGGCGACCCGGTTCCCGCCGGAGCCGAACGGCTACCTCCACATCGGCCACGCGAAATCGATCTGCCTGAACTTCGGGCTGGCCCGCGAATACGGGGGAACCTGCAACCTTCGGTTCGACGACACGAATCCCTCGAAGGAAGAGGTCGAGTACGTCGAGTCGATCGAGCGCGACGTCCGCTGGCTCGGGTTCGACTGGGGGGACCGGCTCTACTACGCGTCGGACTACTTCGAGAAGCTCTACGAGCACGCCGTCGGCCTCATCCGGCGGGGGCTCGCCTACGTGGACCAGCTCTCTCCCGAAGAGATTCGCGCCCACCGCGGCACCCTGACCGAAGCCGGCCGCAACAGCCCGTTCCGCGACCGCCCGGTCGAGGAGAGCCTCGACCTGTTCGCGCGCATGCGCCGGGGAGAGTTCGAGGAAGGGGCGTGCGTACTCCGGGCCCGGATCGACATGGCCTCCCCGAACATCAACATGCGCGACCCGGCCCTCTACCGGATCAAGAAGGCCCCCCACCACCGCACCGGGACCGCGTGGTGCATCTATCCGATGTACGACTACGCCCATCCTCTTTCCGACGCCCTCGAGGGGATCACGCATTCGATCTGCACGCTCGAGTTCGAGGACCACCGGCCCTTCTACGATTGGGTCGTAGCCAACTGCCCGACCGGGGCCAACCCCCAGCAGATCGAGTTCGCGCGGCTGAACTTGACCTACACCGTGCTGAGCAAGCGGAAGCTCCTGCTCCTCGTGCAGGAAGGGCACGTCGCCGGCTGGGACGATCCGCGAATGCCGACGCTGTCGGGACTGAGGCGGCGAGGCTTCACCCCGGAGGCCATCCGCGCCTTCTGCGAGAGGATCGGTGTCGCCAAGCGGGACAGCATCGTGGATTGGGCTCTTCTCGAGCACGCCGTGCGGGACGACCTCAACAAGCGCGCTCCGCGCGTCATGAGCGTGCTCCGGCCGCTTCCGGTCGTGATCGAGAACTGCCCGGAGGGACAGGTCGAGGAATTCGAGCTCCAGGTCAATCCGGAGGACCCGGCCGCCGGGCACCGCAAGGTCCCGTTCGCGCGCACCCTCTACATCGAGCAGGACGACTTCCGCGAGACCCCTCCGCCGAAGTACCACCGGCTGTTCCCCGGCAGCGAGGTCCGCCTCCGCGGCGCCTACTTCGTCCGCTGCACCGGCGTGGCGAAGGACGCGGCGGGCAACGTCGTCGAGGTGCGGTGCACCTACGACCCCGCCTCTCGCGGCGGCGCCGCCCAGGACGGCCGGAAGGTCAAGGGGACCCTTCACTGGGTCTCGGCGGCGCATTCTGTCCCGGCGACCGTGCGCCTGTACGAGGCCCTGTTCACCCGGGAGAACCCGAACGACGAGAGCGAGGGCGGCGACTGGCGGTCGCATCTCAGTCCGGCGTCCCTGACCGTCGTCGCGGGCGCCCGCGTCGAGGCCGCAACCGCCGCCCTGGCCCCGGGCACGTCCGTCCAGTTCGAGCGGCTCGGCTACTTCTGCGTCGATTCCGACTCCACCGCCGCCGCTCCGGTCTTCGACCGGACGATCACGCTCAAGGACACGTGGGCCAAGATCGAGAAGAAGGTCCTGGACGACGGGCCGTGAGCCTCCGCGTCCGCTTCGCGCCGAGCCCCACCGGCTTCCTCCATGTCGGTGGAGCGCGCACGTCGATCTTCAACTGGTTGCTGGCCCGCCGCAGCGGCGGCGTGTTCGTGCTCCGCATCGAGGACACCGACGAGCAGCGCAGCTCCGACGAGGTCGTGCAGGCCATCCTGGAGGGGATGAGCTGGCTCGGGATGACCCCCGACGAGGGGCCGTACTTCCAGTCGGCGAATCGCGCCCGCCACGTCGCCGACGCTCGGCGCCTACTGGCCGAGGGAGCGGCGTACCGCTGCTTCTGCGACGCCGACCTGCTCCGCGCGGAGCGCGAGGCCGCGGAGAAGGCCGGCACCGGCTACGTCTACCCGCGCCGCTGCCTGGCGATCCCCCGCGACGTTTCGGACCGGCGCGCCGCCGGCGGCGAGCGGTTCGTCGTGCGGCTCACGGTGCCGCCCGGGACCACCGCCTGGACCGACCTCGTCCACGGGCCCACCTCATTCCCGAACCAGGTGATCGAGGACCTCGTCCTTCTTCGCTCGGACGGTTCCCCCGTCTACAACCTATCGGTGGTCTCGGACGACGTCGCGATGGGGATCACGCACGTCGTGCGCGGCGACGATCACATCTCGAACACCCCCAAGCAGCTCCTGATCTATCGGGGCCTCGGCGCGGCGGCTCCGGAGTTCGGGCACGTCCCTCTCATCCTCGGCACCGACAAGAAACGCCTCTCGAAACGGCACGGCGCGACCTCTGTGCTCGACTACCGCGAGCAGGGCTTTCTTCCCGACGCCATGTTCAATTTCCTCGCGCTTCTCGGTTGGAACCCCGGCGACGAGCGGGTGAAGATGTCGCGGCGGGAGCTGATCGACGCGTTCGATCTCTCCGCGGTCGGAACGTCCGGCGCGGTGTTCGACCTCGCCAAGCTCCTGTGGCTGAACGGGCAGTACATCACCGAGATGCCCGACGAGGCCTTCGAGGAGGCGGCGCGCCGCGAGCTGGCGCGGACCGGGCTCTGGAGCGACGCCTACGCCGGTGAGCGCCGCGCGTGGCTGCGCACGGTGCTCGCGCTCGTCAAGCCGCGCGTCCGCACGCTCGACGCGATCCCGGCGGAGGCGCGCTTCCTGTTCGACCCTTCGGACGATTTCGAGTACGACGCCGCGGCGGTCAAGAAGCATCTCGGGGAGGACGCCTTCCCCGCCGGGTTCGCCGAACTCCTCGCGCGCTTCGAGGGGCAGGACGATTGGTCGGCCGCCGGGCTCGAGGGCGCGCTTCGCGCCGTCGCGGAGGCACGGGGCCTGGCCGCGGGCAAATTGATCCACCCGGTTCGACTGGCGGTCACGGGGCGCACTGCGAGCCCCGGGCTGTTCGAGGTTCTGGAGCTTTTGGGACGCGAGCGCACGCTGCGCCGCATGGCGCGTCTCCTGGACCGTTTTTCCGGAGGTTTGCTATAGTTCCGCGTTCTTCGCACGGCCGATGCTGGGGAGTCGTCCAATGGTAGGACATGCGGCTCTGGACCGTAGAATCGGGGTTCGAATCCCTGCTCCCCAGCCAGATGTCCCTCACCCCGATCCCGATCGACCCTAGCCGGACGGCGCTCCATGCGGGCGATGGTCCTCACCCGGCAGGCCCCGATCGACGCGAGACCGCTCGTTCTCCAGGAGCTCCCCGACCCCGCCCCCGGCCCCGGGGAGATCGCGATCCGGGTGGCCGCGTGCGGAGTTTGTCGTACCGATCTGCACGTGATCGAAGGAGATTTGGCACCGCGGAAGCTCCCGCTCGTGCCTGGGCACCAGATCGTCGGGCGCGTCGTGGCCTCGGGGCCGGGGGCCACCCGCTTTCGCCCCGGCGACCGCGTAGGCATCGCGTGGCTTCGGGGCGCGTGCGGCGTGTGCGCCCGGTGCCGTTCCGGCGCGGAGAACCTGTGCGCGTCGTCCCGGTACACGGGGTGGGATGACGACGGCGGCTATTCCGAGCGCGCGGTCGTTCCGGAAGCCTTCGCCTACGCGATTCCCGACACCTTCGGCGACGCGGAAGCGACCCCCCTGCTGTGCGCGGGGATCATCGGGTACAGGGCGCTCCGGCGGTCCCGAATCGAGCCGGGAGGGCGGCTCGGGCTCTTCGGGTTCGGCTCCTCGGCGCACATCGTCATCCAGATCGCCCGGCACCGTGGGTGCGAGGTGCACGTCGCCACCCGCGGCGACGGGCATCGAAAGCTTGCCGCCGAGCTCGGAGCCGCGTGGACCGGGGACGCGTTCGACCTGCCTCCGCGGCCGCTCGATGCCGCGATCGTCTTCGCCCCCGCGGGAGAAATCGTCCCCGGCGCCCTTCGGGCCTTGGGACCGGGGGGGACCGTCGCGCTGGCCGGCATCCACATGTCGGACCTCCCCCCGCTCGACTACGCCTCGTGCCTCTTCCACGAAAAGACTCTGACGAGCGTCGAGTCGAACACGCGCGCCGACGGCGAGCAGCTCCTCCACGAGGCGGCCTCCATCCCGCTCCGGCCACGGGTCACCGAGGCCCCCTTGGAGTCCGCGAACGAGGTCCTGATCGCCCTCCGGCACGACGGAGTGCGGGGTACCGCCGTCCTCGTCCCGTAGGCTCGGCGGGCGGTCCGCAAGGGGCCGCGTCCTGGTATCCTGGCTCGACATCGTCCGGGGGGACAAGGGATGGCGTCGCGGACCGCGATCGTGACCGGTGCCAACGGGGAGATGGGCCACCTCCTCCTCCCTGCGCTCCGGGCGGCCGGTTACGACCTCGTCGCCGTGGACCTCCAGCCGATCCCGCCGGCCGTCGCCGCGACCTGCCGCGCCGCCGTTCAAGGAACCGTCGTGGACGGACGGCTGATGTCCGAGCTGTTCCGCGAGCACGTTCCGGAAGCGGTCTTCCATCTCGCCGCCTTGCTCTCCTCGAAGGCCGAGCGCGACCCGGACCTCGCGCACGAGATCAACGTCACCGCGACCCTGAATCTCTTCCGGCTCTGCCGCGACCAGGCGCGGGAGAACGGACACAGCGTGCGGTTCCTCTTCCCCAGCTCGATCGCCGTCTACGGCGTCCCCGATGCGGCCACCAAGGCCCGCGCGGGCGCGGTTGCGGAGGAAGACTGGAACCGCCCCGCCGGGATGTACGGCTGCAACAAGCTCTACGGAGAGATGATCGGGTCGTACTTCGCGGCGCGCACCATCAAGGACAAGATCCCGGGGCTCGACTTCAGGGCGATCCGCTTTCCCGGATTGATCAGCGCCGAGACCCTCCCGTCCGGCGGAACGAGCGACTACGCGCCGGAGATGATCCACGCCGCCGCCGCCGGAAAGCCGTACGCCTGCTTCGTCGCGGCGGACACCCGCATGCCGTTCATGACGATGCCGGACGCCATCGAGGCGATCCTGCGTCTCGACCGGGCGCCGGCCGAGAAACTGTCGACGCGGGTCTACAACATCGGGGCTTTCAGCCCGGCGGCCGGCGAGATCCGCGAGGCCGTGCTGGGGCATTTCCCCGACGCCGTGATCACGTTCGAGCCCGTGGCCTGGCGCCAGGCGATCGTGGACACGTGGCCGTGTGACGTCGACGACGCCCGCGCCCGCCGGGATTGGGGTCACGCCCCGCGGCACGGGCTTCGAGAGGCGCTCTCCCAGTACCTCGTTCCCGCGCTCATGAAGCGTTACGGCGATCGCGTCGCGCGCTGATCGACACACCCATCGTCCGGAAGGAAGCTCGTCGAAGGAGGATCGTATGGCGAAGGCGAAGAGAAAGAAGGCCAAGACACCTGCCAAGAAAAAGGTCGCCAAGCGCACGGTCGCGAAGCGCAAGGCGGCCAAGCGCAAGGCGGCGAAACGGCCCGCGAAGCGGAAGGCGGTCGCGAAGCGCGCCGCGCCGCGACGCAAGGCCGCGAAGGCCAAGTCCGCCAAGAAGTCGGCCAAGCCGAAGGCGTCGGCTCCGCCGGCCCGCACGGTGAACCGGCGGCCCGCCGGCGCGGCAGCCGACGTGCGGCTCGCCGTCGGCACTCCCAGCCGGGTCTCGCAGCCTCCCCGCCCCCAGCCACCCGCCCCCGTCATGCCGCTCTCGGTGGACCGCCCGATCGAACCGGTGGACGTCCGTCCCGCACCGCTGTTCGAGCGCGAGCTTCCCCCGCACGACGACGAGGAATGACGACCGCGGGGGCGGCGCGAACTGCGCCGCCCCCGCGCCGCGGCGTCCCCCACGATGCTCCGCCCGCGTCTTCGTATGGCCTACTGGCTCTACGGCCGCACGTTTCGGCCGGTGGGCCGCGCTTTATGGGGTCTCGACATGCACGGCGTGGAGCATCTTCGTTCCGCGGGGCCGTTGATCGTCATCGCCAACCATTCGTCCCTTCTGGACGCCTTCGTCCTGCTGGCGGCCCTGGACATTCCGATCCAGTACGTGATCACCTGGAACTTCTATCGTCTCTGGACGATGCGATGGTTCTTCTGGACGATGGGAACGATCCCGATCGGTGGCGCGTCGGGACTGCTGACCGCGTTCAAGAAGGTCGCCGAAGTGTTGAAGGGTGACGGGATCATCGGCTTGTTTCCGGAAGGACGGATCTCGCGCGACGGCCGGATGCAACCGTTCCAGACCGGAGTCGCGAGCCTCGCCCTGCGTCACGGCGCGGCGATTCAGCCGGTCTACATCCGTGGATCGTTCGAGGCGCTGCCGCGATGGGCGAAGTGGCCGCGATTCAACGCGATCGAGTTCTTCGTGGGACCCGCGATCCCGGTCGAGCGCGTCGCGCGACCGGGCGAGGACGACGTGCTGCGCCTGACGGCCGAGATCCAGGCGGCGGTCGCCTCGCTCGCCGAGGGGGCCGGCGCCGCCGCTCCGCGCCCCGCGAACCGGTGATCCGCGCTCAAGCGCGCGCGGGACGCGCCGACGCGACGGCCTGCACCAGGACCCGCCGAACGTTGTCGATGTCGAGCGGCTTCGCGAGGATCCGGTTCGGCAGCCCTTCCAGGAATTCCAGGCTCTCGCGCCGGACGAGATCGCCGGTGGCGAAGACGAAGCGCCTCACGAGCGACGGCTTCTCCTCCACGACCCGCTCGAACAGTCCGCGGCCGTCGAGGTTCGGCATGCGGAGGTCGGCCACGACGAGATCGAAGTCGGTTTCGAGGATCCTCTGCCACGCCTCCTCGCCGTCCCGCGCGAGCGTGACCTTCGCCCCGTCCTGCTCCAGGAGCCGCGAGAACAGGTCGAGCACGAAAGGCTCGTCCTCGGCGACCAGCACCCGGCGCCCCGCGAGCGGACGCGCGGCGGCCGGAGCCTCCGCGGCCGGTTCCGGCGCCACGACCCCCTGAGCGCGCGGCAGCACGACGGCGAAGCACGCGCCGCGCCCGGGCCGGTCCGGACGCAGCTCGATTCGCCCCCCGTGCTCCTGCACGATGCCGTAGGACACCGACAATCCGAGGCCGGTCCCCTGCCCGGCCTCCTTCGTCGTGAAGAACGGATCGAAGATCCGGTGCCTCAGATTGGGGGCGATCCCCGGGCCGTCGTCTTCGACCTCGAGCACGACCTCGTCGGCGGTCGCGTAGGAGCGCACCGTGATCCGGCCGACCCGCCCCGCCGCCTGGATCGCCTGCTCGGCGTTGTTGACGAGGTTGAGCACCACCTGCTCGATCTGGTGGACGTCGAAGAGGGCCGGCGGCAGCGACTCGGCGAGGTCCAGCACGGCTTCGACCTTCGAGGCTCGGAGGTGGTAGGACTTCAAGTCCGCGACCTTGCGAGCCGGCAGGTTCAGATCGCTCAACTTCTTCTCCGCCGGGTGCTTGCGCGCGAACGAGAGCAGGTTGAGGACGATCTTCTGACATCGCCGGGCCGACTCGACGATGCGGGAGAGGTCTCGCTCGAGGGCTTCGCGCGTCGCGTCCCCTTGCAGGAGCTGCGCGTAGCCGAGAACCGCGGAGAGCGGATTGTTCAGCTCGTGCGCCACCCCGGCCACGACTTCTCCGAGGCTCGACAGCCGCTCCGCTTGCGCGAGCGACCGCTCCGCGCGGCGGAGGTCGGTGACGTCCCGGCCGAGCAGGACCCTCCCGACCGGCGCCGCCGTCTCGTCGAGCAAGGGGGCCGAGACCAGGTGGATCTCCACCGCCCGATGGTCGGGACGTCGAAGGACCAGCTCTCGCCCCTTCCGCCCGGCCTCGGCGTGGGGCGCGGCCGCGGGCAAGACCTCCGCGAGGGGGCGCCCGACGGCGTCCCGCGCGAAGCAGCCGGAGAGGTCTTCCGCCGCCCGGTTGAACTCCGTAATCCGGCCGGCGGCATCGGTCGCGATGATCACGTCGGGGGTCCCGTCGAGCACGCGGCGGAGCTTCTCGCCCGTGGTCCGGTGGCGGGCCGCTTCGTCGGCGACATCCCGGTAAAGCAGGGCGTTCTTCAAGGCGTTCGTGGACGCGGCCGCCGCCACCCGGCAGAACCGCATCTCCCGCTCGGTGAACGGCACTTCCCGGCTCGCGCGGAGGAAGAGCGTTCCCAAGACCTGGCTCCCGAAGACCAGAGGCAGGACGAGGAGGGAGCGGTACCCCTGCTGCAGGAGGGCCTCGCGGACGGGCTCGAGCAGGGGGTCGTTGGCCACGTCTTCGACGTAGACCGGCTCGCGCGTCTCCACGGCGCGCCGGATCTCGGGGTACTTCGTCAGATCGACGGCGAGCATGTCGGCGCTGGGGTTGTCGCTCGCGGCGAGCACGAAGCAGCGCCCCTGCCCCTCGTCCACCAGGACGATCGAGCAGCGTTGGGCTCCAACCTGCTCGCCGACCCTCTGCACGATCAGGCCCATGACCTTGTGGAGGTCCAGGGTTCCGGTGACCGATTCCGTGATCTCGAGGATCGCTCGGAGCTCGCGGCGTTCGCGACGGCCGGCCTCACGCGCGCCTCGAGCCCCCTCGAGATGCCCGAGAGCGAACGCGGTCGCCGCGACCACGGCGAACAGCGCGAGCACCACGACGGCCGCCACCCCTTGAGTCATGCACCCTCGCCCGCACCGCCTCTCCCCCAGGACGGAGGCCGCGCGGAGCTCGATTCATGCCATCCCTCTCCCGAGGGGATGGGGCGAATATAGGTTTCGATTTCGTCAGGGCAACCGGGCCCCGGGGCGTCTTGACAGTCGAGGCCCCTCCGCTAGAATCCGCGGCGGCGCTATCGTCTAGGGGTTAGGACGGGTGGTTCTCAGCCACCAGACCGGGGTTCGATTCCCCGTAGCGCTACCACGCACCC
>JBGQLU010000048.1:0-24282 GCA_041500265.1 Acidobacteriota bacterium | reverse complement strand
GCCCGGGCACGACTGGTTCTTCTTCTACTACCGCGACCGGGCGGCGTCGCTGGCCTTGGGCATCACGCCGCTCGAGATGTTCCTCCAGGCGGTCGGCGCGAAGGACGAGCCGCAGAGCGGCGCCCGCCAGATGCCGTCTCACTTCTCCTCCGCTCCGCTCCACGTCGCGAATACCTCGTCTCCGACCGGGACCCAATTCCTCCAGGCCTGCGGCTGCGCCGAGGCGGGGCTGTATGCCGCCGAGCGGGGCGAGGGGCTCGGGGTCCCGTTCGCCTCGGACGAGGTCGTGGTCGTCACGACCGGGGACGGCACCACGAGCGAGGGGGAGTTCTGGGAGTCGATCAACACGGCGTCGAACCGGAAGCTTCCGGTGATCTACGTCGTCGAGGACAACGGCTACGCGATCTCCGTCCCCGTCGAGGTCAACACCGCCGGCGGGAGCATCTCGAAGCTCGTCGCCTCCTACCCGAACCTGCTCATCCGCGAGGTGGACGGCTGCGACCCGCTCGCCACCGTCGAGGCGTATCGCGCCGCCGCGGCGCACGCGCGGGCGCGCCGCGGCCCCGCGCTCGTGCACGCGCACGTCATCCGCCCGTACAGCCATTCGCTGTCGGACGACGAGTCGAACTACCGTCCGAAGGATGAGCGCGACGCCGAGGCGAAGCGCGACCCGGTGACCACGTTCGCGGCGACGCTCGTGCGCGAGGGGATCGTCGAGCAGGAAGTCCTGGATGCGCTGAACGCCCAGCTCGACGAGGAGGTCGCCCGGGCCGCCGACCGGGCGCTCGCGGCCCCGCGCCCGGTCCCCTCCTCCGCCCTCGACTTCGTGACCTCGCCGACGGTCGATCCGACCTCGTCCCGCTTCTCCACCGAGCCGGTCCGCTCCGGGCAGCCGACCACGATGGTCGATCTCCTGAACGCTTGCATGAGGGACGAGATGCGCCGGGATCCGCGGATCCTCCTCTTCGGCGAGGACGTCGCCGACGCCTCGCGCGAGGCGGCGCTCGGCCGCGTCAAGGGGAAAGGTGGCGTGTTCAAGGTCACCTGGGGGCTTCAGAAGGAGTTCGGCGGATCGCGAGTCTTCAATTCGCCGCTGGCCGAGGCGAACATCGTCGGGCGCGCGATCGGAATGTCCCTCCGCGGATTGAAGCCCGTGGTCGAGATCCAGTTCTTCGACTACATCTGGCCCGCCTACATGCAGATCCGCGACGAGCTGGTGACGATGCGCTGGAGGTCGGGGAACGCCTTTTCCTGTCCGCTCGTCATCCGCGTCGCCTACGGCGGCTACATCACGGGTGGCGCCATCTACCACTCGCAGTCCGGCGCGTCGCTCTTCACCGCGAACCCGGGCTTACGGGTGGTCTGCCCGGCGACGGCGGAGGATGCGAACGGCCTCTTGCGGACGGCCATCCGCTGCGACGATCCGGTGCTCTTCCTCGAGCACAAGCACCTCTACCGGCAGACCTACAACAAGGGGGTCTACCCGGGCCCCGATTTCATGATCCCGTTCGGCCTGGCGGCCAAGGTCCGCGAGGGGACGGACGTCACCGTGGTCACCTACGGGGCCACCGTGAACCGCGCCCTCCAGGCGGCGCGTCAGGCCGAGGAGCAGGGCGTCTCGATCGAGATCCTGGACCTCCGCACGTTGAATCCGGTCGACTGGGACGCGATCGCCGCCTCGGTGCGAAAGACGAGCAAGTGCCTCGTGCTGACCGAGGATTCGCTCTCGTGGGGGTACGGCGCCGAGCTCGCCGCGCGGATCGGCGAGACCCTCTACACCGAGCTCGACGGCCCGGTGCGGCGGCTCGCGGCGACCGACACCTTCGTCGCTTACGCCCCCGAGCTCGAGGACTTCATCCTTCCGCAGACCGCCGACATCCTGAAGGCGGTCCTGGAGCTGGCCGCCTGGTAGCGGGCGCCCTCACCATCTCCGCGGCGCATCCTTCACGACGCGGACGGTGTCGCGCGCGATCAAGAGCTCCTCGTTGGTGGGGATCACCCAGGCTTCGAGGCGGGAGCCGTCGGCGCTGATCCGCCCGGTCTCCCCGGGACCGACCGCGCGGTTCCGCTCCGGATCGACGGCGAGGCCGATGCGCTCCAATCCGGCGACGATCCGCTCGCGCACCGCGGGAGAGTTCTCTCCGATGCCGCCGGCGAAGACGACCCCGTCCCCGCCGTAGGCGGCGTGGTAGGCGCCGATGTACTTCCGGACCCTAAGAGCGAAGATCTCGATCGCCAGATGCGCGCGCCGGTCCCCGTTTTCGGTTTCCTCGGCCAGAAGGTCGCGCATGTCGCCGGTCAGCCCGGACAAGCCCAGGAGCCCCGACTGCTTGTTGAGCATCGTCTCGAGCTCGCCGAGCCCCATCCCCTCCTTGTGCGACAGGAACTCCAGGATCGACGGGTCCACGTCCCCGGAGCGGGTCCCCATGAGGAGCCCCTCGAGCGGGGTGAACCCCATCGACGTGTCCACCGAGACGCCCCCCTCGATCGCGCATGCCGAGCAACCTTGACCGAGATGCAGGGTGATCAGGTGGACCTGCTCGCGCGGGATCCCCTTCAGCGTCCGCCAGCGGTAGGCGAGGTAGCGGTGCGAGGTGCCGTGGAATCCGTACCGGCGGATCTTGTACCGCCGGTAGAGCGAGTACGGGATCCCATAAAGGTACGAGGTCTCCGGCATCTCGGAGTGGAACGCGGTGTCGAACACCGCCACCTGGGGAACCCCGTCGCCGAGGAGCTCCGCGGCCGCGCGCACCCCCCGCAGGTTCGCCGGATTGTGGAGGGGCGCCAGCTCGATGCACGCCTCGATCCCCTCGATCACCGAGCGGTCGATCCGGACCGAGCGCTTGAACTGCTCCCCGCCGTGGACGACCCGGTGGCCGACCGCGTGGATGTCGGAGAGGGACTGGATGCCGGGGATCTTCGCCTCAGGCGAGACCACCCAGCGCAAGATGTGATCGACCGCCGCCCGGTGGTCGCGGATGGGAGCGTCCTCGACGATCTTGGGCCGCCCCTCGACATGGATCGTGATCAGCCCGTGGCTTCCTACCCTCTCGACCAGCCCCGAGACGAGCCGCCGGTCGGAATCGCTCTCGATCCGCTCCACGTCGGTGGCGACCACCTGGAACTTGACCGACGACGACCCGCAGTTCAGGACGAGGACGTTCACGACGCTCCCTCCTCGAGGACGACGATTTCGGCCTCCGCGCGGCCTCCCGTGACCCGCAGCCGGGCGAGGGTGATCGGAAGCCGAAACCGCCTGGGACCGCAGCTTCCGGGGTTCAAGTAGAGCACGCCCTGCTTCCGCTCGATCTTGGGGACGTGCGAGTGTCCCGAGATCACGGCTTGAAAGCCCGCGGCCGCGGGGTCCAGGTCCAGCGCCGCGAGGTCGTGAAGAACGTAGAGGAGCGCGCCGTTCGCGTCGAGCACGTCATGGTCCGGAAGCGCCCGCGCCAGCGCTCCCCCGTCGACGTTCCCGCGGACCGCGGTGACCGGGGCCACGCTCCGCAGTCGGTCGAGAATCGCCGGGTCGCCGACGTCCCCCGCATGCACGATCCGATCGACCCCGGCGAGCGCGCCCAGCGTCCCCGCGTGCATGCGGCCGTGCGTGTCGGAGACGACCCCCACGATCACCGCGTTGCCTCCGTCGTGCCGGGGGAACCATATTCCGTCCGGTGAGACGACACCTTCTCGCGGCGGCCGGAGCGCTGTTCCTGGTGGGGTGCGGCGGGGGGGCGGCTCCTCATCCTGAGGCCGTTGCGATGGTGCCCGCGGCCCCTCCCTTGGAGATCGACGCCAACGGCGGGACCGGCAAGCGCGGACCCGGCGACCTGTACAACGCCTGCGAGCGGATCTGGTGCCTCGAGCACGGGCGCAACTTCGCGCTCGACCACTTCCTGAGCGGTCACGTCGGGTGGATCCTTCACGACGACGGCCACGGCGACGTCTTCGTGCCGAGGGAGCGCGGCGACGGGATGGCCTTCCCTCAGGCGCGCACCAACCTCCTGCGCCTCTGCGGGAGGCACGTCCATCCGTACTTCCTCGGAGCGCATCCGGCTCCCGTGACCAAGTCGGGGTACAACGTCGCGCTCGGGTACGACCGGGCGCACTTCGCCATCTACGGGACCCGGGTCCCCCCCTGCTGCCTCAACGAGCAGGGGTGGGGTTTTCTGCATGCGGCCGCCCCTCGGGAGTACCGGTTCGGGGATCGGACCTCGGCGGAGGAGATGGCGGGGTCGGGTTGGCAGAAGGTCGCGCTTTCTCCTCCACCTTCTCGCTGAAGCGTTCGACGAGGGCCCCGAGCCGTTCCGATACTTCCGCGACACGCCCGGAGAAGATCTTCGTCTCCTGGCCGAGGCTCGTGGCGCCGTCCCCGTCGATCTCGATCATCTCGGGCGGCAGGCCCACGAGATACGAAGACGCCACCGCGCGGCAATCGTCGACGGAGCCTGGGAAGCCGTTGGCCACCGCGATGCGGAATCGAACCTCGTCCTGCTCGTTGAAATCGAACGACGCCGCGCTTCGGGCGACGGCGAGCGGATGAGACGGATCGCCCGTGAGAAGATCGCGCTCGAGCGCCCAGCCGTCCTCCCCCTCCAGCCGGACCGCCTTCCGAAGAGGATCTTGCTCCTGAGCGTAGGATGATGGCGTCCTCGGGGGCGCATCCAGGAGGCGTCTCATGCGCTCGTCGTCGCTCGTGACGAGCAGTCGATTGCCCACCGTCGCCACCGCGAACTCGAGGTCCTTCCCTTTCGCGTGCATGACGTGGACGCCGCCGATGTCGATCGGCTCCACGGCACCGCTCTTTCGGGCGAAGAGCCAGCCCATCAAACGGACCGCCGCGCGAAGGCGCAGCACGCTGTGGGAGATCGTTCCGCGGCCGATCCAGCCTTGCAACGTCTGAGGTCCCTTCGAGGGCTCGGTGAGGAACATCGAGAATTCCAGCTTGAGGGGCGCGATCTCGTCGAGCCGCGCGTGCCGGCTCGGGAGGGGCACACCCTCGAGGACGGTCCCGCGGACCACTTGCCTGCGTGTGGTGTCGTTGATCTCCGCGGCGCGGTCGAGAAGGGCTTGGACCCCCGCGTCCCCCGGCCGGAGGTCGAGGCACCAGTAACGCGTTTCGCTGCCGTCGGGAAGCGACTCCTCGGCTCTCGCCGGCGTCTCGTCGCGAACGAGCTTCCACGCGACGAACGACGCGACGACGACGCAGAGCGCGATCAAACCGCCGGCGACGAGCGCGCACCCCGCGAGAAACTTGAAGACGGGATCGTTCCCCTTGGGAGGTGCGCCGCCCTGGGTCGCGTCGCTCATCGTCCGGTCTCGGAGGCGCGACGGAGCGCGTCTTCGGTCGGGAGCGCGCCCCCCTTGCCTTGGAAGGTCCTCCCCTTCCCCCCGCCCTTCGCGCCGAACAGCTCGCGCACGGCGGCGCCGAGCGCCGCAACGTCGGCGGGACCGTGGGGCCCGGCCTGCACCAGAAAACACGCCTCACGGCTCTCCGCCGCCTCGCCGCCCAGGACCACGACCGACTCCGGGCGGCGCGCCAGCACGGCGGCGGCGAGCGCGCGGAGCGCGTCGGGCCCCGCGCCCTGGCGCACGGCGACGAGGCAGGAGCCGGGTTGCGCGGCGATCCCCTCGGAGGCCGCATCGGCGAGACGGGCCTCGAGCTCCTTCACGCGGCGTTCGAGCTGCTTGCGCTCCTCCCCCCACGCATCCACGACGGTCGGAAACTCGGCGGGAGCCACCGACAGCCGGGCCTTGAGCGCCTCTTCGAGGTCGCGTCTTTGGTCGAGGTCGGCAAGGACGCGGTCGCCGGCGAGAAAACGGATGCGCGCTCCGCCGCGCGCGGCTTCGGCGCCCACGATCGCAATCGCCTGGATCTCTCCGAGACGCTCCACGTGGGTCCCTCCGCAGGTGTTGAGATCGAGCCCTTCGATCTCCACGAGACGCACGGGCCCCGCGTGCCCTTCCGGAAGGCCGCGCGAGCGCACCGCAAGAGCCGCGAGGTCCTCGGGCGCCACCCAGCGCGTCGTGACCCGCCGGTCCTCGCGCAGGTGCGCGTTGACCTCACGCTCGAACCCCCGCAGCTCGGCGACCGAGGGGACCGCCCCGCGCACCTCGATGGCGGTGTACTCCTCCCCCAAGTGGAACGACGTCGTCGGGCGCGCGTGGCGGTCGAGCAGCACGGCGGTCAGAAGATGCTGGGCCGTGTGCTGCTGGCAGTGGTCGAACCGGCGCGCACGATCGAGCTCGAGCGCCACCGGCCCTTCGCCGATGAGGCGGTCCACGAAGTGGAGCACGGCGTCGGCGTCCGATTGGACGTCCTCGACCCGCGCCCCCGCGATCGTCCCGCGGTCCGCCGGTTGCCCTCCCCCCTCGGGGAAGAAGATCGTCTCCGCCAGGCGGACCCAGACGCGGCCCTCGCGTGCGCCGGTCCCGACGACTTCGGTGGTCAGCCGAGAGAGCTTGGGGTCGTCGTAGAAGCGCTTGACGTCCGGCACGGGTTCACCCGACTTCGACGAGCGGCTGGCCGGCGCGGACCTCGTGGCCGTCCGCGACGAGCACCGCGACGATCTCAGCGTCGTCGGGAAGCCCTTCCCCTCCGAACACGATTGGGTTGAACGTCTTCATGACCTCGATCAGCCCGATCGTCTGCCCGGCGGTCACCCGCTGGCCGGGGACGACGAACGGCGGGGCACCCGGGCTCGGCGCCCCGTAGAAGACGCCGTCGGTGGGGGCGTTCACGTGGCGCGCGCCGGACGTTGCCGGCGCCGTCTCCGCCGCAGCGCGGCCGGCCGCGACGGAGGACTCGCCGATCGCCTCGACGACGAAGAGCACCTCGCCGTAGCCGACCGGGATCGCGTGATCCCGAAACGCCCTCGCGGCGACACGCCCGACGACGCCGTCCGGAACCCGGAGCAGGAAGCGGTGTCCGAGCTGCCGCAGCGTGCCCGCCGGGCTCCCCGGCCCGAGGAGCATCCCGGGGAACGGGGGGTCCGACCAGATGCCGACCTTCGGCGCCTTGAGGGCCACCGCTCCGCCGGCGTCCGTTGCGACGAGGAGAGGGAGGCTCGCGGTCATCCGGTGATCACGTCGAGGTCGTGGAGCGACCAGATGCGCGGGTTCTTGACGCGCCGGTAGCCGGTCGCCTGGTAGGCCATCTCGACCGCGGAGGCGATCCAGAGGCGCAGCTCACCCGGGGCGACGATCTCGTCCACGTCTCGCTGCGACGCCGCGAGCACGGGATCCATGTCGCGCGCGATCCGCTCCTCGACCGCTTGCATGCCGCGCCGAATCTCGTCGGCCTCGGCCGGGGAGGCGGCAACGACGCGGAACTCGTCGTCGAGCTTGGTGTTGAACGCTCCGATCGCGAGCGTCCGCCCCTCCATCACGGCCAGGCGCGTCAATGGAGTGGCGAGCTGGAGGACCGGGCCGTACGGGAGCCCTTCCATCGCGTAATACCCCGCCCCCGAGGCCTTGCGGAGGAGCACGGTGAACATCGGCACGTCGTTGGTCGAGTTCGTGTAGATCAACGACGAGCCGTAGCCGAGCAGTCCCTGCTTCTCCGCCTCGGGGCCGATGTCGAACCCGGAGATGTCCTGGAGCCAAACGATCGGGATGCCGTCGTCGTTGCAGGCGCGTGAGAATTGAGCGACCTTCGCGATCCCCTCGCGATAGAGGATCCCGCCGGGGCGTTTCACGTCGCGGTGCACGGGGTGGTCGGTCAGCGCGAGGTTGTTCGCGACGAAGCCGGCGTACAACCCCGAGACGCGTGCGACCCCGCAGATCATCTCGCGTCCCCTGTCCGGGAGGAACTCGCCGAAGAGGGAGTGGTCGGTCAGCCGCGCGAGGATCTCGCGGGTGTCGTAGCTGCGCCTGTAGTCCTGCGGGAAGAGGCCGTCGAGCTCGTCGGGAGAAAAGCGGGGCGGCGCGGGCTCGACCCCATACCGGTAGTAGTCGCACGCCGGCCCCGGGAGCTTCGCCACCTCCCGCCGCACGCAGTCGAGGAGGGTCGGATCGTCCGGTACGCGGTGGTCGGCGCACCGCGACAGGTGCACGTGGACGTCGGGGCCGCCGATCGTGAGCGAGGTGATGTGGCTCGACTTCGCCCCCTTCACGAGCGCCGCGCCGGCGATCACCATGTAGGCCTGCTCGGTCATGTAGACGACATCCGAGATGATCGGCATGTAACCGCCGCCCGCGATGCAGTCGCCGTGCACGCCGGCGAGCTGAGGCACGCCGGCCGCCGACAGAAGGGCGTTCATGCGGAAGATCGCCCCCGCGCCGGTCCGCCCCGGAAAGGTGTGCGCCTGCTCCGGGAGAAAGAGCCCCGAGCAATCCACGAGGTAGACCACCGGGAGCCGGAGACGAAGCGCGATCTCCTGCGCGCGCTGGATCTTCTCCGGCGTCTGCGGCCACCATGACCCGGAGGCCACGGTGTTGTCGTTCGCGATGACGACCGTCCACCGACCGTGGATCGTGACGAACGCGGTGACGATGCCGGCGCCGGGTGAGGTCTTCTTGTCCTCACCGAACGTCCGGCCGTAGTTGACGAGCGTCCCGATCGGAAGCACGGGGGAGCCGGGATCCTTGAGCCGCTCGATGCGGTCCCAGGTGGGGAGCTTCCCCTTCTTCCTCACCCGCGCCTCGTACTCGGGACCCCAGCCCGCCCGGACCTCGTCGCGCTTGGCACGGAGCGAGGCGTTCAGCGCCTGGAGGTGTCCGCGCTGAGCCGCCCATGTGGCGTCGTCGACCGCCCGCTCGCGGGGAGAGCCGATCGGATCGAGGAGGACCTTCGCCATCTACGCTCCCTTCGCGGCGGGGGCCCCGGCCGCGGCCTTCCGCGCGAGGAACAGGATGTCGTAGCTCCCCCGCGCGAAGCCGGGGTCGTCGAGGATCTTGAGGTGGAGCGGGATCGTGGTCGCGACACCTCCGATCCGGAGGGCGCGCAGCGCGTCCTTCGCGGCGGTGACCGCCTTCCCGCGGTCGCTCGCGTGGACGATCAGCTTCCCGATCAGCGAGTCGTAGTAGGGGGGGATCTTCCACCCCGGAGCGACGCCGCCGTCCCATCGGATCGTGGCCCCCGCGGACGTCGACCTGGGGATCGCGACCTCGGTGACCGTGCCCGGATCGGGCCGGAACGACGCCTCGGGGTCCTCGGCGTTGATCCTGAACTCGATCGCGTGCCCCGAGAAGGACACGTCGTCCTGCCGCCGTGCCAAGGGGACCATCGCGGCGATCGCGAGCTGCTCCTTCACGAGATCGATCCCGGTGACCATCTCGGTGACCGGATGCTCGACCTGGAGACGGGTGTTCATCTCCATGAAGTACAGCGCCCCGCCGGGCGCGCGGAGGAACTCGAGCGTGCCGGCGTTCCGGTAGCCGAACGAGGTGGCGGCGCGCGCCGCACGGGCGCCGAGATCGTTCCGCTCTTCCGCCGTCAGCGCGGGCGAGGGGGACTCCTCGATCAGCTTCTGGTGGCTCCTCTGGATCGAGCATTCCCGCTCGCCGAGGTGAACGGCCCGGCCGTACGCGTCGGCGAGCACCTGGATCTCGATGTGGCGGCCGGCCTCGATGTACTTTTCGAGGTAGAGCTCGGGATTCCCGAACGCCTTGTCGGCCTCGAAGCCGGCCTCCGAAAAAGCGCGGGCGAGGTCCGCCGGAGCGTCGCACCGGCGCATCCCTTTTCCCCCGCCGCCCGCGCTCGCCTTCAAGAGAACCGGGTACCCGACCTCCTCCGCCAACCGCGCCGCGTGGTCGGCCGAGGCGAGAGGCTCGAGCGATCCCGGAATCGTTGGGACGCCCGCCGCGGCCATCGTGCGCTTGGCTTCCCGCTTGTCCCCCATCGCCCGGATGGCCGCGGGGGTCGGGCCGACGAACGTGATGCCGTGCTGCGCGCAGCGCGCGGCGAAGACGGCGTTTTCGGAGAGGAAGCCGTACCCGGGGTGGATGGCCTGCGAGGCGGTCTGCTCGGCGGCCTCCAGGATCGCGTCGGCGTCGAGGTAGGACTGCCGGGCTTGCGCCGGCCCGATGCAGAGGGTCACGGTCGCATCGGCGAGCCACGGCGCGTTCGCGTCGGCCTCGGAGTGGACGGCGACCGTCTCGATGCCGAGCTCGCGGCACGCCCGGATCACCCGGGCGGCGATCTCCCCCCGGTTCGCGACGAGAAGGCGCCTGAACATCGCCCAGAGTTTAGCGAATCTGCGAGGACATCCCCTCCCTATTTCGATTTGTCCGGGTAGGCGGGGTGTCCGGGGACGGGGCGTGGGTCGGCGGCGATCTGCTTCAGGAGCTCGTCCACCGCGGCCTTGAGCTGCGCGTCGTCCCCGGCGTAGGTGGCGTGCGGAAGGTTGTCCACGACGATGTCGGGATCGACGCCGTGCCCTTCGATCAACCAGACGCCGTCGGGGCCGTAGACCCCGTTTTCCGCTGCGGTCGCGATTCCCTTGTCCACGAGCACGTTCGAGGACGAGAGCCAAACCTCGCCCCCCCACGTGCGCGTTCCCAGGACCTTGCCGAGCCCGAGGCGCCTGAACCCCTCGCTGAACGCCTCGCCGTCGGAGGCGGTGTAGGCGTTGCAGATCACCATCGCGTGCCCCCTGAAGGCGTATTGCATGTTCCAGTACGGCTGCCCGACGCGCGGCTGCCAGTAGAACCAGGCCCGGCGCATGAGCTTTTCCAGGATCCAGCTGTCGATGTTCCCGCCGCGGTTGTAGCGGACATCGATGAGGAGCCCCGGGCGGTCGAAGACGGGGTAGAACTCGCGGTACCACTCCGTGACGTTCCCCGTCCCCATCGCGCGCAGGTGGACGTAGCCGATCTTCCCGCCGCTCCACTGCTCGACCTTCTGGCGCCGCGTGAGCTCCCACTCGTCGTAGCGGAGATCGGCGTCCCTCGTCATGCCGATCGGCTCGACGACGACGTCGCGCTCGGCGCCGCCGGCCTTGGGCTTGACCTTGAGGAGGACCTGCTTCCCGGCCTGGTTCCTGAGGAGCGCCCCGGAGTCCGGGACCGAAAGGACGGGAACGCCGTTGATCGACGTGATGACGTCCCCCTGGGCCGCGTCGATCCCCGGACGGGCCAGTGGCGAGCGCTGGTCGGGCTGATCGGGGTCGGTACGGTAGACGTGCTCGATCCGGTCCCCACCCGCGGCGGGATCGCGCGCCAGCCGCGCTCCCAGCGTCGCCTCCTCGATCGGATCGGGGGTCTTCCGCATGTCCCCGCCCCGCACGAAGATGTGAAGCGCGGAGAGCTCCCCGACCATCTGCGCGAGGAGGTCGTTCAGCTCGGCCCGGGTCGTGACCCGATCGACGAGGGGCGCGAACTTCTTCTTCATCGCGGGCCAGTCGAGGCCGTGCATCGACCGGTCGTAGAAATAGTCGCGCTCGAGCCGCCACGCCTCGTCGAACATCTGCCTCCATTCGTCGCGCGGGCGGATCGGGAACGCCCATCCCGAAAGGTCGAGCTTCGCCTTCGAAAGGTCCTCCGCCGCCTTGTCCCCGACGTCCACGACGTAGAGCGCCTCGCCCTTCGCGACGAGGACCTTCTTGCGGTCGGCGGAGAGCTCGAAGCGCTTGACGTCGTGAACGAAGACCGTCGGTTCCTTGGTTTCGGGGTCGATCTTGATCGTCTTCAAGGCGACCTTGGGATCGGGGCCGCTGGCGGCATCGAGGACGTAGAGCCTGTCGCCGTCGGTGGCGAGGCTCCCGTAGTTCCCGGCCGGCACGGGGACGTCCTGGATCCGCGCCATGATCCCGTCGAGCTCGGGAACGACCTTCGGGGCGGGCTTCGCCTCCTTGGCGTCCTTGGGCTCTTTCGAGTCCTTCGCGTCCTTCGCGTCCTTCGCATCCTTCCCATCCTTCGCGCCTTCGGTCTCACCCTTCTTCTTCGCGGGATGGAGCTCGTCGGGGACGGCGAACGGCGAGCGGTCGCCGGCCTTCATCGGGATGAGGTAGATCTTGGTCTGGCGGTCGAAGAACGGCTCGGGCTCGCGAGGGCCCCAAACGGTCCGCACCAGCGAGTTGAACTCCCGGTCGGAGAGCAGGTACAGGAAGCGGCCGTCGGGGCTCCAGGCGGGCGCATAGCTGTCGTAGCGATCGCTCGTCAGCGGGGTCCCCTTCGAGGCCTCGACGTCGAACAGGATGAGCTGCGTGAAGCGATCGGTCGCCGCCTTCCCGTAGACGAGAAAGCGTGAATCGGGCGACCAGGCGAGGTTGGAGAAATCGTCGACGTCGCTTGAGTCGATCTTGCGGCTCTTCTTCGCGGCGACGTCCAGCAGCCACAGCTGCTCGTCCTTGTCGTGATGGGCGATCCACTTCCCGTCGGGAGAGGGAACCCCCTCCCACCGGAGCACCTTGCCGTCCGAGGTCAGGCGCTCGGACGCTCCGACCCCGTCGGCGGGAAGGGTGACGAATTCCGTCTCGCCGGATTCGGTCGAGAGCGCGACCAGCTTCTTGCCGTCCGGAAGGAAGAATCCGTCCCGATAGCGCACGCCGGAGGTGCCTCCGGCCTGGACGAGCCGCCCCGGGCCGACCGGGGCGACGAAGACCTTGCCGTAGGCCGTCAACACGACCTGCTTCCCGTCGGGGGCGAGATGGGACGAGGTCAAGTAGTCCATCGGCTCCTTGACCCACTTCTCCCGCGCCTGATCGAGATCGGTGGCGAGCCGGATCGGGACCTCGACATCCTTGCCGGAGGCGGCGTCCACCACGCGGATGTCCGCGCCGAGCTGGTAGGCGATCTTCCCGTCTCCGAGCGCGGGGGCCAGGACGTCCCAGCCTCGGTGCTTGGTCAGGGGCTTGAGGTCGTGCCCGTTCGCGTCCATCGACCAGAGGTTCATCGTCCCGTCGCGATCGGTGGCGAAGTAGATCCGTCCCTTCCACCACATGGGCGTCCGCGAGGTGCCGGGGAAATCGGAGGTCAGAGGGAGGGCTTCCTTGGCGCCGTCGGTCCACTTCCAGATCGACTGCGCGGTTCCGCCCTTGTAGCGCTTCGTCTTGCTGGGCTGCGCGGGGTTCCTCGTGAAGTAGAGGGTCCCGGACCCGTCGTAGCTTCCGTCGTGGGCCTGCGCCAGCGGCAGAAGGGCCGCCACTCCGGAGACCGGGTCGACGGCGACCACCTGCTCGTCCGGGGCGGTGGCGTACCGGTTGGTGCCGTAGAGGATCTTCCCGTCGGGGGTCCAGCCGGCGACGGTGGCCCCTCCCCCTTCGTAGGTGAGCCGCTTGGGCGCGCCCCCCTCGAGCGGCATGACGTAGACCTCGGACGGTCCTTCGTACGACGCGGTAAAGGCGAGCCACGCCCCGTCGGGGGAGATCGCGGGGTTGGTCTCGTCCCCGGGAGCGGTCGTCAGCCGCTGCGCGAGGCCTCCCGCGACCGGCACCCTCCAGAGGTCCCCCTCGGCGGCGAAGACGAGCGTGTCGCCGTGGATGGCGGGGGCGCGGTAGTACCCGTTCGGGGCGGCGGCGCGGGCGGAAACGGCCCATCCGAGCATGACGATCACGAAGGGAGCGGCGGTCGATCGCTTCATCGAGGTCTCCTACGCGGTACACTACGGGGCCGATCGCGAGGAGTTTACGATGACTGTGCGGACGACCCTATCGCAACGCGCGCGGATCATGCCGGCGAGCCCGATCCGTCGGCTCGCCCCCCTGGCCGCGGCGGCGCGCAAGGCCGGGAAGACGATCTACGCCCTCAACATCGGCCAGCCGGACATCGAGACCCCGCGCGCGATCCTCGACCGCCTGCGGTCGTACGACGCGAAGTTCATCCCCTACGGGCCGTCGCAGGGGCTCCCCGAGTTCATCGAGGCGCTTCGCACGTACTACCGCGGGGTGGGGTTGAACCTCGCCCCCGAGCACATCTTCGTCACCACGGCGGGAAGCGAGGCGATCCTCTTCACGCTGGGAGCGATCTGCGATCCGGGCGACGAGGTGCTCGTCTTCGAGCCCTTCTACACGAACTACAACGGCTTCGCCGCGATGGTCGGCGTCCAGCCGGTCCCGGTCACGACCCGCGCCGAGGACGGCTACCACCTGCCGGCGCGAGCGGCGATCGAGGCGAAGATCGGCGCCAGGACGCGCGCCATCCTGATCTGCTCCCCGAACAACCCGACCGGCACCGTCTACACCGACGCCGAGATGGCGATGCTCGCCTCGATCTGCCGCGATCGAGGGCTGTACCTGATCGCCGACGAGGTCTACCGGGAGTTCGTCTACGGGGGCGCCACCCACCATTCGGCGCTGACCCTTCAGGGTCTCGACGACCAGGTGGTCGTCGTCGATTCGGTCTCGAAGAGATACTCCCTCTGCGGCATCCGCATCGGGAACATCGTCAGCCGCAACAGGGACCTGATGGACGCGATCCTGCGGTTCGGCCAGGCGCGCCTCTGCCCGCCGACCTTGGGCCAGTACGCCTGCACCGCGCTGACCGAGGTCCCCACGAGCTACATCCACGGCGTCATCGCCGAGTACGAGAAGCGCCGCGACCTCGTGTTCGAATGTCTTGCCTCCATCCCCGGCGTCGTGGTGAGAAAACCCGAAGGGGCGTTCTACCTCTGCGCCCGCCTTCCGATCGACGACGCGAACGGGTTCGCCGAGTTCCTCGTCCGCGACTTCGACGTGGACGGCGAGACCGTCATGATCGCCCACGCCGACGGTTTCTACGCCACCCCCGGTCTCGGCCGCGACGAGATCCGCCTCGCCTACGTGCTCGGCGAGGCGAAGCTCAAGCGCGCGATGGAGATCTTCGCGAAGGCGATCGCGGCGTATCCGGGGAGGACGGGGAGCTAGCGCCGAGCTACTTCTGTCGGCTTCCCTCCGCAGGCGGGCTCGTGCTGAAAGGGCCGAGTGTCAGATCGATGATCGCCGGGTGTCGACCTTCGGTATCGGTACGGCAGACGATCTCTTCCCACGTAGTTCCATTCGGATAGACCAGGTTGTAGCCCGTTCGAACGGAGTAATGCTCGTCGGGAAATCCGGACCGCTGAAGCGAAGCGTTGCTCAGATACCGTCGTCGCGACTTCTGGAAGCCGTAGGTCCGTTCGCGCTCGACGATTCTCGAGACCAGCGCCTCGCGCCCCTCCGTCGAAAGATCCGCCGACCTGAGCACGTCCTCGATTCGTGACCGTTCACCCGATTGACGCGCCTTGTACAGACGCTGCGCCAGCTCGTCACAGCCGTCCATGGCCTCCCCCGAGTGGCAGCCGGAACAAAGACATCCGATGAGCACGATCACCCCGAACGCAACCGTCCTAGAGGCTCGGACAGCGTGGTGCATCGCTGGGAAGGATCCACGCGAACCGTTTGCAGATCAAGTCTGGAGATCCGCTGCGCGCATCACCGTCTCCACCGCCTCGATCACCCGGCCTGCCGGAATCTCGGTCATGCAGTGGTGGTGCCCGAGCGGGCAGACCTGAGGGCCGTGGCTGTCGCACGGACGGCAGGACAACCCTTCGTACTCGACGATAACGTTCTTCGGTCCCCACGGCGTGTAGCCGAACGCGGGCACGGTCGGACCGAAGATGGCGACGACGGGGGTTCCGACGGCGGAGGCGACGTGGCCGGGACCGCTGTCGTTGACGACGAGGACGCGCGCGCGAGCCAGGAGCGCGATCAGCTCGGGGAGGCCGGTGGCGCCGGCGAGAACTGGAGCCCGTGCGCCGGAGAGCTTCGCGATCTGCTGGCACAGCTCTTCCTCATCAGGGGATCCGACGAGAACGGGTCGCAATCCAAGCCCTGGGGCGGCGCGGACAACCTCGGCGAAGCCGACGGGGGTCCAGCGCTTCGTTCCCCAGATCGATCCGGGGGAGACCGCAAGGATGGCGTCGTTCGAGCTGATGCCGCTCTGCAACAGCAGCCGGTTGATCTTGGAGCTGGCAACGCCATCCACGGCGAGAAGTGGCGTGGGGTCGGCCGTTGCCGGATCGCTGCCGAGCGGTGCCGCGAGCGCCAGATAACGGCGAACGGCGTGCTCGGAGGGGTTCCAGCTCACCCGGTCGGTATACGCCCAGCGCCCCGCGGCGTTGTCGAAGCCGATCCGTTGCGGGGCGCCGCTCGCCCGGACCAGAAGCCCCGTGCGCGAGGACCGCTGCGCCGCGATCGCGACGTCGAACCGATCGTTCCGGAGATTCCAGGCGGCGCGCGCCACCCCCGCGGGACCGTGGTCCGGCCCCTTCTTGTCGTGCACCAGGATCGCATCGACGTGCGGATGCCCGGCGAGGACCGCCCGCCCCAGAGGGGTCGTCACCACGGTGGTCTCGGAGTTCGGATTGAGGCGCTTCAGCTCGCGGAGGAGCGGTGTGGTGAGGACGATGTCGCCCAAGAATGCCGTCTGGACGACGGCGACGCGCTCGATCAACGGTGAGACTCTCGGCGTGCCCGCTCCAGCCCGATCGCGGCGGCCAGGAGCGGCACGTTGATCTCGTGGTGCCCGGTCAACGAGAAGCTCTTCCCCTTCCCGAGTGTGGGACGCCTCAGCACGTTTTCGTCGGTCCGATACTGGCGAATCATGTCCAGGTTCGCGGTCGCGAACCCCGTCACGTCGTGCCCCAGGTTCTCGGCGACCGAAAGCGCCTTGAGGAAGACCTCCGGGAGCTGCACCGCCGACCCGAGGTTGATCCAAAGGCCCCCCGACAGGCCGGAGACGATCGTCACCAGCCTGCGGAAGTCGAGAAAGGTGGCGGCCCCGATCGCCGCTCCGTCGGCGGAGGGATGCTGGTGGACGATGTCGCTCCCGATCGCGACGTGGACCGTCACCGGGATCGACAGCTCGAAGGCGCGGGCGAGCACGCTCTTGTCCCGGTGCGGCAGGCCAGCTTCCACGATCCTCCGCCCGAGCGCCTTGCCGAACCCTTCATTGCGCTGGGCTGCCTCCTTCGCGCCGTCGTTCAGCGCCCGCCCCGTCTCTTCCGCCATCCCGAATTTCCCCTGATGGAGAACCCGTCCGACGTCCTCCGAGGTCGCTCCGATCGCGGCGATCTCCCAGTCGTGGATCGCCCCCGCGCCATTCAGCGCGATCGCGGTGATCATCCCCTCTTCCATCAGGCCGATCAGAACCGGGGAGAGCCCGACCTTGATCACGTGGGCCCCGCACGCGACGGCGACCGTCTTCTCCGCGTCCCGCGCCTGCACGACCGCCGCGGCCAGCTCACGAAGCACCTTCGCCGCCAGGATGTCCGGAAGCCCGTCGAGGAAGTCTCCCAGGCTCGAGGAGGCGTTGACGGGGCGCGCGAACTCGTCGACCCGTACCTTGTTCGAGCGCTCCCCGAGCGGATAGGTCGCGACGCGGGTCAGGTCGGCCGGGGGGACGCGGTCGGGCATGTCGGACCTCCAGAAGGCGCGAAGGATACTCCGAGCCTCCGGTCCACGGCCGCGGCCACCCGCTGGAGGCGGCGCATCATCGCCTCGAATCCTTGGAGCGTCAGGCTCTGGCGGCCATCCGAGAGCGCCTCGTCCGGCCGGTCGTGGACCTCGACGATCGACCCGTCCGCCCCGGCGGCCACCGCCGCCGCGGCCAGCGCCGGCACCCACTCCCGCCGCCCGGCCGCGTGCGACGGGTCGACGATCACCGGAAGATGCGTACGCTCCTTCAGGACCGGAACCGCGGACACGTCGAGCGTGTTGCGCGTCGCGGTCTCGAAGGTGCGGATCCCCCGCTCGCAGAGGATCACGCGGGGGTTCCCGTGCGTCACCACGTACTCCGCCGCCAGCAACAGCTCGTCGATCGTCCCCATGTGGCTTCGTTTGAGCAGCACCGGCTTCCCCTGGCGGCCGCACGCCTCGAGCAGCCGGAAGTTCTGCATGTTGCGGGCGCCGACCTGAAGGACGTCCGCCGTCCGAGCTACCCGCGGGACGTCCTCGCCGGACACGACTTCGGTGACGATTCCCAGCCCCGTCTCCTCACGCGCGCGCTCGAGGAGGTCCAGCGCTTCTTCCCCCAGCCCTTGGAATCCGTACGGCGAGGTCCGCGGCTTGAACGCTCCTCCGCGGAGGAGGCGCGCGCCGCACGCCGCGACGCCGCGAGCGATCCGCAGGATCTGCGCTTCCGATTCGACCGAGCAGGGGCCCGCGATGACGACCACCTCGTCCCCGCCGATCTCCACCCCGGCCGCTCTCACGACCGTGGTCTCCGGATGATGCTCCCTCGAGACGAGGGCGTACGGAGGGACGTCCCGCCGCGTCTCCCGGACGCCCGGCATCGCCGCGAGACGCGCCTCGAGCTCGGGCGCCGACGTCCCCACGACGCCGACGATTGTCTCGCGGCCGAACGGGCTGACGCTCACCCGGTGCCCGAGGATTTCCAGCAAGCGTACGACGTCGGTCTTTTCCTTGAGCGTGCAGCCCGACGACAGGATCGCGATCATGGACGTGCCTCCATCCGGGCGACCGGCGCCTCGCGAAGCGACCGGAGGAACCACTCCGGGTCTTCTCCCCGCTCGATCGACTCCAGGAGCGCCGAGCCCACGATCACCCCGTCCGCCGGTGGGACGAGCGCCTGGACGTCGTGACGCGTGCGTATCCCGAACCCCGCCAGCACCGGGCGCCGGCTTGCCGCGCGGACGCGGGACAAGTACTCGCGGACGTGCTCCCCCGCCCCCGCCCGTCCGCCGGTGGTGCCGTTGACCGCGACCGCGTAGACGAACCCGTCGGAAGCGGCGCAGAGATCGTGGAGCCGCGCCGGAGGGGTCGCGGGCGTCGCAAGTTGCACGAGCCCGATCCCGCGCGCGCGCAGGGACGGCGCCAGGAGATCCTGCTCCTCGAGCGGAAGGTCGGGAACGATGAACGCCGCGACCCCCGCCTCCGCGGCATCCGCGGCCAGGCGCTCCGCCCCGTACGCCAGGAGCGGGTTCACGTAGCTCATCAGCGCGCATGGCGCCCTGAACCCCGCGGTCTCGGCCGAGAGTGTCGCCAGGATCCACGCGAGCGTCGTCCCCTCTTCGAGCGCGATCCGGCTCGTTCTCTGGATCGTCACCCCGTCCGCCATCGGATCGCTGAACGGCACGCCGATCTCGATCACGTCGGCGGCGCAGGCGGTGGCGCGAAGGAACGCCGGGAAGGATCTCAGCGACGGGAACCCGGCGGTGAGAAAGGCCGCCAACGCCGGGCGCCCCGCCGACGCGGCGCGTCGAATCGCAGCTTCGATGCGATCTGGCCCGGCGATCATCGCCTCAGCTCCGCCAACGCCGGCAGGTCCTTGTCCCCCCGTCCCGACAGTCCCACCACGATCGCCGAGCCGGGACGGGCCGCCGCCAGCCGCTTCGCCCCCGCCAGCGCGTGCGCGCTCTCGAGCGCAGGGAGTATCCCTTCGGCGGCGCAGCAGAGTTCGAACGCCTCGATGGCGTCCCCATCCCCCACCGGCTCGTACGCCGCCCGTCCCGATTCCGCGAGATACGCGTGCTCGGGCCCCACCCCCGGGTAGTCGAGGCCCGCCGCGATCGAGTGCGCGTCGATGACCTGTCCGTCGTCGTCCTGAAGGAGGAGCGATAGGCTCCCGTGCAGGACCCCGGCGCTCCCCCGCGACACCGTGGCCGCATGAGCGCCCGGCGCTCCGCCTCGCCCACCCGCCTCGAATCCATAGAGCCCGACCGAAGCGTCGTCGACGAACGCGTGGAAGAGTCCGATGGCGTTCGAGCCTCCGCCGACGCAGGCGGCCACCGCGTCCGGGAGGCGGCCCAACGCCGCGAGAGCCTGTGCGCGGGCCTCGCGCCCGATCACGTCTTGAAACGACCGGACGAGCCACGGATACGGGTGCGGTCCGACCGCCGATCCGATCAGGTAGTAGGTCCCGTCCGGATCGGCGACCCAATCCCGGATCGCCTCGTCGATCGCCGCGCGCAAGGTCTTGTCCCCCGTCGCCACCGGAATCAGCTCGGCGCCGAAGCGGCGGATGCGATCGACGTTGGGCGCCTGGCGCACGACGTCTTGAGCACCCATGTAGACACGGCAGGGAAGCGACAGACGCGCGCAGGCGGCCGCCGCGGCGACCCCGTGCTGCCCCGCGCCCGTCTCGGCGACCACGCGCTTGGCGCCGAGGCGTCGCGCCAGCAGCGCTTGCCCGATCGCGTTGTTGATCTTGTGGGCCCCCGTGTGGGCGAGATCCTCCCGCTTCAGCCAGATCGAAGCACCCCAGGCCGAGGACAACCCCGGCGCCGGGGACAGGGGCGTCGGGCGCCCGACCCAAGAGGCGAGCAGCTCGTCGAGCTCCGCGCGAAACGCGCGGTCGTCGAACGCCTGAAGCGCCCCGTCCACGAGACGGTCGAGCGCCCCCACGAGCGTTTCGGGAACGAAGCGGCCGCCGTACCGGCCGAATCGGCCGCGAACGTCGGGGAGGGGTGGCGCGATCATCGGGATACCTCCGCCGCACCGGCCGCCGCGCGGCCGGCGTCGATCATCGAAGACAGGAGACCCACGGGATCGATCGCGCGCATCGCCGCTTCGCCGACGAGGGCCGCGCGGTACCCGAGGGCCGCGACCCGGGCGGCGGCGTCGGCTCCGGTGAGTCCGCTCTCGGCCACGAGCGGAACGCCCGCGGGTCCGTGGGAGGCCAGCCTCTCGAAGCGACGCGGATCGACGCGCAGAGTCGTCAGATCCCGCGCATTCACGCCGACGAGCGCGATTCCCGGGCGGCCCTCGAGCGCCAGGCCGGCCCGATCGAGGTCGTCGCGGTCGAACGCTTCGACCAGGACGAACAGCCCGAGCGAGAACGCGGCATCGAGCATCTCGGCGATCATCCGGTCGTCGAGAAGGCGGACGATCAGCAGGATTCCCGACGCGCCGTACGCTCGCGCCTCGACGACCTGGTACGGGTCGACCAGGAAGTCCTTTCTCATGGCGGGAAGCTCGACCGCCCGAGCGATCCCTTCAAGAATCGCAAGCGATCCTCCGAACGCCTCCGGCTCGGTCAGCACCGAGATCGCCGACGGGCCTGCGTGCGCGAAGAGGCAGGCGTGAAAGCGGGCGGTACTCTCGGGATCGCGGCGCTCCGGAGCGCTCCTGCCGACCGACGGGCTCCGGAGCTTCACCTCGGCGATCACGTCGAACCCCGCGCCTGGCAGGCGCAGCGGACGCGGGGCCGGCAACATCGCGATGCGCCCGAGAAGATCCGCTTCCGCCGTCAGGGCCCGCGCCGTGACCGCGCGCTCGCCGCTCAGCACCGCCATGCGAGAGAGAAAGTCACGCATGGGCTCGCCTCGCTTCACGGGGGCGAAACGCCGCCACCCGATTGAGCAGCCGCAGGGCTCCGCCGGATCGAAGAGCATCGCCGGCTCGCGCGACCCCCTCGCCGAGGCTCCCGCACCGTCCCGCGACCTCCTGCGCCAGCGCGGCCCCGAGCACGAGGGCGTCGCGGTGCGCGGAGGCTTCCCCTTCGAAGACCCGGCGGAGGGCGCGGGCGTTGGTCTCGGCGTCTCCGCCGCGAAGATCCTCGGCGCGCGCTCGACGCAGTCCCACCGCCGCCGGATCGACGATCTGGGGCACGATGCGTCCCGGGCGCACGTCGAACAGGTGAAACGGGCCAACCGGCGTCGGCTCGTCCCAGCCGTTCGCCCCGTGGACGACGAAGGCGCGGCGCAACGGGAGTCCCGTCAGAGCCTCCGCCATCGCGCGGGCGGCCTCGATCGAGAACGCTCCGATCACCGCGAACGGCGGCGCCGCGGGATGGGCGAGCGGGCCGAGCAGGTTGAAGACGGTGCGGGTCCCGAGCGCGCGCCGGAGCGGAGCGAGCGTCGCGAGCGCCGGGTGGTAGCTCGGCGCGTGCAGGAAGGTGAAGCCGGTCGTCTCCAGGAGGTCAGGGACCGCCTCCGCCGGGAGCGGAAGGGGAAGCCCGAGCGCGCGGAGCACGTCGGCGCTCCCGCAGCGTCCCGACACCGCTCCCGATCCGTGCTTGGCCACGGGCACCCCGCAGGCCGCGGCGAGAAGCGCCGACCCCGTCGAGAGGTTGAAGCTCCCCGTCCCGTCCCCGCCGGTCCCCACGACGTCGACCAGCCTCTCCGCGAAGGGGAGCACGCAGGAGCGGGCGCGAGCCCTCATCGCCCGCGCGAGCCCGCGAATCTCCTCGCCGGTCTCCCCCTTCGCCCGGAGCGCCGCGAGAACGGCCCCGACCGCGACCGGCGGGGTCCTTGGGTCGGCGAGATCCTCGAAGAGGGCGTACGCCGCCTCCTCGTCGAGCGAGCTCCCGCCGAGCAGCCGCTCGAGCCGCGCTCTCATCGCGCGCCGCCGTCGAGGAAGTTGAGAAGGAGCCGCTCGCCGTCCGGCGTCAGCACGCTTTCGGGGTGGAACTGAACCCCTTCGACGGCGAGCGTCGGGTGGCGCAGCCCCATGATCTCCCCCTCGGAGGTGTAGGCGCTGATGGTCACCGACGCGGGCAGCGAGCCGTCTTCGACGCACAGCGAGTGGTAGCGGCCGGCCGGGAACGGATTCGGCAGTCCGGCATAGATCGTCCGGCCGTCGTGGTAGACCGGCGAAGGCTTCCCATGCATCAGCCGTGGCGCCGAGACGACCCGTCCACCGAGGATCAGGGCGAGCGCTTGGTGACCGAGGCAAACGCCGAGCGTCGGCACGCGGTGCATCAGCGCCTCGAGGATCGGAATCGACGCCCCCGCCGCCTCGGGGCGTCCCGGCCCCGGCGAGACGACGAGGTGCGTCGGCGCCAGGTCGACCGCCTCGCGCGCGCCGATCGCGTCGTTCCTGACGACGTCCACCCGGGCGCCGTGCGCGAGGAACACCTGGGCGAGGTTCCAGGTGAACGAGTCGTAGTTGTCCACGAGCAACACGTGCGCGCTCATGCCCCCTCCGCCGCGTCCTCGAGCGCCGCGCGGAGCACCGCCGCCTTCACGAGCACCTCGTCGTGCTCGCGCTCGGGATCCGACTCGGCCACGATCCCGGCACCCGCCTGAATGGACACCGTCCCGTCGCGCACCACGATCGTCCGGATCGCGATCGCCTGATCGGTCGCGCCCCCGTGAGCGAAGTACCCGACCGAGCCGGCGTAGAACCCCCGGCCGACCGGCTCGATCGCGTCGATCAGCTCCATCGCGCGGACCTTCGGCGCTCCCGTGACCGTCCCCGCGGGGAAGGCCGCGCCGAACAGGTCGAACCCATCGCGCTCGGCAGAGAGAACGCCGCGCACGCCCGACACCAGATGCATGACGTGGCTATAGCGCTCGACGGTCCGCGACGGCTTCACGGCGATCGACCCGGGGACCGCCACGCGTCCGAGGTCGTTTCTCGCCAGATCGACGAGCATGACGTGCTCCGCCGCCTCCTTCGGGGAGGACGTGAGTCCGTGCTCCTGCGCAAGGTCGTCCTCGTCGTCCACTCCCCGCGGACGCGTGCCCGCGATCGGTCGCAGCTGGGCCTCGCGTCCGTCGAGCTTGACGAGAGCCTCGGGAGAGCTTCCGATCAGGGTCGTGTCGGCAAAGCGCAGGAAGAAGGAGTATGGCGACGGGTTCATGAGCCGCAGCGCGCGATAAACCGCGAACGGATCGCCGTCGAAGGGGGCTTCGGTGCGGCTCGACAGGACGAGCTGGAACACCTCCCCCGCGCGGATCGCCTCCTGCGCCCGCCCTACGGCGGCGACGAAGTCGCGCCGGCCGAGGCTCGCGCGGAACTCCCCCGGGCCGCCCCGCCGCCGAAGCGCCAGAATCGGGCCGTGGAGCGCCCGGACGACCTCGGCGCGCAGGTCGCGGCGCTCGGCCTCTCCTCCCGCATGCATCAGAGCCGCGCGTCGGGTCAGGTGATCGAAGACGAGGAGCGAACGCGGCGCCATCAGAAGCGCCTCCGGCTCTCCCGGACGGCGCCGCGCCGAGCGCGGCAGCCGCTCGAGCCGCCGGGTCGCGTCGTACCCGATCGCGCCCACGAGCCCGCCCGTGAACGGCACCCGCGGAATCTCGGGGTGGAGCCGCGGCGCCGCTCGGAGCTCGGCCCGCAGGCGGGAGAGAAACGCTCCCGGGTCAGGCCGCGAGAGGCCGTCGCCGTCCGGGTCGAGGCGGATCTCGGCCGCGTCGCCGAAACCGAGAAATGAGAACCTCCCGATCCTCTCCCCTCCTTCGACGCTCTCGAGCAGGAACCTCGGCTCGAGCGGCCCGAGCTTCAGGAATGCCGATACCGGCGTGTCGAGGTCGGCCGGAATGTCGAACGCGGTCGGTTCCACGGTGCGTGCTCTCCTCGGGCCAAAAACGAAAAAGCCCACCTCCCTCTCGGGAGGTGGGCCGGTCGCGGCAACGATGATGGGTCGCTAGGCGCGGACGGCTCCCTCCCGGGATGACGCATACCACCACCAGCTCGCGGAACGGCG
>JBGQLU010000047.1:0-24392 GCA_041500265.1 Acidobacteriota bacterium | reverse complement strand
GTCCTCCGGCCACGGGGGCTCCGATGCGCAAGCCCCAGAACCGCGAAATCGTCTTTCCGTCGTTCGTCATGGTGTTCCCCTTTCCTTCGTCGTCACGATGCGCCGTCCCACAGGTCGCGGAGGGCCGATCGCAGGAATTCGTTGGCCCGGTGTTTCCGCGCGAGCAGCGTGCCGAGCGGCACGCCCCACCGTTCCGCCATCTCCTGAAACGTGTGTCCTTCGAGCTGCGTCGCGATCCAGATCGCGCGCTGAGGCGGTGGCAGGGCGGCGAGCGCCGCGAAGAAACGCCGGCGGAACTCGGCGTCCTCCGCCGCCCGCGCGATGCTCGGCCGGATTCCCTCCTCGCCGTCCGCGGCCTCCTGAACTCGGGTCGTCCTCTCGTCGAGCGGCGCCAGTCGCTTGCGTTCCCGAACCCAATCCACGACGCGCCTCTGAAGGGCGCGGATCACGTACGCCGCCAGGTTCTCGACGTCCCCGACCAGGTCGGGCCGCTCGAAGAGTCGGAGGGCCACCTCGCTGACGATGTCCTCGGCGTCCATCTCCTCCAACGCTCGGGCGCGGCGGCGGAGATAACCGACGAGGTTCCGGCGCTCCTCGGCGAAGAAGCCGGCGAGCGTCTCGATCGTCGATCTGCCGCTCTCGCTCATCACGCCGCCGACTCCGGGTCGCATCGTTTCGATCGTCCTCCATGATGACGGGATTCCGCGAGTTCCTATTGCACCGGATTCCACTCTCCGACTCGAGAGACGGCTCTCGATTTCGAGAGTGTCCGGCCCTCTGGAGACCCGGCAATCCGCGCCGTTGTTAGAATGCTCGGACGGCATCGGGCTTGCAGTGGACGAAGCCGCCGTCGGCGCCGCGTGTCGCGGCCCGTTTCGCAGGGAGTGAAGATCATGATGCTTCGAGGGACGCGCGTGGGGGTCGCGGGTCGTTTTCCGGTGGTGCTGATCTTGGGGGTGGCATGCACCGTGACCACGGGCCGCGCCGCGGACAAGGCGCCGGCGGCAAAACCGGTTTGGAGCGCCGAGACGAAGTACGACCTGGTCCGGCTGGACGCCGGAGCGGGCGGCAAGGTCGTCTTCGCCCGCGACGGCAAGAAGCTGACCGGACTCAACACGGCCGACGGGTCGATGAAGTACCAGCGGACGCTCGACGGGTTCGAGGAGAAAGGGTTCTGGGGGCGCTTCGAGGATGGGACGTTCGTCTACAGCACGAGCAAGGAGCTCGTCGGCGTCGACGTCCTCAGCGGGCAGGACCGGTGGCATGCCTCACCCGGCGACGGATTCAAGATGGAGGCGCGGGTGACGTCGGCAGGGAACCCCCGCGCGTACCTGACGGCCTGGGAGAACGGCGTGGCCGTGTGGGACATCGCCAAGGGGAAGGTTCTCTGGAGCGCGAAGGAGCCGCTGAACGGGGACCTGGTCCCGAGCGCCTGGGCGCGCAAGGACGACCCCGAATCCGGCGTCCTCGTGTTCCTCGACCGGCGGACGGTCTTCATCGGTACCGACGGCAAGGAGCTGTGGTCCGCCGCGGACACGGGGAACAAGCGGCGGGGTGGGCAAGACGTCGTGCTTTCCTCGGTGAACGCCTTCGGCCGGCTGCTGCTCGTTCACTGTTCGAAACAGGTCGTGCTGTTGAACAACGCCACCGGAGAGGTTCTCGCCTCGGAGACGTTCCCGAGCCCGGAAGCGGCGGCCGACGTCGAGGCGTTCCAGCTCGAATCCGAGGGGCAGGACGAGCCGCTCCTGTTGAGCCTCGGGGGCCGGCTGGTCATCGCGGACGCGAAGGCGGGGAAGGTCCTCGGCAAGAGCCCCGAGAACTCGATCCTCGGCCAGGTCGCGGCCAGCCGGGCGGGAGGCGGGGACGACCTCGTCGTCATGACGGCGGTCCGCGGCTCGGACAAGACCCCGAACGTCGGCATGCACCTGTATCGCGTCTCTCCCGCCACCGGCGAGGTGAAGTGGCATGCCTACAACGGCGGTACCGTGGACACACGCCAGGTGCTGCGCAACGTCGTCGGCGAAAAGGTGAACGGCCCCTACTACCTGGACCAGGCCAAGGGAGTCCTGCTCGCGACCGACGGCCGTGGCGTGCGCCTGTACGACTGGGATGGAGGGAAGGAACGTTGGGCGGCCGATCTCAATCTCCCGAACTCCTACAAGATCATGATGTACGGGGGGTCGAATTCGTTCGCGATCATCCGGAGCATGACCCAGAACAGGATCTACATGTCGACGAACCCTCGGCCGGTCGAGGGGCCGGGGGTGATCTACGTCGCCGGGACGGACGAGGTCCACGCGATCGATGCCGCCACGGGCAAGGAGCGCTGGACGAGCAAGAGCAAGGGGGTCTCTCTCATTTCCGGGCTCGCCGCCGGCGGCGATGCCGTGATCTTCAAGGAGGGGCTGCTCCGCGACGCGAACGATTTCGGGGCGCGCACGACGATCGTCACCGAGTTCGGAGCCGCCACCTACGTCGAGGAGCCGGAGGTCTACATCGACGAGAATCCGTACGGATTCGTCGGCCTCGAAGCGGCGACCGGCAAGGAGCAGTGGAAGTGCACGGACTTCGAGGGGCGGGACTACGCCATGATGGGGCCGATGCCGAAGGATGCCTCGGTGTGCGACGTCGTCAAGGTGCAAAAGGAAAAAGGGTGCAAACCGAGCAAGCTCGGGATCGGCGGAATCCTCTCGACCGTGCGATCGGGGGACGCGACCGTGCTGCTGGGCAAGGGCGGGGTCGCCGGGGTGCAAGCCGGTTCGTGCGCGGCGGCGTGGAAGGTGGATGGCTCGGTCAAGAAGCTCGCGAAGATCCATGACCTCGACGCACACGACGACTCGGCCGGTCTCTTCCAGACGGACACGGGCAAGCTCCTCATCGCCCACTACGGCAACGAGGTCAGCGTCGTGGACGTCGCCGCCGGGAAAGTTCTCTTCTCCGCGGGAAAGGCCGACGTCGTGAAGGTCTTGCCGTCGGCCAAGCTCCTGTTCACGGTGGATGGGAACAGCCTCTCGACGTACCAGCTGCCGTAACGCCGAGCGGACAAGGAGTGTCCGGCGGAGCATTTCCCCGCCGGCCGTCCAGCCTGTAAGCTAGGAGCGTGGACGCCACGTTCGACGAGCTGGCCCGCGGCCCGTACCCGCTGATCATCCAGGGGGGCATGGGCGCGGGGATCTCCAACTGGGTCCTGGCCCGCGCGGTCGCGCTGAAGGGGCAGCTCGGCGTCGTCTCGGGGTCGATGCTCGACACGATCCTGGTGCGGCGGCTCCAGGACGGGGACGCGGGCGGGCACGTCCGGCGCGCCATGGCCAAATTCCCGATGCCGGAGATCAGCGGCGCGGTGCTGCGCCGTTACTTCCGCCCGGAAGGGCGGAAAGCGTCCGAGGCCTACCGGCTGCTCCCGATGTACCGGCAGCCGACCGACGCTCTACGCCACCGGATCACGATGCTGGCGAACTTCGTCGAGGTCTACCTGGCCAAGGAGGGGCACGGTGGTCCCGTCGGTCTCAATCTGCTGACGAAGGTCCAGATCCCCAACCTCGCGTCGCTCTATGGCGCGATGCTCGCCAGGGTGGACTACGTGCTGATGGGCGCGGGAATCCCCAGGGAGATTCCGGGGGCGCTCGACGCGTTCGCCGGGCACGAACCCGCGTCCATCAAGTTCGACGTCGAGGGGCTTCCCGAAGGAACGACCGAGTTCCTGACGTTCGATCCCCGCGCGCACGGGGCCCCGGTCGAACGGGCGCTCGGGCGTCCGAAGTTCCTGCCGATCGTCTCCTCCGACACGCTGGCGGCCTCGCTCGCGCACAAGGCGAACGGCCGGGTGGACGGATTCGTCTTCGAGGCGCCGCAGGCGGGTGGGCACAACGCGCCGCCGCGCGGGGTGCTCCATTTGAGCGACCGCGGCGAGCCGATCTACGGAGAGCGCGACGTTCCGAACTTGCAGCGGGTTCGAGACCTCGGGCTTCCCTTCTGGTTGGCTGGAGGAACCGGCACCGCGGACGGCCTCCGGACCGCCCTCGACGCGGGTGCCGCCGGAATCCAGGTCGGGACCCTCTTCGCGTACTGCGAGGAATCGGGGCTGGCGCCGGAGCTCAAGCGGCAGGTGCTGGCCGGTGTCGCCGAGGGAAGGGTGAACGTTCACACCGACCCCCGGGTCTCACCGACGGGATTCCCGTTCAAGGTCGTCGAGATGGAGGGCGCCGGTTTCCAAGACGACCGGCGCAAGCGGGTCTGCGATCTCGGATACTTGCGCAACGCCTTCCGCGATGCCGCGGGAAAGCTCGGTTATCGATGCCCTGCCGAGCCGGTGGATGCCTACGTCGCGAAGGGCGGGGCCCTCGCCGATACCGAAGGCCGCCGGTGCCTCTGCAACGCGCTCCTGGCGAACATCGGCGAAGGGCAGGCGAGACCCGATGGCACCGACGAGAAGCCGCTCCTCACGAGCGGAGACGATCTCCTCGGGATCGTCAAGCATATCGGCGACCGCGTCCGCTTCGCCGCGGCCGACGTCGTGGACTACCTGCGCTCCGCGGTCTCCGTCGCCGACGCCCGCGGGGAGCGAACCCCGACCTCCGCCGCGCCCTGAGCGGTCAACTCGGGACCGTCGCGTCTCGCCGTCCGCGAAAGACGAAGCTCAATAGGAATCCGGCGATGAAGCCTCCGATGTGCGCCATGTAGGCGACGCCGCCCGTCTGCCCCGCGCTCGAGATGGACCCGATCCCGCTGAAGAACTGAAGCGCGATCCAGAGCCCGATGACCACGAGCGCCGGCATGGGGACGATCCCCCGGCCCATCAGCACCCGGACCTGCGCCCCGGGGAACAACAGGATGTAGGCGCCGAGCACGCCGGCGATCGCGCCGGATGCGCCCAGGTTCGGAATCTCGGATCCGGAGGCGAACGCGAACTGCGCGAAGGTCGCGGCAATCCCGCAGAGCAGATAGAAGATCAGGAACCGCACATGCCCGAACCGATCCTCGACGTTGTCCCCGAAGATCCAGAGGTAGAGCATGTTGCCGAGGAGGTGGAGCCACCCGGCATGCATGAACATGGCCGTGAAGACCGTCGGGACGTCGCCGGCGGGGCCCGCGGAAAAGCGCGCGGGAACGAAGGCCCAGCGCATGATGAACGCCTCGCCGCCGCCGAGCTCGACGAAGAAGAACAGGAGGTTCAGCGCGATCAGGGCGTACGTGACCGCCGGAAACGACCTGCGCGAAGAATTGTCGTCACCGATCGGAAACATGCTCGAACCCGGCGTTCGACGTCGAACGCGATCGTGGCGGAAAGCGCGGCATTATAGTCCGGCGGGAAGGGGGCGATTCGGGAGAATTTCGCGGTACGCTTGGACGCCGGCGACGGAGGATTCGCGCCCATGGTGCTCTACGACAACGCGGTATCGGGGAATTGCTACAAGGTCCGGCTCCTGCTTGCGCAGCTCGGGATCCCGTACGAGCGACGGGAGCTGTCGGTGATGGACCGGTCGAAGCGGCCGGAGATCCTCGGCGGGCTGAACCCGGCGCTCCGCGTCCCCACGCTCGTCCTCGACGACGGACGCCCGCTCGGCGAATCGAACGCCATCCTCTGGTACTTCGGCGACGGAACCGGCTACGTCCCCGAAGACCGGTACGAGCGCGCCCAGGTGCTCCAGTGGCAGTTCTTCGAGCAGTACGACCACGAGCCCAACATCGCGGTGGCGCGCTTCTGGCTCCACTACCGCAAGGGCGAGGTCGACCAGGCCGCGCTCGCGTCCAAGCAGGCGGCGGGCTACCGGGCGCTCGATGCGATGGAGAAGCACCTGACCGGCCGGGAGTTCCTGGTCGGGACCAGATACACGCTCGCCGACATCTCCCTTTACGCCTACACGCACGTCGCCGGAGAGGGTGGCTTCGACCTCGGCCGGTATCCGGCGATTCGCGCCTGGCTCGGACGCGTCGCGGCCCAACCCGGCCACGTGACGATCGAGGCCTAGACGCACGGATGACCGCACCCCCGGGATCCTCCGACGTCGCCCACGTCATCCAACTCTCGGTCGCTCCGGTCTTCCTGCTGTCGGGCGTCGGCGTGATGCTGAACGTCCTGACGAGCCGTCTCGCCAGGATCGTGGACCGCGCGCGAGTGTTCGAGGGCCGTCTCGCGGACGCCTCGGCCGACGAGAAGAAGAACCTCCACGATAAGCTCGCAACGTTGTCGCGCCGGGCGACGCTCGTCGGGCGCGCCGTGGCGCTCAGCACGACCTGCGCGCTCTTGGTCTGCGTCGTCGTCGTGACCCTCTTCGTCGGCGCCTTCACCGGCGTCGAGCTGTCGAGCGTTGTGGCGCTTCTCTTCGTGGCCGCCATGCTTGCGCTCATCGGGGCGCTCGTCTTCTTCCTGCGTGAGATCTTCCTCGCGACCGCGACGGTCAGGATCGGGCCGAGCTGATCCCTCCGGATCGCATTTTGCGCGTATAGTCACGACCAGGGGGGGCATCCCCATGGCTCGTTTCCGAACCAGCGCGCTCCTTGCGGCGGTCGTTTGGTTCTCTTCGACCCCGGCCCAGGTTGTGCGGCAGCTCACCAGCCTGATCCACACCCGGACGACCGGGGCCGCCCTCGACGACGCGGGGAGCGTCGCCTTCGCCGTCAGCAACGGGGACCCGTACGGCACGAACCCCGGACTCCGCTACCAGCTCTTCAAGTGGAACCCGGCAACGGGGGCCGGCGAGCAAGTGACCAGCTTCCCGGAAGGGGTGGATCCCGACTATTACTACTTCGGTCCGTCGGTCACCGACGACGGCTCCAAGGTGGTCTTTCTCTTGGATCGGCGGCTCGTGATGGTGAACGCCGACGGCTCCGGTCTCGTTCAGCTCACGATCACCCCCGCGGACATACTCCAGTTCCAGATCGCCGGGAACGGAAGCCGCGTGGTCTTCTACTCGCCGGCGAATCTGACCGGATCGAACCCAGGAGGGATTAATCAGGTCTTCGCCGTCGAGGCGGATGGGAGCAATCTCCGACAGCTCACGTCGAGCACGCACTTTTCCGGCTGGGCCACGATCTCCGACGACGGCCAACGTGTTGCATTCATCACAACTGACGGGACGATCAACAATGAATTGCAAGTCGCTGGAATTCTCCAGGATGGATCGGGCTACCACCTCCTGACGAACCTGTCGGGGCTCGGGCCGGGGTTCCTTCAGATTTCAGGAAACGGGCAGAGCGTGGCGTTCCAGACCGACAACAGCTCCCTCCATCCGACCAACGGGGGCTGTAGCGGCGGAGGCGGTCTTGCGCTCGTCGAGTGGAATGGGACCGGTCTGCACTCGCTCGACGGGTCATGTCTCGGCGACGCCGCGCCCGGGTACTCGGGGGCGCCGGACATCACCGACGACGCGCAGACCATCGTCTACGTGGAAGACGACCTCCGGCGCGACGTCTTCAAGATCGGTCGGAACGGCGGCACGAGAACGAACCTTACAAATCTCGACAATCAACCGGCCCCCAGGGGGACCTGTCAATGGCTCGCCCGCGTGGCGGGAGGGGGCTCGCGAACGGCGTTCAACTGCGAGGGGAGCGAGCCGTGGGGCGGTCCCAACCCCGACCGGAGCGAAGAGCTCTACGCCGGGACGCTCACGGGAACCGGTCAGATCCAGCTCACCCGACTTGTCGCCGGCGACTCGCTCGAGCCGGACATGACCGCGGATGGAACGCGCGTGGTCTTCCTGTCGACGGCCAATCCCACGGCCGACTCCGGGTATTTCCCCAAGCAGCTCTACCGGGTGGCCCCCGACGGCACGGGTCTCGTGAGGCTCAGCTCGTTCGTCGACGGGACCGCGAAGGAGCCGTCGATCGCCGATAGCGGGAACGTCATTGTCTTCTCCCACGACGGCAATCCGCTCGGTACGAACCCGAACCATGTCTACCAGATCCTCGCAGTCAACGGTGACGGGACCGGTTTGCGGCAGCTCACCCCGACGCTTGGAGGCGACCTTAACCCCGCCACCTCCCCTCATGTCGCCGGGAACGGATCGGTGGTCGTCTTCCAGACGAGGAGGGACCTGTTGGGGGAAGGCGGGGTTACGGGTCAACCGATCTATCGAATGCAGCCGGACGGCTCCGGGCTTGCGCGGATCACGTCGAAGACGGCGTCGGCACACGATTCGCGGGTGGACGCGACAGGGACTTGGGTCGTCTACAAGGTGTCAACCGAGTTTCACAGGCAGCGGGTGGACGGGACGCAGGATCAGGTGATCGGAACGACGCCTTCATTTTACGCCACTTTGGCCGATATCTCGGCCGGCGGAGGGCTGGTCGCCTACCAATCGAACGGCAATCCTTTGGGGACGAATGCAAACGGAAATCACGAGATCTTCCTCTGGACCGCCTCGACGGGGGTCACGCGTCAGCTGACGACGACCGGGGGAGGGAACAATCAGAGCCCATCGATCAGCCGCGACGGGGCGTTCGTCTACTACTGGAGCGACGTGCCGCGTTACGGATGGGAGTGGAGCAATTACCCGCAGGCGTATCGAGTCGACGTCACCACCGGAATCTCGGAAAGGGTCGGGGGCCTCGAGGGTTGCTCCGACAATGCGTTTATCGCCGGCCCGCCGCTCCGACGCATGTCGCTCAGCGCGAACGGTTCGAGGGCGGTCTTCGGAAGCTCGGGAATCTGTACACCCGGAAACGCAGATGCCAGCGGCGAGGTTTTCCTGATCGACCGGGCGACTCCGCCCGCGATCGTGGTCAGTTCCGGATCCGATCCGACGGTCGTTTCCTGGGACACGGAGTCGGGACCGGCCTTCTACGATGCGATCCGCGGGGATCGGGCATCGCTCACGCTGCGCGGAGACGGATCGGTCGATCTCGGGACCGTCGTCTGCCTCGCCGACGATTCGACCGTCCCCTCGACCGCGAGCGCTCCCGATCCCGACATCCCGCTCCCCGGGCAAGTCTTCTTCTATCTCTATCGCGGCACCCCGGGCGCGTCGGCCGGCCCGGGGTCGTACGGGAAGTCGTCGAGCGGAGGCGAGAGAATCCCATCCTTCGGAGGATGCGGCGGCTGACCCGAACTTTCCCTACCTTGCCCGCCTCGAGAGGAACTCCGCGAGCCACGCGATCGCGCCGAGGGCGAATCCGTCCGACGACCCGGGGAAGCTCGTGCGCGGCTCTTCGTCGGGAGCGCGAGGCTGGACGCGGATGCGCTCCTCGGATTCGCGCGCGCGCGTGTCCGAGGTCGCGCGGTCGGTCGCGAGACGCTCGCCGCCCCTCTTGATGAAGCGCAAGGTCGCTTCGAACTCCATCGCGTCGAACCAGATCCCGTGCTCCTTGCAACGATCGAGCAGGATCCCGCTGACGCGCTCGAAGTTGACGCGCGTCATCCGGGTCGCGCAGACGGGACAGGGGCGATAGAAGGGACCCGGCGGCGGAGCCGGCCTCGGGCCGGCTTGGACCGTGGCACGGAGGGAGGCCGCGTCGGGGGAAGGATCGGCGAGCTTGCGAGCGCGCTCCTCGAGAAGCGAGAAGACCGTCTCGCCGATGAACAAGCCGGCGCACCGGCCGCACTCGAGCGCCGTGAACCCCGAATCTCCGAGCGCCCGGCTTCGCAGGGCGTGACCTTCGCCGCACGCGGGGCACATGCGATCGGTGGTCGCCGTCGCGACGTCTTCGGGCGCGATCGGCGTGCCACAGTTGTGGCAAAAACGGGCGTGGTCGCTGATCCGCGCGAAGCAGGAGGGGCACATCGTGTCGAGGTCTTGATCGTGGATCGTGAAGTCCGATCCGCAATACGCGCAGGACAACGCGCCCTCTTCGCGCGCGGCGCCGCAGGACTGGCATCGCACCACGGCGGCATCCCGGGCCACCGCCCCCCCGACCGTGACGGTGGCGCCGCACCGGCACGCAAAGGTCGACCCCGCGGCGAGAGGCGAGGCGTCGTACTGGCGCTTGCAAGCGGGGCAGACGACGAGGCGGTGCATGGCGGAGGTATAGTCGTGTCCGCGAAGGCGCTTCGTCAAGCGCCGAACGAGGCCTGCCGTTTGCTCCGATCCCTCTCGCTCGCGGCGTTGCTGCTCATGATGGCCGCCATGCTCGGCCTGCTCGCGACGCATTCGCTCTTCACCCCGTCGCCGGTCGCGATCGGCGTGCAGGCGGCCGCAGTGGCCCTCATGGTGTGGGCCCGCATGAACCTCGGGTCACGCAGCTTCCACGCCGCGGCGGATGCGACCGCCGGCGGGCTCGTCACCACGGGTCCGTATCGCTACATCCGGCATCCGATCTACACGGCCGCGTGCCTCATCGGCTGGGCGGGCGCCGCCGCCCACCCGTCGGTGACCAACGCGGCGCTCGGAGGGCTGCTCTTCGTGGGGGCGCTGGGGCGGATGCTCTGCGAGGAAACGCTGGTGGCGGAGAGGTACCCGGAGTACCGGCAGTACGCGGCGATCACGAAACGCATGGTCCCGTACCTCTTCTAGCCGTGGGTCGAAGGATTAGGCATCATGGGGGACCACTTTCAAGGAGGCGACACCATGAAGAGGAAGGCATCGGCGGTCTGGACGGGTGGGCTCAAGGACGGACGCGGCACGATCTCGACGGAGACCGGCGTGCTCAAAGAGACACAGTACTCGTTCAGCGCGCGCTTCGAGAACGGCATCGGAACGAATCCGGAGGAGCTGATCGGCGCGGCTCACGCCGGGTGCTTTTCCATGGCGCTGTCGGGACAGCTCGGCGCCGCCGGCATGACCGCCGAGCGCATCCGGACGACCGCGACGGTCTCGCTGGACAAGCAGGAGAGCGGGTTCGCGATCACCGGCGTCCACCTCGACGTGACGGCGAAGATCCCGGGCGCCGACGCCAAGGCGTTCCAGACGGCCGCGGCCAACGCCAAGGCCGGGTGCCCGGTCTCGAAGGCCCTCGGCGTTCCGATCACGATGGACGCCAAGCTCGAAGGCTGACGCGCGGGGCGAGGACATGGATCTCGACGCGCGCGTCCGCTCGGAGGTGTACCGGCATCTCGTCGATACGACGCGTCCTCCCAGCGTCGCGGAGATGGTCCGGGCGCTCGGGATGGAAGGGGCGGTCGTCCGCGAGGCGTACGGGCGCCTGTTCGCCCGCCGGCTTCTGGTGCTGGCGGGGGACGGCGAGACGATCCTGATGGCCCCGCCGTTTTCCGGCGTGCCAACGCAGCACCGCGTGGAGGTCGGTGGGGCCGCGTACTTTGCGAACTGCTCGTGGGATGCGCTCGGAATCGCGGCCGCCTTCCACGCCCCGGCGGTCGTTCGATCACGATGCGAGCAGACCGGCGAGCCGCTGACGATCCGGGTCAGGCTCGACGGTCCCGAGCCGGAGCCGTGCGTGGCCCACTTCGCGGTACCCGCGTCGCGCTGGTGGGCCGACATCGTCTACACCTGAAAGACGATGCTGTTCTTCCGGTCGGAGGAACGGGCCGACGAGTGGTGCGCGGCGGCAGGCGTGCCGAGGCGGCCGCTCGTGACGCTTTCCCAACTCTGGGAGCTGGCTCGGGAATGGTACGGCTCGCGGCTCACCCCCGAGGCGCGGCGCCCGGCCCCCGAGGAGATGCGCGAGATCTTCGCGCGCATCGGGCTCACGGGCCCCTTCTGGGATCCGCGGGCGGATACGTTCGGGGGGTCATGAATTTGGCGACCGCGATGAGTCTCACGCGGCGTTCCACGATCGGAATGAATACCTCGTGACCGCCGGAGAGCTCGCCGGGCCCGTCCTGTGGGCCGGCGCCTGCCACCTCGCGATGTGGACCGCGGGGTCGTGGCTTCGCCCGCGGCTGTTCCGTGTCCCGCCGGGGAGCGAGCCCCCCGTCCAAGGGGCGTTCCTGTCGGGGATGCTCGGGTTCGCGATGCTCGGCGGCGCGACCGTCGTTCTCGCGACGCTCCGGCTCTTGTATGCCCCGCTTCTGGCGGCGCTCGTCGTCGCCCTCGCGGCGGCTGGGGCTTGGAAGATCGTCCGCGCGCCGCGGCGCCGGGTGCGATCGCTTGCGCTGACCGACCTGCCGGCGGCGCTCGCGATCCTCGTCGTCGTCCTCCACCTCCCCGGCGCCCTCTATCCCGTCCTCGAGAACGACGAGAGCGTGTACCACCTGCTGCTCCCCAAGCTCTACCTGGCCTCGCGCGGATTCGTGGCGTTGCCGTGGAATCTCTACGCCAACATGCCGCACCTCGTCGATCTCTCCTACGTCATGCCCGGAGCACTCGGAGAATTCACCGCCGCCAAGGTCTTCGTGCTCGGGTTCGCGGTCTGGACGATGGCGGGACTCTCACCGCTCGCGCGCGAGCTCCTCGGGCCGGCCGGTCCCGGCATTCTCGCCCTCCTCTATGTCTCCGGGGCGAACGTGCGATGGCACATGGGGCTGGCGTACGTCGAGCCGGTGATCGGGGCGCTGCTCCTGGGAGCGGTCCTTTCGCTCCGCTCGTGGTGGGGCGATCGCGGGGAACCGGGTCACCTGAGAACGCTCGGGGTTCTCGCCGGCGCCGCCTGCGCCTCGAAGTACACCGTTTGGCCGCACGCCGCGGCGCTCTTCGCCGTCGTCGCGCTCACCCCCTCGCCGGTAGAGAGGCGATGGCCGCCGAGGGGGCTCGCCACCGTCCTCGGCGCCGGAGCGATCCTCGTCGTTCCGTGGCTCGTGAAGGGCGCGGTCGTCACGGGTAACCCCATTTACCCGAACGCGTACGGCCTGCTCGGGGGCGCGCACTGGTCCGCGATCCAGGACGTTCAGTTCCACAACTACCTCGCGTCCGCGGGGGGCGCGGTCAAGAGCTGGCGTAGCACGCTGCTCCTTCCGGTGAACCTGGTCGTTCGTCCCTTCCTCGCGTTCGGCTCCGCGAGCTTCTCCGCCGCCGTGATGGTGCTGGCGCTCGCGTCGATGGCGCGCCCGTGGCGGCGCGATGACTTCGCGACCCCCCTGCGGCTGTTGGTCCTCGCCGGATTCGCCGCGTGGGCCGCGGGGTCCCAGCAAGGCCGCTTCCTCGTCGCCTGGGTCCCCGTGATCGTCGCCTCCGCCGCCGTGGCGCTGGCCCCGCTGCGTGACCGCAGGGGCGCGCTCACCGCGACGGCGGTCGCGATCGTCGCGGCGGGGCTCGGGCAGGCGATCCTTCAGCCGGATGTCAGACGGCCCGCCTTCGAAGTCTTTTCGGTCACGCGGCGGGATCTCCTCGCGCGGAACTACTCTTGGGATCTTACCGAGTTCCTCAACCGGACCGTGCCGGCCGGGGAAGGCGTGCTCGCGATGTGGGAGAACCAGCTCTACTTCCTGGACCGGCCGTTCATCGCCGACAGCGTTTTCGAGGCTCCCACCATCCTCGCGGGCCTGAGGGCGGCCGGGGATCCCGATGCCTTCGCACGGCAGCTCGCCGCGGCCGGCATCACGCATGTGGTGGTCAATCCGCTCCCGTACGGAAACTACACGCGGAACCGGTTTCCCGAGCCGATCCTGGACGACCGGGTCTACCCGGCCGATCGCCTCGAAGCGGACAGGAAACTTCTCGATCGATTCCTCGTAACCCACCTCGAGCGCATCCCTTGGGACGGACGGTGGTCCGTCTTCCGCCTTCGGGAGAGCGCTCGTCCGTCGGACTAGAAGGACACCTCACGAAAGAGAGATTCTCATGCGCATCGTCATCGGTATGCTCGCGGTTCTCCTGGTCTCGTCGGTCACGCTCTCGAGGGCGGCTCCGTCGCGCGGTGTCGAGCTCGGCGACCTCGACCGGTCGGTCGATCCCTGCACGGATTTCTTCGAGTTCGCCAACGGAACCTGGAGGGCGAACAACCCGATCCCGCCTTCGATGACCCGCTGGAGCCGACGCTGGCAGTCGGGCGAGACCGCCAAGGACAAGTTGAAGACGATCCTGGAAGCCGCGGAGCGGGACCAGTCGGCCGCGAAAGGGAGCGCGGAGCAGCTCATCGGGTCGTATTACGGCGCTTGCATGGACGAGGAGCGGGTGAACGCGCGCGGGGTCCTACCCCTCAAGGACTGGTTCGCCCGGATCGACGGGATCAAGGACGCCCCCGGCTTGGGGCGCGCGCTTACGGAGCTGCACGACGTCGCGATCGTCGTCCCGTTCGCCCTCACCGGCCAGCAGGACCCCCACAAGCCCGAGCTCGTGCTGGCCGACGTCGGCGCGAACGGCACCACGATGCCGGACCGCGATTACTACCTGAAGCCCGACGCGCGCTTCAAGGAAGCTCGCGAGAAATACCTTGCCCACGTCGAGCGGATGTTCATGCTGGCGGGGTCGAGCGAGAAGTCCGCCGCGGCGGCGGCGCAAGTCGTGATGGCGATGGAGACGAAATTCGCCGAGGCGACCCTCGACAACGTCACCCTCCGCGATCCCGCAGCGACCGATCACAACATGACGTTCGCGCAGCTCCAGGCCCTGGCCCCGCACTTCGACTGGGCCTCGTATTTCGACCACAAGCAGCTGCCCCACGACGTCGACATGAACGTGGACCAGCCGAAGTACGTGCAGGAGTTCGACCGCCAGCTCGGAGAGACCCCGCTCGGCGACTGGAAGACGTATCTGAAGTGGCACGTGCTGAACGCGACGGCGGGCGCTCTTTCGGCGCCGATCGCGGAGGAGGAGTTCGCGTTCTTCGGCAAGTACCTCGGCGGCGCGACCGAGATGAAGCCTCGCTGGAAGCGCTGCGTCGAGTCGGCGGACCAGCTGCTCGGCGATGCGCTGGGGAAGAAGTACGTCGAGAAGTACTTCCCTCCGGAGGCCAAGGCGCGCATGCAGGACCTGGTCCGCAACCTGCTGCTCGCGATGCGGGACGACATCCTCTCCCGTCCCTGGATGAGCGACGAGACGAAAGAGCGGGCGATGGCGAAGATCGCCACCTTCAACCCCAAGATCGGATACCCGGACACGTGGAAGGACTACGGGTCCTTCGACATCCGCCGGGACACGCTGTTCGAGGACGATCTCGCGGGGCGCCGTTTCGGCGTCGAGGACGATCGCCGGACCATCGGCAAACCGGTGGACCGCGGGCGGTGGGGAATGACGCCCCCGACCTCCGACGCGTACGAGAACCCCCTACTCAACGAGATCGTCTTCCCCGCCGGGATCCTCCAGCCCCCCGCCTTCTCGATCGACGCGGTCGACGCCGTCAACTACGGGGCGATCGGGGTCGTCATCGGCCACGAGATCTCTCACGCCTTCGACGACCAGGGATCGCAGTACGATTACCTCGGCCGGCTGCGGAACTGGTGGACCGAGACCGACCTGGGACGATTCAAGGAGCGCGGAGCCTGCGTGGTGGATCAATTCGATCACTACCTGATCGACGGGGGCCTCCCTCACAACGGCAAGCTCGTGCTCGGCGAGAGCATCGGCGATCTCGGCGGGGCGAAGCTCGCCTACATGGCGTACCAGAAATCGCTGCAGGGGAAGCCGCGCCCGGCGGACGTCGACGGATTCACGCCCGAGCAGCAGTTCTTCATCGCCTGGGGGCAGTTCCGCGGGGACGCGATCCGCCCCGAGCAGCAGCGATTGATGATCCAGACCGACCCGCATCCGATCGCGAAGTACCGGGTCAACGGCCCGCTGTCGAACCTGCCCGAGTTCCGGAGCGCCTTCAGCTGCAAGGCCGACGCGCCGATGGTGCGCCCGCCCGCCAAGCGGTGCGAGATTTGGTAGCCGCGGACGGGATCCTGATCCGGACGGCGCGCCGCGATGATCTTACGGCCGCGGCGTCGCTCGCCGCCCGGCTCGTGCGCCAGCACCACGCCTACGATCCGCTCCGGTTCATGCTGATGGAGCCGATCGAGCAAGGGTACGAGCGGTTCTTCCGAACTCAGGTCGATCGGGACGGCGTCGTCTTCCTGGTGGCGACGGAGGCTCGGGGCGGGGGCGAGGCGGTCGTCGGCTATCTCCTCGCCGGCCTCGAGGACCGCGATTGGAGCGACCTCCGCGACGCGTGCGGGAAGATCCACGACGTCTATGTGGACGAAGGCGCCCGCGGTCGCGGCGTCGCCGCGCGATTGGTCGAGGACGCGCTCGCGCGACTTTCGGCGATGGGGGCTCCGCGCGTGGTCCTGATGACCGCGTGGCCGAACGACGCCGCCCGGCGCCTGTTCGAACGCCTCGGATTTCGGCCCACGATGCTCGAGATGACCCGCGAGTCCGGGCCGAGCGACTGACCGCGCTCAACCGCGATTCAGAGCCTCGGCCCCTGACGCGCGAGGCGCAGTGTGATCGCGGCGAGAACGACGACCGCGGCGACGATCGCGATCCACAGGATCGTCTGCTGCGGTCCCTCCCCGCGGGTGAATCGGGTGGAAACGCGGAAGCTCGGGTTCGCCTCGAGGGCGGAAGGGCGGATCTCCCCGGCCTCGACCGCGAGGATCACATCCCGCACCCGTTCGAGCTCGTACCGCGGCGGCGCCGCCTCGCCCCCGGCGAGGAGGGTGTAGGGGCCCGCGGGCGCGGCGACGAAGACGTCGGGGACGGGGCAGCGCGCGCGAAACGCCCGCACCGGGAGCGGCGCGTCGTCCCCGTCGTCGATCCGCAGCTCGAGGCGCGTGAGCCGGGCTGAGGGGAATTCGATCGCGACCGGGGTCAGATCGGGAGCGCTTCGCGCGAGCCGCCCCTGGGCCAGCACCGACTCCGCGCCTCCGTCCGGTACGCCGGTCAATCGGAACGCGCGGTCGAAGAAGGCGAGATCGGTATCCACGACCAGCCTGTCGAGCGTGAGAGGGGAGACCCCCGCCGAAAGGCGGTAGCTGGTCGCGCGGTTCTTGGACGACGCGGCGGCCGTCAAGGTCACCTCGGTCGAGGCCGCTCCGCGTTCCAGGAGATACGGCCACTGACGGCCCTGCGAGTCCACGATCCTCAGGTCGGCGAGATCGGAGCGAAGCGCGGCGAGATCTTCGGGCGCCAAGTGCAGACGGGCGAGCCCCTCGGGCGAAGGCCGGACGTCCAGCACCCGGCGGTGCGCGAAGGAGCTCCTATCGATCGAGGCTCCGGGCCGCATCGCGAAGGCGAGAGCAGGGGCGGGGTCGAACGCCGGATTCGGCCGGATCGCCCCGAGATGCGCCTCGTGGACCGCCTTGGGATCGTAGAGGCGGAGAAGGGCCTCCGCGCGCAGGCCGTAGACCTCGCGGCCGGCGACGGGTCGCAACCCGGCGAGGTCGTACCGCGGCACGCGCGCGCGCCGCCCGCCGAAGCACAGCGTGGCCGCGGCGCCGGAGCTCTCCGGACGCTCGAGGTAGGCGACCAGGGAGGGCTGGCCGAACACCGCCGTGAGCGCGATCCCGGCGAGCGGGGGGCTGCCGCCGTCCTCGATGACGACGCGAAGGCGATCGCCGCGGGCCGCGCGGAGCGGCAGCTCGAGCTCCTCGACCCCGCTTCCCGGCTGGAACCGGAACAGGCTCGCGCTTCCAAGCTGTCCCGTGTCTCCGCTGGTGCCGAGGTCGGACACCGTGAGCTTCCGGTCGAACGTCGGGGTGGACGATTCGAGCCGCAGCGACGCCGGGACGACCCCCGGTGGCCGGGCCAGCAGGACGGTCGTCATCCCCGCGGCGCTTCGGGTGGAGAGGATCGAGAGAGGAATGACGGCGGATGCCGCTCGATCGGTCGTGCGCGAGCTGACGTACCGGAACGAAGGCTCGAGCCAGAAGGGCTGCTCGTGCTCCAGGAGGACGGTCACCTTGGACTCGGGATCGGCGCCGACCGGCAGGTTGAGCTTCTCGACCCGACGCGGCGAGAGGAGACGGAAGATCGATCCGGTCGCTTCGCCGGAGGCGGCCCGGTCCTTCCGGGTCCAGGTGACGCGGGCACGAGCGACGAATTCGGTCCGGGCGACATCGAACGTGAGCGTCCAGCCTCCGCTCGGCGCCACACCGACCGGTGGCGGGAGCTCGAACGTCTCCCGCCGGAGGGACGGTCCGTTCGCGCGGGGAACCTCTTCGCGCCGGACTTCGAGGGGCCGGACCTCGACCTGCCGCGTCTCGACGACCGCATCGACCCGCGGCGAGTCCACGAGGAAGGGAACCTCGTTACCCCGCGTGTCGAAGAGTCTCACGTTGGAGAGATCGGGGAGGCACTCGGCCAACACCCCGGCCGGCAGATCGAGTCGCGCGAGGCCGGCGCCGTCGACCGTGACGTCCGCCTCCTTGGGGAAGAGGGAACGAAGCGCGACCGTGTCCCCGGCCGCGGCGACGGCGCTGAGCACGGCGACGGCGCCGGCGCACAGGGATCGCCTCATGGTGTCTCCCCGGGCTTCCGCCGGAATACGAACCGCTGATAGAGGAGGGAGACCAGCAAGAGCGAGATCGCCAGGCCGACGAGCGACACCACGCGGTAGAGGTCGCGGAGCTCGCCGAGGTCGTAGAGGAATACCTTGCCGATCGTCACCACGAGAAATCCCAGGCTCAGCCATCGCAGCCCGCTGCTCGCGCGGATCATCCCGAACCCCAAAAGCGTCAGCGCGTAGACCACCCAAGCGATCGACACCGTCAGGTCGCGCGCGGGGGACCGGCCGAACCGCAGCGTCAGATGGGGGCCCTCCGCGAACCAGTCGGCGATCGCGAGGTTGATCCAGACGAAGACGACGAAGATCCCCGCGATGGTCGCGCCGACGGCGCCCGCCGGCCGCCCGGCGGCGTAGAGCTCGCGCTCCCATGCGCGCGCCCTGCCGGCCTCGTCCGGTGCGAGGAGGCGCGCGCTCGCGAAGAGGGCGGCGGCCGGGACGAGGTAGGTGTAAAGGACCCAGTTCAGGAACGGCGTCCCCGAGCGCGGATACGAATCGAGGAGCGCCGCGGTCGGGAACAACCGGACCGTGGCGGCCGCGAGGTGCGCGAGGGCCAGCCACTTCAAGCCGGCATGGTCGAGCCGGCGCCAGAGCGCGATCAGCGCGAGCCCCTCGATCGCCCAGCCGATCGTGATCCAGGATTTCTCGAGCTGGAGCGGTATCGCGACGCTCGCGAAGCAGATCGCCACCGCGGCGAAACCCACCAGCGCGCCCTTCCGAACGGATTCGTCGCGGACGGGCGCACGCCGCGCCCCCTCGGCCGCGGCCAGTGCCAAGGCTCCGAGGAGGATCGGGAGAAGGCCTATCGACCCCGAGCCCACCCCCACGCTCCAAAGCCTTTTCGCGGGGAAGAACCAGACCGGGCCGGCCAGCGCCGCCGCATACCAGGCAACGCGATCTGCCTGGAGCGCGCGCCCCGCCACGAACGGCCAGAGGACCCAAACGGCCGCGCTCGCGAAGACGATGACGAGCGCCACGCGAGCTTGGGCCGGATCCGCCGGGAGGTCCGGTCGGGACCAGGTCCAGGCGACGTGAACGGCCGCCGTAGAGACGAGCGCACCGAGCGACAGGATGCCGGCGCCGCGCCGCGCGGCCGCGAGAAGGACGAGCACGCCCAGCACGAGCGGCACGCCGAGCGCCAGCCCGGGGCCGAGCCGCGGAATGGCCGAGGAGACGGCGAGCGATAGCGAGAGAACGCCCGCCAGGGCGGCCGCGCCGTAATCGGCGAACTTGCGGACCTCCGCCCCGCGTCGAACGAGCGCTGCGACCTGCGCCAGCGCCGCGACGGCGACGGAGACGCCGAGGAACAGGCCGATCGGCGGAAACGACGGGGACTCGCCGTGGATCACGAGCTCGAGCGACAGTCCGCCCGCCACGCCCAAGGCGGCGGCGAGCTGGAGCGTTTCGCGCTCCGGGAAAGCCGCGTGCCGGTAGAGCAGCACGGACAGCGCGAGCCAGCCGCAGAGCCAGGTCCGCGGCGCGGTTGCGCTCGATGCCGCCGCGGCGAGCACCAGGATCACCAGGAACCCGCCCGCCGAGACCATCGCGGCCGGCGCCGGCCCTTCCATTCCGGCCGGGTCCGGGTCGAGCTCGACGAAGAGGTGGGATAGCGCCGCGAGGCCGACCGCGATCGCGACCGATTCCCAGGCGCTCGCTTCGGAAGACCGCGCGCGTAGCTGCCAGACCGCCAAGACCCCGACGCTTCCCGCCGCGGCGGCCAGTCCGAGCCAGGGGGTGCGCTGCTTTCGCCCTACCCACGAGGCGCCGGCGCTCAGGATCGCCAGCAGGATCGCGACCGGCCAGAGATGGGGGCCGAGGTCCACGCGCGCGGCGAAGTAGATGGAAAAGAGGAACGGCACGAGAATCCCGCCCGCCTGACCGAGGCGGGAGACCTCGCGCTCGCCGTCATCCGCCAGGAATCCCGACGCGGTGAACACGACCGCGAAGACGCCGAGGATCCCGAGGCCCAACGGGAGCCGGTCCGGCCCCATGCGCACTCCGATCCAGAGGCCTTGCAGAAGCACGGTGCCCAAGAGCCCGAGGAGCCCGAGCCAGGGCCACCTCTTGCGCCTACCGACCGCGAGGAGTCCGAGGTCGAGGAGCAGGACGTACCCGAAGAGTCCGATCGGTCGATCGGCGTCGCTTCGAAGAAGAAGTGGGGTCGCGAAGCCGCCGAGGAGGCCGAGCACGGCGACGAGCTGCGATTCGTGGCGCACGGCGAGGAGCCCGCAGGCGGCGGTGACGAGGATCATGAGCGCGAAGGCGAGTCCCATCGGGATGAGGTGGTAGAGGGAGTGACCCGCCCAGATTGCCGCGTAGAGCACCACGACGCCCGCGCCGGCCAATCCCTCGGGAGTCGAGCGGTATCCGCGCGGCCGCAGCCACTCCGAGGCGGCAAGCGAGAAGATCCCCACGCCGAGCCCCAGGACCACGCGCATCGGCGGCGTGATCAGGCCGTGCTGGATCGAATACTGGAAGAAGAGGAGCCCAGCCAGCGCGAGCACGATGCCGCCGAGCACCGCGGCGCCGCGGATGCCGATCCACCGCTCCCACTCGATGGGAGCGCGAGGCTCGGGAGCGGGCCCCGGGGGCTCGGCGGGACGCGAAGCGGGCCGAGGAGGCGCGGGAGGAGGCGAAGGACGGGGCGGTGGAGGAGGGAGCGGAGGCGGCTGTGGCGAGGGCGGTACCGGAGGCCGTGGCGGTGCCGCCGCCGGCGTCGGAACCGACTCCGGCGGGGCCGCGGCCTCGGCGCGGAACTTGTCCTGAAGGATCCGAATCCGCCGTTTGAGCTCGGCGATCTCGCCCTCCAGGGCGGTGATCGACTCGCGGAATCGAACGACGTCTTGCGTGCGAGCGAAGGCGATGATGCCGAGGATCGGCCCGATGACGGAGAGCAACACGAGTACCGCGGCGAGGATCCAGAGCATCGCTACGGCGAGGCTACTCGCGGCGACCCTCGACCGTCAACGGCACTTGGCGTCACGGAAGACCCTCCTCGAGGTTATGATTCCTCTCCACATTGGGGGGTGGCGTGCCGTGAAAATCGTCAAGCGTCTCTTGATCGTCCTGGGGCTCCTGGCCGCCGCCGTGGCGGCATTCGCGCTCTACGTGAGCGCCTCGGGGATCCCGCATTACCCGCCGGGAAAGGTCGAGCTGAAGGTCGAGGTCACGCCCGAGAGGGTCGCGCACGGGAAAAAGATCGTCTCCATGCTGTGCGCGTCGTGCCATCTCGATCTCGCCACCGAGCGTCTGACCGGCAAGCGGATGCCCGACGTGCCGCCGCAGTTCGGCGTCGCTTACTCCAAGAACATCACCGGCCACAAGACGCGGGGGATCGGCTCGTGGACCGACGGCGAGATCGCCTACGTCCTGCGCACCGGAATCGCGCGCGACGGGCGCTACATCCCCCCCTACATGGTCAAGCTGCCGAACGCCTCGGACGAGGACATCGCCGCGATCATCGCGTTCCTTCGGTCGGACGATCCCCTGGTGGCACCGAGCGATGCTCCGAACACGGAATCGCAGCCGTCGTTTCTGACGAAGATCCTCGCGCACACGGTGTTCAAGCCGTTCGACTACCCGAAGGCTCCCATCGCGGCCCCCGATCCCGGCGACCGCGTGGCCCACGGCCGCTATCTCACGGCCAATCTCGGGTGCTTTTCCTGCCACTCCGCCGACTTCGCCACCGTCGACGACCTTCATCCGGAGAAATCGAAGGGGTATTTCGGGGGCGGCAACGCCATGCTCGACGAAAACGGACAGACGATGGTGACGGCGAACATCACCCCCGATCGAGAGACGGGGATCGGCGCCTGGACCGAGGACCAGTTCGTGCGTGCCGTGAGGGCGGGCTTCCGCCCCGACAACACCCCCATCCGCTATCCGATGCAGATGTACGTGGAGCTCGACGAGGACGAGGTGCGGGCGATCTACGCGTATCTCCACACCGTGCCGCCGATCCACAACAAGGTGGCGCGCACGCCGTCTATCGCGGTGGTGGCCTCGTCGCCGGCAGGCGAGGCCGTCTACCACAAATACGCCTGCCAGTCGTGCCACGGCGAGACCGGCGTCGGCCTGTGCGACCTCCGCAAGGGCCACCGAAAGTACCCCGCCGACGCCGATCTGATCGCGTTCGTGAAGGACCCGTCGCGCACCGTCCCCGGCTCGAAGATGCCCTCTTGGGGGGGCGTGATCGACGACGGGGACTACCCCGCGCTCGTGGCGTACGTTCGGAAGCTGGGGGGCGCGGCCCCCTGAGTCAGCGGATGTATCCGAGGCTTCTGAGCCTCTCGAGATCCTCGGGTTTCAACGTCTTGTTCGTCTCGGAATCGGGGGCGAGGCGCGCGCCCTCGGCGTTCGATCGCCATGCCGCCAGCTCCTTCGCCATGCGATCGACGACGTCCGGGTGCCCGGCCGCCACGTCGTGGCCGTTCAACGGATCGCGGCGCTCGTCGTAGAGCTCGAACTCCGGCGCGCCCGCGGCGCGCTTCGAATTGCGGATCAGCTTCCAGCCGCCTTCGACGATCGTGAACGACTCGGTGTCGTGAGGCGGGGGCGCGCCGTCGGTCATCTTGGTCGGCGCTTTTTCCGAGATCGCGGGGCGAGGTGTCCACGCCGGCTCCGCGGCGGCCGCGGTTCCCGTGCCACCCTGGGCTCGCGCTCCCGCAAGGAGCGGGATCAGGCTCTGCCCTTGGGCTTCCTCGGGAATCGGCAGCCCGCTCATCCCGAGAATCGTCGGCATGATGTCGATCGTTTCGACGGTCTCGGGCACCCGGACGCCGGCCGGAACCGCGCCCGGTCTGTGGAAGATCAGCGGCACGTCGTTCAGCTCGCCGTACACGCTCTGGCCGTGGAAGCTGCGGCCGTGCTCGAGGAATTCCTCGCCGTGATCGCCGGTGAAGACGACGAGCGTGGTGTCGAGGAGCCCCTGCGTGCGAAGCCGCTCCATCAGTCGGCCGATCTCGGCGTCCATGCCGCGGATCGATCCGTCGTACCACCCTTCGTTGAAGGCGGTGTAGGCGTCGGCGTCAATTCCGGCCTTGACCAGCTCGTCGCGCGACGGCATGCCGAAATCCTTCAGGAGCGGATCGGCGATGAACTTCTTCGCGGCCTCCGCCTGCCGCTCGTGCTCCTCGGCCTTCGCCCCGTCGTTGAACAGCGTGTCGTAGGGGGGGTAGGGCTTGAAGGGATCGTGCGGGTCGGAGACGTGTAGGAAGACGAAGAAAGGACCGTCCTTGTGCGCCTCGATCCAGGGGAGGAGACGATCGACGTACTCGCGCGCGGTCTTGCTCGATTCTTCGTCGGGGAGCGAGCCCGATTCGTCGACTTCCTCGAACCCCTTGTGGAGATTCGTCATCTGCCCCGTGAAGAGGATCGACGAATAGGAGACCGTCGCATACCCCGCGTCGCGGAAGACCTCGGCCATCGTCGTCGCCGATGCGGGCAGCCGGTCGAAGAACTCGCGGACGCCGTTCGTCGCCGGGTAGAGGGACGTCATCATCGCGGGGGTCGCGACCTTCGTCCAGGTCGCCTGGCCGATGCAATCCTCGAAGAGCGTTCCGCCGGCGGCGAGCTTCGCGATGTTCGGCGAGGTGGGACGGGTGTAGCCGTACGGTTGCAGATGATCCCGGCGCAGCGTGTCGGCCCAGACGACGACGACCCCGCGGGGCGCGCCGTCGTGCAGGCGCGGGCTCCGCTCGCGGACCACGGGCGATCCCCAGAACCCGACGGCGCCTGCGGAGGCGGCGTCGTGCGAGCTCGAGGCGTGCGACGCCGACTCCAGGCCGAGCGCGAGAACGATCTTCTTCCCCGCGAAGGCGGAGAGATCCACGGGGGCGGGCTCCCAGCGGTGGGGGCGGGTGAGCGTGCGCTCGAACAGGGTTACCGCGGTCGATCCGCCGTTGGGGCCGCCGTCCTTGATGAGCGCGCGGACCCGGAACGTCACCGGACCGTCTTCGAACGTTCCGATGTGGAGATCGAGCCAGGGATTCGAGGGGAGCTTGACCTTGAACGTGAGCTCTTCCGGGGCCCGCGACACCAGGGTCTCGTGGTACACCTCGGAGAGTCCCTGCCAGCTGACCCCCGAGGGCACGCTTTCGAGATAGTCCTCGCGGAGGATGACCCGGACCGATTCGATCGTG
>JBGQLU010000046.1:0-24796 GCA_041500265.1 Acidobacteriota bacterium | reverse complement strand
TTGTGGTCGGCGTAGTACTGGTGGACCATCGTCCGGACCATGTCGTAGTCCTCGATGATCTTGCCGGCCTTCGCCCGATAGATCGCTTGGTAGAGCTCCGGGATCGCGATGTTGGCGATGATCCCGATGACGGCGCAGACGATCATCAATTCGAGGAGCGTGAAGCCGGACTGGCTCGAACGGGCGCGGGGGTTCATCGGGAGCCTCCCATCGTCAGCATCTGTTGCGGCGTACCGAAGTAGCGCTCGAGCTCGACCACCGAGTCGTACTCCACCCGCTGGCCGTCGGCTTCGAAGACCAGCACGTAGCGCCCCGGGTCGGTCCGGCTGTAGGCGTACCCCGAATCGTCCGTGATCCCCGCATCGGTCAGCGATTCGGGCGTCGCGCCGTGCACCTTGCGAAAGGCCTCGACCTTCAAGGCGCCGAGGTAGAGCGCCTGCTTGACCTGGAAGGGCGTCGGCTTCGACACGATCGGTTTCACCCGTCCGAGGTGGGCCAGGTTCCAGGCGGTCAGCCCTGCGGCCACCACGAGGAGCGCGATCGCCGCGGGCTTCACCCACCGCTTCGGCGCCGGATGCTGCCTCCCGAGCTGCTCCGAGATCTCGAGGTTGACGAGCGCGCGCCCGTCCTCGCCAATGACCGGCGTGTCATCCCCGGTCTCGGGGGCCGCCTGCTCGGTCGCCCCCTCGCCCTCGGCGGGAACGTCGGGGTCGATCAGATCGTTGAGCGGTTGATACGCCATTCCCTACTCTCCGGGCCGCGAAGAGCCGACAGCGGGAATATCGGCGCCGGTCGGGCGGAGTCAAGCCTGTCGGGGGATTCGGCGTGTCGGGACCGGGGGCGGCGCCCCCGGTCCGGCTATTTCAGGAACAGCATCTCGCGATAGGTCGGAAGGGGCCACGTGTCGCGCGCCACCAGCCCCTCGAGCCGGTCCCCGGTCTCCCGGAGCGCGGCCATCGCCGGGACGACCTTGTCCCGGAAATGCTTGGCGTGGGCTTCGGGGGCGTCGCCGCCGTGGTGCTCGAGGGCCCGGGCCAGCGCGTCGGTGCGGCGGCGGAACTCGCACGCCAGGTCGCAGAGCTGCGCCAGAAGCGTTCGCCCCTCGGCGCAGTCGACTCCTGCCTCCTTCGAAGCGTTGACGGTGTCCGCCACCGACTTCTGGTACGCGAGCGCGGCGGGGACGATGGTACGGTTCGCCATCCCCACCATCGTCTGGCCTTCGATGTTGACCGTCTTGTTGTACTGCTCGATCGAGATCACGTGCCGCGCGCGGACCTCGCGCTCGGAGAGGACCTTGTGCTTTTCGAAGGCCTTGATCACGTCGGGCTGGACGAGCTCGGGGAGGGCGTCCACGGTGTTCTTCAGGTTCAACAGGCCACGGCGCTCCGCCTCGCTCTGCCATTCCTGCGAGTACCCGTCCCCGTTGAAGATGATCCGCTTGTGCTGCTTGATCAGCTTGGTGAGCAGCTTGCTGACCGCTTCTTCGAGCTTTTCCCCGCCTTTGACCGCGGACTCGAGCTCGGTCGCGATCGTGTCGATCGACTCGGCGACGGCGAGGTTCAGGCAGATGTTCGGGAACGCGATCGACTGGTTCGACGAGACGGCGCGGAATTCGAACTTGTTGCCGGTGAAGGCGAAGGGGGACGTCCGGTTGCGGTCTCCGGCGTCACGCGGGAGCTGCGGCAGCACCGAGACCCCCGTGTGCAGGATCCCCCCTTGCTTGGTCCCGGTCGCCCCGCCTTTTTCGATTTGCTCGAAGATGTCGGTGAGCATGTCGCCCAGGAAGATCGAGAGGATCGCCGGCGGGGCCTCGTTGGCCCCGAGCCGGTGATCGTTCCCCGCGCTCGCGATCGAGGCCCGGAGGAGCCCCTGGAACCTGTCCACGGCGCGCAGGACGGCGGAGCAGAAGACCAGGAACTGGATGTTGTCGTGCGGCGTGTCGCCGGGGTTCAGGAGGTTCAGCCCCTGGTCGTCCGACATCGACCAGTTGAGGTGCTTGCCCGAGCCGTTCACCCCGGCGAAGGGCTTTTCGTGCAGCAGCGCCTGCAGGCCGTACTTCGGCGCGATCCTCCGGAGCGCCTCCATCATCATCATCTGGTGGTCGGTGGCCACGTTGGCGTTCTCGAAGATCGGCGCGACCTCGTACTGGGACGGCGCGACCTCGTTGTGCCGGGTCTTCACCGGGACGCCGACCTTGTAGAGCTCTTCCTCGACCTCCATCATGAACGCCAGCACCCGCTCGGGGATGTGGCCGAAGTACTGATCTTCCATTTCCTGCCCCTTCGGCGGCTTGGCGCCGAAGAGCGTGCGGCCGGCCATCGTCAGATCCGGCCGCGCGAAGTAGAAGCTCCGGTCGATCAGGAAGTACTCCTGCTCGGGTCCGCAGGTCGTGAACACGCGCTCGGCCTTCGATCCGAACAACCTCAAGATGCGAAGCGCCTGCACGGAGAGCGCCTCCATCGACCGGAGGAGCGGCGTCTTCTTGTCGAGCGCCTCGCCCGTCCAGGAGACGAACGCGGTCGGAATGACGAGCGTCGCGCCGTTCGGGCTGATGAGGAGCCACGGGGGGGAGGTGGGATCCCACGCGGTGTACCCTCGCGCCTCGAAGGTCGATCGCATCCCGCCGGAGGGGAAGCTCGAGGCATCGGGCTCTCCCTTGATCAGCTCCTTCCCGGAGAATTCTGCGACCGCTCCGCCCCCCTCCTGCGGCGCGTAGAACGAATCGTGCTTCTCGGCCGTCAACCCGGTCATCGGCTGGAACCAGTGCGTGTAGTGGGTGGCGCCATGCTCGACCGCCCAGTCCTTCATGGCGGCCGCGACGGCGTCGGCGACGGGAGGCGTCAGCGGCTCGCCCTTGGTGATGGTGCGGCGGAGGGACTGGTAGACCGGTTTCGGGAGCCGCGCCCGCTGCACCTCATCGTTGAAGACGAGGCTGCCGAAGGCTTCCGGAGACATCCGCTCGATTTTCGGAGCGCGGCCCGTCCCCTCGGCCCAGACCCGGATGGCTCGGATGGCGTCACGCGAAGCGGTCGAACCCATGGAACCTGCCCTTCCTTTCTTTCCTTAGGGGATGCAATTCGGCTGTGGTCGGCGTGCTCCCGGATGAATGGAACGGTGTCGAAAGATCGTGCGCGGCCTGGAAAGAAGAGCGAATTATGACGATCGGGCCGGGCCGCGACAAGGGCGGCCCGAGAAACGGGTTGCCCGGCACCCGACCTGACCCTAATCTCTCCCGAGCCTAGGAGACCCGACGTGCGCCTTCTCCGGCCCGCCGTTCCGCTCGTTGTCTGCCTCACCTGGGCGCTCGGCCGCGCTCAGGCGCCGGCACCGGACACGGACGCGCGCGTGCGCGAGGCGGTTTCGGGGCTCTACATCCACGGAATGACGCAGGAGATCGCCGACCACGAGGTCGGCAACGCGGGCGTGCCCGCTCTAGTGCGGATGCTCGCGGATCCGGATACCGAGCGCCGGGACAACGTCGTGGCCTTTCTCGCCTATCTCGGCGGGGCCGAATCGAGCGCTGCGCTGCTTCACCTCTTGGAGTCGCCGCCGTCGCTCGCCACCCCGGAGGACGAGCGAGCGATCCTCCTGATTCCGCACGCCCTCGGCCGTATCGCCGGGCGCGGGGATCCGGGCGCGCTCGCCACCCTCATGGCGATGACCGCCCATCGGGCTGAGGGGGGGGCGGTCGCGTCGGCGGTGTCCCGCACGAGAATTCCCCGCGCCCTCGGCGACGGCGTCGTCGAGGAGGCGGTGGCGGGGCTGGCGTACGCCGGCGCGCCGGCGGCGCGCGAGCGGCTCGCGGCGATCGCCGAGGGACGCATCGTCCCGGCGGTCGCACGACCCATTCTTCAGACGCGAGCCAAATCGGCGCTCCGGATGATGGACGAGCTCGGCCACGGCGGAAGCCGGGCGGCCTCGGAGTCGAGCCCGGCCGCGACGCCGGATGGCCCGTCCTCGGCGGCACCCCCGGCACCGGCGGTCGTCACACCGGCGTACGTTCCGGATCCGTCCACCGTCAGCACGCACCACGGCCTCACCTTTCTCAATCACGTCAGCGTGACGAGCCCGATGACGACCGCCCGCCTCGACTCCGTGCTTCAGGAATCGACGAAGCGCGCGGCGACGGGGGACTACGACGGCGACGTCCCGTGCTGCCTGGTCGTGACGCGATCGGGCGCGGGCGGGTCGTTCGGATCGGCCGCGGACGGTCTCGCGACGATCGACGATTCGGGCGAGTTGACCGCCGTGCTGAACACAGGCGGCGGCCGCGTGAAGGTCGTCAACGCGATCAACTTCTGCGGGTCGGCGGGGACGAACATCATCGGCTGCGCCTGGACTCCGGGTAACGGGATGGCGCTCGTGCGCGTGTCGTCGCTCGGCAGCGAGGCGGTGTTGTGGCTCCACGAGTACGGCCATAACAACGGGCTCAATCACGAGCCGACCGACTCGCGAGTCGTGATGTACGGAAGCGACAACGGGCTGAACAACGGCATCCGGCCTGGGGACTGCGCCGCGTTCCACGCGCCGCCGGGACAGACCGGCGCCGTTCGCTCGTCGATCGGGGCCTGCACCGACGACGGAGACGCGATTGCGGACCCGATCGACAACTGCCCGGCGCTCGCAAACCAGGATCAGCTCGACTCGAACGGGAACGGGATCGGCGATGTTTGCGAGAACTGCACCGACACGGACGGCGACTCGATCTGCGACGCCGGCGACAACTGCCCCACGGTCTCGAACGCGAACCAGGCGGACGCGGATGCCGACGGCGTCGGGAACGCCTGCGACAACTGCCCGAACGTGAAGAACGCGAACCAGGCCGACTTCGACGGCGACGGCTTCGGGGACGCGTGCGAGACCGGCGCGTTGCGGGCGGACGTCGATCTTTCGGGGCGGGTGGACGGATTCGATCTCGCGCGCCTGGGGCTGGCGTTCGGCAAGGCGGCGGGGAATCCGCTGTACGACAAGGCGTGCGACCTCGACCGCAACGGGGTCGTGGACGGGAGCGATCTAGCACTCCTCTCGCCGCAGTTCGGGAAGAAGAGCTTCTAGGACGACCGGGCGAGATTCCTCGCCACCGCCATCCTCACCATCGACCCCGAGATCGCGCCGGCGACACCGCACGCGGCGACCGCCGGGAGGTACCAGGACGGCAGCATCCGGGCCTGGGGGGAGCCGAGGGACGACAGCGAGAGGATCGCGATGACCGCGGCCAACCCGATGCCGTGGGCCACCGGCTTCACGCGGCCGATCGACGCGGCGACGAACCCTCCGAACTCTCCGGCCGCGAGCGCGCACGCCAGGTTGAAGGCGAGAAACGCAGGCGGGATCGATTTCAGGTTCGCGGGATCGGGCGGGGTCGCGACGAAGCGGCTCAGTCCTTCGCCGATCATGACGCACAGCGTCGCGACGGCGAAACCGGCGACGACGGCGACGATCGACCGCGCGAGGCTCAAACCCCGAACTCGTCCGGCCTCCAGGGAAGCCCGAGCTCGGACGGCGGAGCCATGTAACCGGCCAGAGCGGAGGCCGCGACCACGGCGGGGGAGGCGAGGAATCCCTCCCCGCCGACTCCCATGCGGTTCTGCCAGTTGCGGTTGAACGATGTGATCGCGCGTTCTCCGGGCTTCAGCGCGTCTTCGCCCTGGCCGAAGCAGGGTCCGCACCAGGAGTCGCGGATCTTCCCGCCGGCTCCGCGCAGGACATTCGCGATCGACTCGCCTCCGAGCCGGGGTTCGGGGTTTTCGATCAGCCGCTTCACCCCTCCCGAGCCGGGGAAGATGATGAAATCCTTCGCGGCCTTGCCGAGGCCCCGTTCCTTCGCCGCGCGCACGACGAGCGCCGCCGTCAGCAGGTCGTCGTAGCTGCCGTTCGTGCACGACCCGATATAGGCCTTGTCGAAGGTGATCTTTTCCCGCGCGACCTCCGCGGCGGGGAACGCGTTCCCCGGAGAGAAGGGCTTCGCGATCATCGGGACGACCTCGGCCAGGTCGAGAGATTCGTCGATCGCGTACCGCGCCGCCGCGCCGGGCGCGATCTCGGGGTACGGGAGGTCGGTCATGCCCTTCGCCCGGAACCAGGCGGTGGTGATCTCGTCGGGGGCGAAGATGCCGTTGAACGACTCCGCCTCGGCCATCATGTTGGCGATCGTGTTCCGGTAGGCGATCGGGAGCTGCCGGCCGGCGTCCACGAACTCGACCGACATCCCCTGCGACTGCTTGGTCCCCCACCGTTCGAGAAGCTTGAGGACGATGTCCTTCCCGGAGACCCACGGCTGGAGGGATCCCGAGAAGACGACCCGCCGGGCCTTCGGCACGGTGACGAAGACGTACCCGGTAGACCAACCGAAGCCGAGCGTGGTCGATCCGACCCCGATGCCGATCGCGCCGTAGGCGCCGTAGGCGCGCGAGTGGGAATCGGCGCCGGGAATCATCTGACCGGGATAGACGAGCCCCTGCTCCGGGAAATAGAAATGGAAGATGCCGTCACCGGGGGTCGCGTAGTAGGGCTTCTCCAGCCCCATCGCCGCAGCAAAGGCGCGGCCGATCGAGGTCTGCTTATCGTCGGAGTCCTTTCCGGTGAAGACGAAGTGGTCGTTCGCAATCGCCGCTTGCCGCGGGAAGATCGATGCTCCTCCGGTGATCTGGTTGAACGTGTGGATCGCGAACGGCGCCGTGCCGTCCGAGGCTGGGAGCAGATCGGCGTAGACGCGCAGGGTGGCGCCGGGCTCGACCGTCGCGTCCTTGTCCACGCGGTGGGCCCACAGGATCTGCTCGGTGGTCGTGAGCCCCTTCGCGGTCGCCGCTTCGGCCCACACGATGCGCAGCGGGGATTTCACCGATTCGCGGAACTCGCGCCGCCCCATCGCGAAGATCCCTCCCGAGCGGCGGATCTCGTCTTCCTTGGGGGTCAGGGGCACGGGCTCGTACGACTTTCCTTGCGTCTCGTTGACGAGCTTCCGCGACACCGGATCGAACGCGAACGTGTCGTCGTCCTTCGCGTCCTCGACCGCTTCGGGGCACTGCACGACCTGGAGCCCGAGGTTGAAGGAATTTCTGCGGAAGATGTCCCCCATGTTGTGGGAGCAGACGATCACCATCTCGAGCCCGGCTTCCTCGGCCACGCCCTTGAGCCCGGCGGGGCTCATCTCGCGCGACGAGCCGATCGCGAACCGCTCGCCGGCGATGACGAACGTCTCGCCGGCGTGGACGCGCTTCCGGAAGTCGGGCATCAGGAAGCGGAACGACCCCGCCTTCCAGTGCTCGTCGAGCGTTTCGAGGCTCGCGGAGACGCAGTCCGCGGCCGGCGTGATCTGGTCGGTGTCGATCGCGTCGAGCTTCTTCCCCGGGCGTTTCGGATCCCAGAAGATCAGCGCCGTGCCGCGGACGATCGCGTCGCCGTCGGCGTGACCCGCGAGATCGGAGGCCTTTGGGCCGGGAAGGGTGTCGAGCGTGACGCCCGGACGGAGGCGCGCGGGCTGGATCGTGTGCAGGGGTTTGTCGCTCATGGCCCCGGAAGTATAGCCGCTGGACCGGCGCCGAACGCCCGGGCTACGGAGCAGGCCAGACCTCGTCGAGGGTCTCGGTGAAAAGCTCGTTCAACTCGGCGATCGACGCGGCCGGGGTTGCAACGGGCGGCGCCGCGCTCTCGAGTCGGCCCAGCTCGGACTCGATGAATTCACCCAATGGGGGAATGCGAGCCCCTCGGTTGAGCTCGACCCCGGCCCGCTTCTCTTCGAGAAGCTCGTCGATCGCTGCCAAGACAACGCTCGATGTGACCGTCGCCCGAACGAGCCGGTCGAATTCGATCGGGACAGGACCTCGGCCCGCCTCGATCCAGCGGATGGCGAGCAACGGTCGGAGCACGTAGAAGTACTTCTTGCGCCAGACCGTTTCCCCGCGGAGGTACTCCCGAAAGTTGCCACGCGCCATGTGAAGGTAGTGATGCCAACGCGAGCGCGGGGAGAAGAACCGCGGCAGGAAGCCTCGAAGACGTGACGCGGCGGACGAGTGCTCGCGATAGACGATGGGGCATTGCAGCCATTCGAGCAGCGGGGGGTTCGAGTTGTGAAAGAGTCTCATCGCCTTGCGAAGATCCCAGCCGTTGATGTCCAGTTCGTCCACGATCGGACGTTCGATGACGTCGCGCCGCCGCTCGAGGTCGACGCTCAGATACCACGCGTGCGGGCGGAGGTAGAGAAACCGTACGTCGAAGTCGCTGTCCCTGGACGCGAAGCCCCACGCACGGCTTCCGGACTCCACCGCAAGAAGGATTCGGACGCCGTCTTCCGCCTCTATCCGCTCCAACTCGGCGCGGATTCGCGGCACCGCCGATTCGTGAGCTCCCATCGTGAATCGATCCTATGCCCAAGGAAGTCGCGGGCGGACGACCTCATGATCGTACGTCGTCACCTCGAGCCGGTGCCCCCAAGGATCGTTGAAGTAGATCGAGAACGCGAGCTTGTGATCGGAGAACGACCGGGACGCGAGGGTTTCGCCCCGATGGTTCCGAAGGCCCAGTGCCGGCAGCGGGTTCAGGAGGTCGAGGAACGCTTCGCCGTCCACCCGGAACGCGACGAGGTGGAACCCGGCGGTCTCGCGCCCCTCCTGCGGCCGCCCGGTGAACAAGGCCAGCTTCGTGCTCCCGCCGTCGCTCGAGATCATCAGCGGCCCTTGCGCGTCGTCCGACCAGAACCGGTAGGGCTCGATGATCTCGAGACCGAGAACGTCCCGATACCACTTCGCCGCCTCGAACCGGTCGGGGACGAAGAACTCGACGTGGTCGATCTGGAGCACGCGGAACGTGGATGTCATGGGCGGCTCGCCTCCTCGAGCAGATTCCAGAAAGACACGAACGGTTGTCCGATCGCGCGAGACATACCGATCTCGCAGGTGCGCGAGGACGATACGTACCTGTCGAACGGTCCCGCGGCAGCCAGCTCAGCGGCCTCGGGGAGAGTCGCGGAGGCGGTCAGCTCCGGGTGTGTAAAGCCGCGGTCGCCGGCGAAGCCGCAGCATCCGGCGGCGAGCGGGACGTAAGCCTCCTCGGCGCACGCGCGGGCGATCGCCGCGAGCTTTCCGCCGAGGCCAGCTTTCACGAGGGAACAGACCGGGTGGACCGCGACGCGGCGCAGACGGCGCACGATCGGAAGCCTAGGGACAAGCACGTCGTGGGCGAACGCGACGGCGTCGATGACGCCTTCTCCCAAATGCCAGGCGCAAGGGCTCGTATCGATGATGATCGGGAGACGCCCGCCATCGGACCACCGCCACGCGCGCTCGGTAAACCGTTCGGCGGCGATCGCGTCGGCCTCGCCGTATCCCTTCGACGAGAACGGCATGCCGCAGCAGGTTCCCGCGACGTCCGGGGGGATGAATAACCGCTCACCGGCGCGGGAGGCGACGGCGAGAATCGCTTCGGGGAGGGGAAGTTCAGAGGACCGTTCTTTCCCCACGCCGAGCACGCGGGTCAGGCAGCTCGGGATGTAAACCGCGGTCGCTTGGTCGAGCGGGACACTCTTGGGAAGCCTTCGCGCGGCGCGTGGCAGATCGCGCCAGGCGTTCGGAAGCCGTAGCACGGTCCGCGCGAGGACCTCCGTCGCCGAGAAATTCGATGCTGCGGTGTTTGCGATCGCCCGGCCGATCGACCCGGCGCTCTCCGCTCGCAGCCTTTTCACCAGCGCGCCCGTGTCGATCCCCACGGGGCACGCGGTGGCGCACATCCCGTCGGTGGCGCAGGTATCGAGCGACGCGTAGCGGAGACCCTCCTCGAGCGCCGCAAGCCCGGCGTCGTCGCCTCGGGCTTTTCGACGCGCCGCCTCGCGCCTGAGCACGATCCTCTGCCGCGGGGTCACCGTGAGATCGCGGCTCGGGCACTTCGATTCGCAAAAGCCGCACTCGATGCAGCGATCGACCTCGGCTTCCACGGTGGGAAGTGACTTCAGATCCTTGAGATGGGCCTGGGGATCTTCGTTGAGGAGAACCCCCGGGCTGAGGATCCCGTCGGGGTCGATCAATGTCTTGATCTCGCGCATGACCGCGTAGAGCTCGGGGCCCCACTCGCGTTCGACGAACGGGGCCATGTTCCGCCCGGTGCCGTGCTCGGCCTTCAGCGCGCCGTCGTAGCGCCCCGCCACCATCTCGACGAGATCGTCGGTGAACCGCCGGTACTGGTCGATCGAGGCGGCGTCGTTGAACGATTGGCTCAGCAGGAAGTGAATGTTGCCGTCCTTCGCGTGGCCGAAGACGATGCCGTCGGGGTAGTCGTGGGTCACGAAGAGCGCCTGGAGATCGGCGACCCCCGCGGCGAGGTGCTGAAGGGGAAACGTCACGTCCTCGAAGATCATCGACGTGCCCGACCGCCGCATCGCGCCGATCGAGGCGGTGAGCCCCTTGCGCGCCGCCCAGAGGTCCGCCTGGCGCGCCGCGTCGCGGGAGAGCTCGGTTGTCGAAAGTAGCGGCAGGCTCGGCGAGGTCTTGTGGTAGGCCTCCTCATACGCCGCCAGGTCGTGCTCGTCGGCGGCCTGGTATTCGGCGAGGATCGCCGCGGCGCGCTCGGGGAGCGGTCGGACCAACTCCTGAACCGAGGCCAGCCCGGTGATCGAGCGCAGGGAGGCGCGGTCCATCAGCTCGAGCGCCTTCGCTCCCGACGCCCGTAGCGGCTCGATCGCCTCGCACGCGCGCGGCACGTCCTCGAAGACCAGCAGGCCGGTCGATTTCCGCGGCAGGTCCGGGATCGAGTGAAAAACCGCTTCGGCGACGAACGCGAGGGTGCCTTCGGAGCCGACGAGCAGATGCCAGAGGATCGAAAGCGGTGTTGCGTGATCGAGCAACGCATTGAGGGAATACCCCATGGTGTTCTTCATCCGGTACTTCTGCCGGATCCGATTCGCCAGACGCGCGTCCGATTCGAGCCGCGCCTTGAGCTCCATGAGCCCCCGCGCGATCGCGGGCTCTTTCGCGGCGAACAGTGCTTCGGCGCCCGGTGCGGCGCTGTCGATCTCGGTGCCGCTCGGGAGCACGAATCGCAGCGATGCGAGCGTGCGGTAGGCGTTCTGCTCGATGCCGCAGCACATCCCCGACGAGTTGTTGGCGACGATCCCGCCGATCATGCAGGCATTGATCGAGGCCGGGTCCGGTCCGAGCTTCGCGCCGTGCCGCGCGAGGTGCGCGTTGACGAGGCCGCCGACGACACCCGGGCCTACCCGCGCGCGGGCGCCGTCTTCCTCGACCTCGAGCTTCCGCCAGTGCCTCGACACGTCCACGAGCACGCCGTCGGTCAGGGCCTGCCCGGACAGGGAGGTTCCCGCGGCGCGAAACGTCAACGGGATGCGGTGGGCGCGGCTCCACGCGAATAGCGCCCGCACCTCGTTCGTATCCTTCGGCCGGACGACCGCTTGCGGGGTCAGCGTGTAGAAGCTGGCGTCGCTGGCGTAGGCGGCGAGCTCGTAGGGCCGCGTGAGCACGCGGTCCTCGGCGAGCAGGGGCGTGAGCGTCGGACGGACGTTCACGCCGCGGCCTCCTTACTTCGCGGGGGCTTGCGGCGGGGCCTGGATCTTCAACGTCTTCGCCTTGATGCGCTCGAATGCGTCGGTATCCACGAGATACCGCTCCTTCGGCGGAAGGAAGGCCCGTGCCGCCTGGATCCCGTTCTGCACGCGCTTGGCGTGGGTCGGGTGCGTCGAGAGCCAGGCGGGGGGAGACGACCCTCCCATCTTCTCCATCTTCTGGAAGAAGCGAGCGATCCCCTCGGGATCCCAGCCGGCGTTCCAGAGGTACTGGGTGCCGAGCAGGTCGGCCTCTTCCTCGGACCGGCGGTCGTACTTCAGCGTGAAAACGCCCGCGGCGGTCAGAGAGGTCTTCATGAGCAGATCTTGCTGTTCCTGATTCGCTCCCACGAGGCCGCCGACGATCAGACCGCCGATCACGGCGCCCGTCTGGGCCTTCTCATTCCGCGTCGCGCCCTCGGTGACGTGCCGCGCGATCGCGTGGGAGGTCTCGTGGGCGAGCACGCCGGCGAGCTGGGATTCGTTGTCCACCACCTTGATGAGCCCGGTGAAGACGTAGACGTACCCTCCCGCGGTCACGAACGCGTTGACGGCGTCCGTGTTGACCACGCGGACGTGCACGGGCATCTGCGGCCGGTCGGAGGCGGCGACGACCTTCTTCGCGAGCGCGTCCACGTAGCCGACGATCTCGGGATCGTCGATGCGCACGAACTGCTTGTCGAACTCCTGGGAAGACTGGAGCCCCATCGCCTCTTCGTCCTTGGGCGAGTAGGAGTTCTTGTCGCCGACGTTGACCTCGCGCTTCCCGATCGCGTCGATCCGCGACAGCTCGTGCACCTTCTTCTCCGAGCCGTAGACGACCTCCCGGCACTCGAGGAGCGAGCCAGGCACCGTGAACCGCAGGGAGATCCGCCCGTCGCCCGGGCGCTGAATCTTGACGAGATTTCCGCAGTCCCCTTCGTCGCTTCCGTCCACGATCTTCTTGTACGGGGCCCCCGTCAGCTCCCATCCGCCTTTCGCCGGCGCCAGCTTCGCGCGCACCGTCTTGCTCCCGCCGTCCGCCTGGAACGCGACCGTCAACGACGTCGCGCGCCGTCCCCCCTCGCCGCGAACGGATGCGCGGCCGGAGGCGTCGGTGGCCGCCCGAACGAATTCGCGCGCTCCACCACCGCGGAATGCGCTGACGCCGATCCCCAGGCCCGCGACCGGCGCCCCCTTCGCGTCCACCACCTCGACGTCGATCGAGGGAACGGCCGCCCCTCCCTTGACCCCGGCTCCGGCTTTGAGGACGACTTCCGACGGAGCGGAGACCGGCGAGGGCGGTTCCGGGGTGCGATACCGCTCGCCCGCGGCCAGGACGGCGGAAACGGCCAGCGCGGCGACGAGGATCGCTCGAGCGTTCACGGGCTCGACTAAAACCCGACCGAAACACCCGCTTGAACGCGCCACGGGCTGTCGTACGGGCGGTACGGATCGTTGCTGTTGTAGCTGAAGTCGTAGAGCACGCCCACGTTGAAGCCGACGTTGTGCCCGACCGGCTGAAAGAAGCCGGCGCCCGCGAGGAACCCGCTGTAGCTGCTCCGCGTGGTCTGCGTCGCCGTGATCGGGTACTCGTAGTTGGTGTACTGGTAGTCCGCTTCGAGGTAAAAGGACGAGATCACGCGGAAGCGCGCGAACAGGCTGGCTCCGTAATCCGAGGTCTCGACATCGGGAGAGTAGCGCGTGTCCTTCACCCACCGGTAGAACGGCTGAAAGCCCACGTCAAACCGTGGGATGACCCGGACGCCGATCATCGGGGAGATCTCGAAATAGTCCACCGTGCCGAACGCGAGTCCGACCCCGCCTCCGAAGAAGAAGCGGTTCGTGTGGTGCTTGGGCGCCGGCGGAGGGGGGGCGCTCTCCTGAGGCGTGGGCGGCTCCGGCTGCGGGGGCGCGGGCTCAGGCGATTGGGCCGCCGCCGGAAGGGCTACCGCGAGCAGCAGTGCTGCAACGAGGAGTGGTTTCATGGCGGGAGTTTACCAATCGGGACCTCCGTTTGCCCCTAGAATCCGGAACATGGCGCGGTACCGGGTCGCACCCTTCCTCCTTCTGATCTTCGCAGCCGCACTGGGCGCGCCGCCGAACCCTTCTCCCGCGCCCGTCGTCGTTCCAGGCACCGAGAAAGTCGAGACGCAGCTCGTGCAGCTCGACGTCGGCGTCGAAGGCGACGTCGAGGCCGTCCGGCGAATGACCCCGTCGGATCTCGAGCTTCTCGTGGACGGCCGCAAGCCGCCCCGCCTCGTGATCGACAAGCTCTGCGGGCCGATCGCGCCCGCCGCGCCCACCACCGTCGCGCCCGATGCGGCGCCGGCCGAGCCAACCGCCGTCGTTCCGCCGCCCACGCCGCTCCAGCGGCCGGCCTATCTGTTCTTCTTCGACCAGCCGCACCTGACGCTCGCCGGACGCGAGCGGTCGCTCTCGATCGCTCGCGACCTCGTCGATCGCCTCGTCGTCGTCGGCGCCCGAGCGACGATCGTCTCGAACGCCGACCGACTTCGCACGCTCGTCCCCCTCACGGCGGATCAGAACCGGCTGCGCTCAGGGCTGGACTCGCTTCGCGACGATCGCAAACAGTGGAGCTCCTACGCGGAGCTGGAGCCGAACAGGATGTTTCGGCTCAAGGATGAGGCGTGCGGCAAGGGTTGCGATGACGCCCTCTGGCGAGCGTCGGTGTACGCGGAGGAGGAACGGCAAGAGGCGAAGCGCACGACCGGGCGCATCGCAATCGCGCTCCACGCGCTGCCGGCGGAGTCGCTTCCCAGGGGGTTGATCCTGTTCGCCGACACGCTGAGGCAGGACGCGGGACAGCATTACTACGACCTTGCCAGCAGGGTCGCCGAGACCTGCGCGCCTCCGTACGTGCCAAGTTGCCCGATGGCGGACATGACCTCGGGGTCGTCGCAGGGTGAATTCGATCGAATGGTTCAGGCGGTCCTGGCAACCGGGATTCACCTGTTCACGGTCGAGGCCCAGGGAATCACGTCCTCGGAATCAGGGATGATCATGGGCACTGGGACGATGCCGACCGCCCGCATGCGCCTCCGCCAGTCGGAGGACACGCTCCACTCCCTGGCTGACCAAACCGGGGGCGAGGCGTTCGTGGGCGCCGGAGCGCGCTCGGACCGGATCGCAGAGCACATCGCGGCGCGCACGTCGTGCGCTTTTCTGTTCAGCTTCCCTCCGGGCGACTTTCCCCGTGACCGCCCGCTTTCGATCTCGGTTTCGGTGGCGATCCCCGGCGTGAAGGTCAGGGCGCAAGACCGGATCGTCATCGAGAGCGGATCGGCGCGAGAGGCACGCCGGCTTCTCGCGGGGTTCGTGGATCCCGGAGCGAGCGACGACGGCACGATGCATCTGGCGCTCGTGCCCGAATCGGGAGATGGGCACCGCTGGAAAGCGCGACTCCAGGTTCGCGTCGGGCCTCGGGGGCATGCCGAGTCGCGCTACGACCTGGGCGCCTCCGTCGTCGCCGGGGACAAGGTAGTCGAAAGCCTGTCGACGTCGGTGGCGTCGAGCACCGGAGGCCTCGACGTCGTGCTCGAGAAGTCGATCGACCTTCCGCGCGGACCGTTCGAGGTCGTCGGCGTCGCGAGCGACAAGGTGACGGGGGACGTCCTCTCGACGCGATTGAGCGCCGAGTGGCCCGACGGTGCGCACGAGGCGGCGATCATCGCTCCGATCGCCGTGGTGCAGGCGGTCCGCGGCGTCTTCTCGAAAGACGGCGCGGCCCGCGCGACGGGGCGTATCGCCCGCGACGACGGCGAGCCGGTCGATCCGGCGATCCCCGTGGCGCTCACGACGATTGCCTGCCGAGCCTCGAAGCGTCCGGAGCGCCTCATCGTCGAGCGGGCGCTCGAGGGATCGCTCGCCGGCGATTTCGCGCCGATGGCGATCGAGCCCGACGGAGAGGCCTGCATCGCGATCGTGGATGTCATCCCCAAGGGACGACTCGGCGCCGCCCCCGTCGATTATCGCGTCGTCGTGCGTGCGGCCGACACCGTGGTCGCAAACCGTCGTTGCACCGTGCGCGCCGCGCCGCGCTGACCGGCCGCACGCTACAATCCCTCCATGGAGACGCTCCTTTCGGTCGTCCTGGGGATCGGCCTTTCCGCCGCGTGCGGGTTCCGGATCTTCGTGCCGTTCCTGATCGCGGGGATCGCCGCGCGCACGGGGCACCTGACCCTCGGGCCGTCGTTCGTGTGGATGGCGTCGATCCCGGCGCTCGTTGCGCTGTCGGTCGCGACCGTGCTCGAGGTCGGGGCGTACTTCATTCCCTGGCTCGATCACGCCCTGGACGTGCTCGCGACGCCGGCGGCGGTCGTCGCGGGGGCGGTGATGACGGCATCGGTCGTCACCGGTCTCGACCCGATGCTGCGGTGGACGCTCGCGCTGATCGCCGGCGGTGGGATCGCCGGGACCGTGCAGGCGCTCACCGTCGGGACCCGGAAGGTGTCGCTCATGACGACCGGCGGCCTGGGGAACCCGGCCGTCGCCGCCGCGGAATTGGGCGGGGCCGTCGGGCTGTCTCTTCTCGCGGTCGCCGTCCCGCTTCTCGCCTTCGCGCTCGTCGTCTGGGCGCTCTTCTTCGGCGTGAGGTTCCTCCTCCGCCTAGCTGCCGGACGGACTTCAGGCCCCGCGAGACCTTCCGCATGACCTCCCTCCGCTCGCTCCTGATGATCCCGGGGCCCATCGAGATCTCGCCCGCGGTCCGGGAGGCCTACTCGGTTCCTCCCCCGGGGCACCTCATGCCGGAGGTCATCGAAGCGTTCGGCGCTTCGGTCGAGATGATGCGTCGTGTCTGGATGGCGCCGCCGCCGTCGCAGCCGTTCGTCGTCCCCGGCTCCGGCACGACCGCCATGGACATGGCTGTGTCGAATCTGATCGAGCCCGGTGATGCGGTCGTCGTGGTGAACACCGGGTACTTTTCGGATCGCATGGTCGAGATGCTCCGAAGGATCGGTGCTTCGGTCGTCGATCTCTCCGTCGTGCCCGGGGAAGTCCCGAACGTGAGCCGCGCCGCCGGAGCGTTCGACGACGTCGAGCGCGCCGGGAAGAAGGCGAAGGCGCTCTTCGCGACCCACGTCGACACGTCCACTGCGGTGCGCGTCGATCCACGTCCCCTCGCGGAGCTCGCGCGGGAGCGCGGCGTCCTGTCGGTGTTCGACGGCGTCTGCGCGACCGCCGCCGAGCGATTCGAGATGGAGGCTTGGGGAGCCGACGTCTACCTCACCGCCTCCCAAAAGGCGATCGGCCTCCCCTCCGGGCTGGCGCTCCTGGTCGCCAGCGAGCGAGCGCTGGCCGCGCGGGAGACGCGCTCGGCGGCTCCGCCGCTCGTGCTCGACTGGCAGGCGTGGCGGCCGGTGATGCAAGCCTACGAGCAGAGGAAGCCCGCCTACTTCGCGACGCCGCCCACCAATCTCATCCTCGCGCTGGCGGTCGGGCTGCGGGAAATCCTCGAGAACGGCTTGGAGGCGCGGTTCGCCCTCCACGAGCGCGGCGCGCGCGCCCTTCGCGCGGCGTGGACCGTCCTCGGCTTGAGGCCGGTCCCAACGCGCCCCGAGCACGCCGCTTCGACTCTCTCAGCCCTTCGTTTTCCCGGCGGGGTCGACGCCACGCTCGTCCAGCGGATCGCCGAGCGCGGAGTCGTCGTCGCGGGCGGGCTCCATCCACGCATTCGATCGGAGTACTTCCGCGTGGGCCACATGGGGTATGCCCTGACCCGCACCGACTTCCTGATGCGGACGGTCGAGGCGATCGCCTCCGCGCTCCGGACGTTCGGCCACGCCGCCGACACGGAGGACGCCGTCACCGCGATGCTCACGGAGCTGCAGGCCGACGCCACGGACCGCTAGCGGAGCCGCTTCGACTACGGCCGCGTCAGCACGTGGTAGATGACGTAGAGCCACGAGCAGAAGCCGTGGAAGATCGCCCAGAGGACGGACTGATTCTTCGTCCAGCTGATCGCGATCGCGAGCGCCGTTCCGAAGCTGATCCCGCCCTTCACCACCTCGGTCCGGATGCTGTAGGCCGCCATCGTGGATCTCCTTCGCGGCCATGGTAGCCTTGCCGCACGACGCGAGGCCGCCCATGAACGTCACCAAGATCCTCGAGGGCTTGTGGGTCTGGACCGTCCCGCACCCGGCCTGGAAGCCGGAGTTCGATCGTCCCGACGGCTGGGGCCGCACGGTCGCCTCGGTCTACTTCGAGGCGACATCCGGCATCGTCCTGTTCGACCCGCTCGTCCCGGCGGACCCCGCCGACGCCGCGCGCTTCTGGGACGCTCTCGACCGGGACGTCAAGCGTGCCGGCACGCGGGTGGTCGTCCTGATCGGCTGCGTGGACCACGGCCGGAGCGCGGACCAGGTCGCCGAGCGGCTTCGGGGGCGCGGGGTCGAGGTCTCGGTCCTCGGCGACTTGGCGATCCGGGAGGGCGCGTCGTGCCGGCTGGACGCGGGGTTCGACTCTGCCGCGTTTCCGGCGGGCGTCCGTGCGCTCTCCGTCCCCGGCATCTCTCCCGGCGAGACGGCGTTCTTCCTCGAGGCGCCTAAGGCCGTCGTCTTCGCCGATGCCGTGATCGGCGCGGGCGGGGGCAAGGTCCGCGTGGCCCCGGCATCCTGGGGGGTCAAGACCGACGAAGGGCGGGCCCACTACGCGCGCGCCTTTCGACCCGCCCTTTCGGCCGTGGCCGGCCTTTCGCCCGAGATTCTGCTCCCGTCCCACGGCGAGCCGGTCCTCCAAAAGGGCGCCGCGGCGCTGGAGGAGGCCCTCGCCTCCCCACCTTGGGGCGTCTGCTAGACTGCCGTGTTCGTCAGGGAATAGCGTCCTAGCGAGGATTTATGGCCATCCACGATCTGTCGAAGGTCCGCAACATCGGCATCAGCGCGCACATCGACTCCGGGAAGACGACGCTCACCGAGCGCATCCTCTTCTACACGCAGCGCGTGCGGGTCATCCACGACGTCAAGGGGAAGGACGGCGTCGGCGCGAAGATGGACTTCATGGAGCTCGAGCGCGAGCGGGGCATTACCATCCAGTCCGCCGCGACCCACTGCGAGTGGGGCGACTACCACATCAACATCATCGACACGCCGGGTCACGTGGACTTCACGATCGAGGTCGAACGGTCCTTGCGCGTGCTCGACGGCGCGATCCTCGTCCTGTGTGCGGTCGCGGGCGTCCAGTCACAGTCGATGACCGTGGACCGCCAGATGCGCCGGTACAACGTCCCCCGCCTGGCGTTCATCAACAAGCTGGACCGGTCGGGGGCGAATCCGTACCGGGTGACCGAGCAGCTCCGCGAAAAACTCAAGCACAATGCCGTGCTGATGCAGATCCCGATCGGGCTCGAGTCCGAATTCCAGGGGGTCGTCGACCTCATCGAGATGAAGGCGCTCTACTTCGACGGCGACAGCGGAGAGGTCCGGCGCGTCGAGGAGATCCCCGAGGGCATGCTCGCCGAGGCCGAGAAGCACCGGGCCGTGATGCTCGACGCCGTGTCGATGTACTCGGACGCGCTGATGGAAGCCGTCCTCGAGGAGCGTCCGACGCCCGCGCTGATCCGCGAGGCCGTCCGGAAGGGAACGGTGTCGCTCGCCCTGACCCCCGTCTTCGTCGGCAGCGCCTACAAGAACAAGGGGGTCCAGCCCCTGCTCGACGCGGTCACCTACTACCTCCCCGATCCCACCCAGATCGTCAACGAGGCGCTCGATGTCGACAAGGACGAGGCCAAGGTCGTCCTCAAGGCCGATCCCGATCTGCCTCTCGTCGCGCTGGCCTTCAAGCTGGAGGAAGGGCGCTTCGGGCAGCTCACCTACCTGCGCGTCTACCAGGGAAGGATGAAGAAGGGGGACACGATCGTGAACGCCCGCACCGGACGCGACGTTCGTGTGGGGCGTCTGGTCCGGATGCACGCCGACGAGATGGAAGACATCGCCGAGTCGTCCACGGGGGACATCGTCGCGCTCTTCGGCATCGACTGCGCGTCCGGCGACACGTTCACTTCCGACAAGATCCGTTACGCGATGACCTCGATGCACGTCCCGGCCCCGGTGATCCATCTCACGATCAAGCCGAAGGACAAGAAGGCCCAGGCCAACGTCGCGAAGGCCCTCCAGCGGTTCACCAAGGAAGACCCGACCTTCCACGCCCGGGTCGACGACGAATCGGGCGAGACGATCATCTCCGGCATGGGCGAGCTGCACCTCGACGTTTACGTCGAGCGCATGAAGCGCGAGTACAACGCCGAGGTCGATACCGGAGCTCCGCAGGTCGCCTACCGCGAGGCGGTCACGCGCAAGGCGGAATTCAACTACCTCCACAAGAAGCAGACGGGCGGCTCGGGGCAGTATGCGCGCGTCGGCGGCTACGTCGAGCCTTACCCCGAAGGCGACTTCGAGTTCGTCAACGACGTGTTCGGAGGCTCGATCCCGTCCGAGTTCATCCCGTCGGTCGAGAAGGGCTTCCGCTCGATGCTCAAGAAGGGGCGCCTGATCGGCTTCCCGGTCGCGAATCTGCGCGTCGTGATCGACGACGGCGCGGCCCACGCGGTGGATTCGTCAGACAACGCGTTCCAGGCGGCCGCGCGGGGAGCTTTCCGCGAGGTGTACGACCGGGCGCGTCCCGCGATTCTCGAGCCGATCATGAAGGTGGCGGTCGAGGGGCCGGGCGAATTCCAGGGGGCGTTCGTCCGGACGATCATGCAGCGCCGGGGTATCATCGTCGGCACGACCGAACAGGAAGGCTTCGTGCGGGTGGAGGCGGACGTGCCGCTGGCGGAGATGTTCGGGTATTCCACCGATCTCCGGTCGTCCTCGCAAGGCAAGGCTGAATACACCATGGAGTTCGCGCGTTACGCCCCGGTCCCGGGGGAGGTCGCGCAGGAACTCATCAAGAAATACGGCACCGGCGCCAAGGAAGACGAGGAGTAAGACGATGTTGCTGAAGGAACTGACCGACCGCAGCCCGTTGCGTGTCTTCGAGAACTCGATCCACGGCGGACTCGGCGCCGGGAACCTCGGCGTCGTCGTCGCGCGCCACGGCGTCGGCAAGACGGCGTTTCTCGTGGACATCGCGCTGGACGACCTGATGCGCGGCCGGCGCGTGCTCCACGTGACGATCGGGCGCACGATCGACCACGTGCGGGAGTACTACGACGAGATCTTCCACGATCTCGCGCAGATGACGGAGCTCGAAGGCACCGCCGAGATCCGCCGTGAGATCGAGAGCCACCGGCACATCAAGGCGTATCTCAAGGACACCTTCTCGATCGATCACCTTCGGGCGCACATCGCGATGCTGCGGGAGGTCATGGGATTCGTCCCGGTCGCGATCGTGATGGACGGCTTCGACTTCGCGTCGGCGACCGCCCAGGACCTCGAGGCGCTCCGCCAGGTCGCGCTGGACCTCAAGGCCGAATTCTGGATGACGGCGCACACGCACCGCACCGATCCGCGCGACGCGAACGGCATCCCCGAGCCGGTCGCCCACTTGGCGGGGGTCTTCGACGTGATCGTGCACATGGCGCACGAGGGGAGCGCCAGCCACCTGCGCATCCTCAAGGATCACGACAACCCGAACGTCAAGGATCTGGCGATCACGCTCGATCCGACGACGATGATGCTCCGCCAGGACGGCTAGGAATGTCCCCGGCCCGGCCGGTGCAGGTGCGGGTGGACGTGGACGCTCCCGTCGGCGTGCACGTGCCGGTGCTCGTGGAGTAGCCCCGTACGGCGCAGAAGGTCCTCGTCGCCGACGATCTCGGACGGCGTGCCCTGCGCCACGACCCGCCCGGCGGAGAAGACCACGCACAGATCGGCGATGTCCTCGACGATGCCCAGATCCTGGGTCGCCGTCACCGTCGTCTTCGCGCCCTCGCCCCAGCCGACCAGCAGATCGATGACCTGACTCTGCGCCCGCGGATCGAGTGCTGCGGTCGGCTCGTCCAGCAGCAGGACCTCGGGATCGACGACCAGCACCGACGCCAGGGCGACCCGCTTCTTCTCGCCCCCCGACAGCCGGTGCGGAGGGCGGTCCCGGAGCCCCTCGAGGTCCATCTCGCGCATCGCGGCGGCGACCCGCTCGCGAATCGTCGCCGGGGACCAGCGCAGCTGCAGCGGGCCGAACGCCAGCTCCGCGAAGACGCTGGGATTGAACAGCTGGACGTCGGGGTTCTGGAACACCAGGCCGACCCGCCGACGGAAATCGTTCGCGAAGCTCTCGTCCCGGAGCCTCTCCTCCGTGAACTCCGCCCCGTCGAACCGGAGGGTCCCCGAGCCGAACTCGAGGCCGTCGAGCAGACGCAGCAAGGTCGATTTTCCCGAGCCGTTCGGGCCGAGCAGGGCGATCCGCTTCCCTCGGGGGATCGCCAGCGTCACGCCGTCCAGAGCGACCACCTCGTCGTAGCGGAACGTGAGGGAGTCGAGCTCGAAGAGAGGGACGGGAGCGTTCATCGTCCCAACCATACTGCGGTGCCGGCGAAGGCGGCGAAGGACAGGGCGGCGATCCAATCCGTTCCCCGCATCCGCGCGTCGTCCATGGCGAAGACCTCTCCCCGGAAGCCGCGGGCCTGCATCGCCAGGTAGACCTCCTCGCTCAGCCGATAGGTCTTGCTCAGCAGGACGCCCGCGGTCGCGGTGGCGAGCCGCCGTCGCTCGGACGCGGGGAGGAGCCCCAAGGACCGGCTGCGGCGGGCGACGAACATGTCGTGCGCGCTCCGGAGGAGCACGAAGACGTACCGGTAGGTCATCCCCAGGATCACGACGAAGACGACGGGAACTCGAAACGCGCGGAGGGCCGCGAGGATCCGCCCCCAGGGGGTCGTGACGACGAGGAGGAGGGCGAACGTCGCCGCGGTCTCGACGCGGCCGACGAGAAACGCGGCGCTTCGCAGACCCTGCAGCGTGACCTCGATCCCGAGTGGACGGCCGACGACCCGGCCCGGAGTCAGCGCGATCGCCGGCAGCGCGATCGCCCCGCTGAAGACGAGCGCTCCGATCCATGCGCGAGTCGCCAGCGTCCGGATCGGCACCCGCGAGGCGAGGGCCAGGGCGAAGGCGAGCGCGAAGAGCCCCGCGAGCACCGAGAGGCTCCGCGCGACCGCGGCCGCGACGATCAGGGCCGCGAGTCCGGCCAGCTTGACCCGCGCGTCGATCCGCTGGAGGAGGCCCGGCCCGTCCGCGATCCGCTCGGAGACGACCGCGAGATCGGTGGCCCGATGGAGATCCTCGAGCGTGCGCTCGACGAACCCCGCCCGCATCAATCGGCGGCGCCAGCGCGCGAACGCACCCCCGGGCCCCGCAGCAACTGCACGGCGAGGAGGGCGAAGCCCGCGCCCAGCAGGGCGGTCATGGCATAGGCGAGCGCGGGATTCCGCACAAACGGCGCCGAGTACCCCCGGAGCGGCGCGGCCCAAACGGAGGCGAGACGGCCGAGTCCGGCGGGGACGTGAGCCGGCGGCGCCGCGCCCAGCGAGGAGGCCGCGATCTGCGCGCGAGACGCCGGATCGGCGAAGGCGGCGGGGCTCCACTCGCTCCAGGCCGTGCCCGCGGCCAAGAGGCCGAGCGGCGTCAGGATCAGGAGCATCGCGAGGCCGATCCAGAGCGGCCGCAGCGATGGCGCGGCCGTGCGGGCGGGGGCGGCGCCCCGCAGCAGCTCGAGATCGCTCGTCTGGAGGTAGGCGACGATGCCGGCCGAGAGAACGAATTCCGCCAGCCCGGCGAGCGTGAGGTGGCCGATCATCATCGCCGGTATCGCGATGTGCAGGGGGTACGGCGCATAGAGCGGGGTGCCGGTCGGATCCGTGAAGACGAGGGGCTGGATTCCGAGCTGGAGCGCCGCGCACAGCGCCGACGCGTTGATCGCCACGTAGCCGGCGATCCCCGCGGCGGCGACGCGCCGCGGCGAGATCAGCGGCGCGCGCGCGGCGAGCAGCCGGTAGCAAGCCGACGCCGTGAGCGACCCCACGATCGCCATGTTGAACACGTTGGCGCCCAGCGTCGTGATGCCCCCGTCCCCGAAGAAGAGGGCCTGGATCAGGAGCGCGACCGATACGGCGAGCATCGCCCCCCAGGGCCCGAGCACGATCGCCGCGATCCCGATCCCGACCGCGTGCCCGGTCGTCCCGCCGGGGAGCGGCAGGTTGAACATCATGACGACGAACGAGAAGGCCGCGACGAGCGACACCAGCGGCACGAACCGGGTCAACAGCAGGCGCCGCACGCGCCGGAGCGCCACAGCCCAGAACGGCGCCGAGGCAGCGTAGAGCGCCGCGCACGTCGAAGGGCTCAGGTACCCGTCGGGAATGTGCATCGGGGCCATTCTTCCGCCGGAAGGGCGGTAACTCAACGGGGAAAGCGGAGGCGATGCGTCTTTTGTGGCGTCCTACTTGACGATTTCGACCAGCTCGACCTCGAAGCTGAGCGCGGCGTTGGGCGGGATGACGGGAGGGTTGCCGCGCTCACCGTAGGCCTGGTCAGAAGGGCAATAGAGCTTCGCCTTGCCTCCGACCTTCATGAACTGCATCCCCTGGTTCCAGCACTTGACGATCTTGGTGTCGAGCTTCATGGTCTGCGGGCCGCCGTGCTTTTCGGAGGTGTCGAACACCGTGCCGTCGCTCAGCGTGCCTTTGTAGTTGACCTTGACGGTGTCGCCGGGAGCGGGGCCCGCGCCCTTACCCTCGGAGACCGTTTCGATCAGGACGCCGTCGGCGAGCTTCTTGACCCCGTCCTTCGCGGCCACCTTGGCCAGGAACTCGTCTCCCTTCTTCTTTTCCTCGGCCAGGAACGCTCCACGCCGCTGCTGTCGCAGAGGCTGGATCTTCGGTCCGTAGGTTTCGAGCTCGGCCTTGGGAGTCTTCCCCCCCGTTCCGTCGGTGAGGCCGGACTCGAGGATCGCGAGCTCCGCGGGGGAGAGCTTGAACTCGGCGAGCTGGTTCGCGAGGAGCAGCCCGATGGCGTAGATCGTCTTGTCGTCCTCGGACTTCAATTCGGGATCCGCGGCGCGCGCGACTCCTGTCGAGACGAACGCGGCCACGACGAGCACGCAGAGCAGGCGCTTCATGGAGTCTCCTTGCCGGACGCGGCCGGCCAGTTCCATTCGGTCGAAGGATTCAACCCGGATTTCTCATGGGTCATGACGAAAGCTCGCGCGAGTTGAAAAACGCGGACGCGTGACGATGGCGAAAAAGTGAGTGCCGACGTGGCCTGGACAAACTCCTCCCGTGATAGAAGGACGGTTGCGAAGCCAATCCAC
>JBGQLU010000045.1:0-24988 GCA_041500265.1 Acidobacteriota bacterium | reverse complement strand
CCTCGGCCACGGGAACGCCCGAACGGAGCGGCAGCTCGACGTCCGCGAACAGCGTGTCCCCCGCTTGCCGGACGCGCACATGCGGCGGTCCGGCCAGCTCCTGGAGGCCGCCTATCGCCTCCTCCACTTTGTGCCCGAGTCCGTCGGGGGCGCGGTCGACCAGCATGTCGATCGCGCGCCGGCCGAGCTTCCACGACAGGAGCAGGACGAACCCCGCGACGAGAATCGCCGCCGCGGGGTCGGCCCTGTCGAGCCACGCGGGGCCACCGTGCCGGGAGAACCAGACACCCGCGAGCCCGACGAGAACGACCGCCGACGAGGCGATGTCCGAGCTGAAGTGGAGCGCGTCCGCCTCGAGCGCCTGGCTGTTCGAGGATTTCGCCACCCGCGCGAGGTCGCGCGAGCGAACGGCGTCGATGACGATCGAGGCGAGAATCGCCACGAAGCCGATCGCTCCGGCATGGACCTCGTGGCCCTGTCCGGTCAGCCGGCCGACCGCTTCCTTCAGGATCCAGAACGAGGTGAGGACGAGGAGGATCGTCTCCGACAGCGCCGCGAGATTTTCGATCTTGCCGTGGCCGTACTGGTGGTCGGCGTCGGGCGGCCGCCAGGACGTGCGGACCGCCACCCACGTCACGACGGCGGCCCCGAGATCGAGGGCGGAGTGAGCCGTCTCGGCGAGCAGGCCCAAGGACGACGTCGCGATCGCGGCGGCGAGCTTGATGCCGATCAGCGCCAGGCTGGCGAAGATGCTCGCGCGCGCGGCGCGGATCTTGTCGCGCACCCCCGCCCCGTGATCCGTGCTCGGGCGCCGCACGCCGGCGCTCGCCGTCTCGTCCCTCATCGCGCGTCCTCGCGCCGTCTTTGACGCGTTTCGCGACGAATGGTACAAACGAAGGCCATGTCGCGCCCCACCGCCGTGGTTTTCTGCCTGGCCGTCGCGATCGTCTCGCTCGCCTTCGCGGCCGATGGAGAGGCTCCGCCGGCGGCCCCCGGCCCGGCGATCCGGTTCGCCGAGACCACGCACGACTTCGGGACGATCCGGTCCGATCAGAAACAGACGATCTCCTGGACCTACCGGAACGACGGGCGGGCCCCCCTGGAGATCATCAATACCGCCCCGTCCTGCGGCTGTACCTCGGCGGTGCAGGGGGAATCGGTCGCGCCGGGCGGCACCGGCTCGATGACCGTGACTTACGACCCCGCCGGACAGAGCGGAGATATCCGCAAGACGTTGACGGTGTTCACCAACGACCCGGTGCACCCGCGCACGATCCTGACCCTCCGCGCGAAGGTGGTCCCGACCGACGAGGAGCCCATGCCGGGCGGGCATCCGCGCTTCACGGGGCAATCGCTTCTGATGGGCTCGTGCGCGGGTTGCCATGCGACCACGGCCCAGGGGAAATCGGGCAAGGAGCTCTACGGAGCGGTTTGCGCGATGTGCCACGGTACCGCGGCCGAGGGAGGGAAGGCGCCGGGACTCCGCGATGCGGCCTACCTGGCCTCCCACGACGACAAGGCGCTCGGCGAGGCGATCGCCTACGGCACGGCCAATCCGAAGATGCCCGGATTCTCCGACCTGATGGGAGGTCCGCTCGACCCCGCCCAGGTCGCCTCCCTCGTCAAGCTCCTCAGGACGTGGGGCCCGATCGTCCCGCGCACGCCCCAGGCCCCCTCTCCCCCGAAGCCGTGACGTCGTGACCGGGCGTCCGCCTTCCCTCGTCGCCGAGCGTGCCGTGCGGTACCTGCGCGAGACGGAAGGCCCGGTGACGAGCGTGCGGCTCGCGCGAGAGATCCTGGCTCTGCGCGTCGCCGACGAGCTCCAGGCGGCCGGCGTGCTCGGCTCGGCGTTCGCCGGCGATCCGCGGCTCGCCTACGACCAGGGTGTCTGGCGGCGGGTCGAAACTTCACCCGACGCCTCGCAGGCCGCCGCTCCGGCGGGCGAAGAGCTCGCCTTCGTGCTCGTGGAGGGCGCTCGCCCGGCGCCGCGCGGCCCCCTCCGGCTCACGGCGGTGTCCGCGGCGCGCCGGAGCGCGGATGCGATCGTGGCCGCGTGCGGGGGCGATCTGGTCCCGTTCGCGCCGGGGCATGAGCTCCGGGCCGACCTGCGCCGGATCCTCGCCGGAGCGCGCGTCGCCCTGCACGCCCCGCCCGGAGGGCTGGCCGCCCTCGAGGACTGGCTCGAGGAGCCCCTCGACGATCCTCTCCCGCTCGCCTTGCTCGCGCGCCGCCGTCTCGGGCTGCCCGCGACCCACTCGGTCGGGGACCTCGCCGCGCGCCTCGGACTCGCCGTGACGATCGAGGACGATCCGGCCCGCCGCATCGAGGTTCTTCCCGAGTGCTTCGATGCGCTGCGGCAGGCCGGCGAGTCGTGGGAGGCGCTCGCGGCCGCCTGCCGGGCCCCGGGGCCGTCGATCCCCTGGTCGCGCTACGCGTTCTCCAAGGACGACGTGCTGGCGGCACCGGCCGCCCCGGGGACCTACCGGTTCTACGACGCCGAGGGCCGGCTCCTGTACGTCGGCCAGTCGAGGAACATGCGCCGCCGTCTGGCGTCATGGTTTCGCGATGGCGCCAAGCGGGCGCCGCGCGGGCAGGCGATCGTCGACGCCGTGCACCGGTTCGAGACGGCCGTCTCGGGAAGCGCGCTCGAAGCGATCCTCCGCGAGGCGGCTCAGATCCGCCGGGACGCGCCGGAGCGGAACGTGCAACGCCGCGTCCGGGTTCGCCCCAGCCGCAAGAACCGATTGGACTCGATCCTCGTGCTCGAGCCGGCCGAGGAGCCCTGGGTCCTCCGAGCGTGGCTGATCCGCGAGGGCCGGCTCCTGGAATCCGTTCCGCTAGGGCGGCGCGGGGGGGGCCTCAAGCGCGTCGCCCGCCTGCTCGACTCCGAGTTCTTCGAGCCCCGCCCCGGACCGCGATCCTCCCGCGACCGCCCGGTGGACGTCGAGCTCGTCGCCCGCTGGCTGGCCGAGCACCGCGATCGAGCGGTGGCGTTCGATCCGACCCATCTCCGCTCGTCGGAGGAAGTCGTCCTCCGGCTCCGGTGGTTCCTCGAGCGGGGCACGGCCGTGGACGCCGACGGCACGCCTATACTCCCGCGCTGATGGATTTCGCCCTCGTTCTGCTGGCGCTGGCGGTCGTCTTCGTCAACGCCTTCTTCGTCGCCGCCGAGTACGCGATCGTCCGGGTCCGCGCGACCCGCATCGAGGATCTCGTCGGCCGCGGCGTCCGGCGCGCCTCCGCGGTGCGGGAGGTCCTCCGCACGCTGGATCGCTCGATCTCCGCGTGCCAGCTCGGCATCACGCTGGCCTCGCTCGGCCTGGGGTGGATCGGCGAGCCGGCCTTCGCGCACCTGATCGCCGGCGCGTTCGCGGGAACGGCGCGCATCGGCCCCGCCGCGGCCCATTCGGCCGCGGTGGCGATGTCGTTCCTCCTGATCACCTTCCTCCACGTGGTCCTGGGCGAGCTCGTTCCGAAGACGATCGCGATCGCGCACGCCGAGTCGACCGCGCTCCTGCTCGCGTGGCCGCTGAGGCTGTTCCGATTCCTGCTGTACCCGCTGATCGCGTTCATGAACGGCTCGGCGAACCTGACGGTACGCCTCATCGGCCTGCGCCCCCCGGCGGCCGCGACCCTCGCGCACAGCGAGGCCGAGCTTCGGATGATCCTCGCCGTGAGTCGCAAGAGCGGGGTCCTCTCGGAGTCCCACGGGCGCCTGCTCGCGAACGCGCTGGACTTCCCGGACCGGGCGGTGCGCCAAATCATGGTGCCGCGCGGCGACATCCTGTATCTGGACCTCGCGCGCTCGTACGCCGAGAACGTGTCGCGGGCGCGGGAGTACGGGCACACGCGACTTCCGCTCTGTGACGGCAGCATGGACCGCGTCCTGGGCATCGTCCACATCAAGGACCTGTTCGTCGCGCCGCCGCCGTCCGTGGGAGCCCCCGATCTTCGCGCGCTCGCGCGCGCTCCCCTCTTCGTCCCGGCGAACGCCAAGATCCAGCAGGTCCTCACGCAGTTCCAGCGAGGCAAGCAGCACCTCGGGATCGTGGTGGACGAGTACGGCGGCACCGCCGGCCTCGTCACGCTCGAGGACGTCCTCGAGGAGCTGATCGGCGACATCCAGGACGAGTTCGACCAGGAAGCGCCGCGTATTCAGCCCCTTCCCGACGGCCGCGTCCTCGTGGACGCTTCCATGACGGTGAGCGACTTCGAGGACGCGGTGGGCGTGCGGGAGGAATTCGAGGAGGACGTGGACACGGTCGGCGGCCTCGTGCTCGCGCGGCTGGGGCGGCTCGCGCGGGTCGGAGACGCAGTCCCGTTCGGCGGCCGCCGGCTCGAGGTCGCCCGCGTGCGGGGGCGGCGTATCCTACGCGTCGCGGTCTCCGCGCCCGAGCCTTGACGCGTTCGCGGCCGGTCTGATAGCGTGGCTGCCTGTTGCAAACGGTTCGCAACTATGGAGCCCGGCACGCCATGAGTTCGCGTCGCCACGAGGACCCCGGCCTGCTCGAGCGCATGAAGGCGAGGGGACTCCGCCTCACGGGCCAGCGCCGCGTCCTCGCCGATCTCTTGGAGAACGCGGAAGAGCACCTGGACGCCGAGGAGGTCTTCCAGCGCGCGCGCGTCGCCGACGGCGCCATCCATCGCGCCACCGTCTACCGGACGCTGAACACCTTGAAGAAGCTCGGCCTGGTCGACGAGCTCGATCTGATGCACGTGTCGGGAGAGCGGCATTACTACGAGATCCGTCCCTCCACGCTGCACATCCACTTGGTCTGCACCGCGTGCAAGGGGGTCGAGGAGCCCAGCGAGCGATTCTGGGAGGACCTGAAGCGGCGCGTCGAGCACGACAACGGGTTCCGACCGGAGGTCGTCCGCATCGAGATGGCCGGCATCTGCAAGTCGTGCCAGCGGAAGCGCGCGCGGAGCACGGCCTAGTCCACGTTTTTTTTGATCTATAGATGCGGGTCGTTCGCACCTATTAATGCGAAAGGTTCGCATTTATGAGGAGACGGCACGTGATGGGTGGAGGTCGTTGGATCGTGGCGGTGATCGTGGCGGTCGCTTTCGGCGCGGTCTCCGGCGCCGAGGCGCCGTCGAGGGACGACCTCGAAAAGCGGGTCCGCGAGCTCGAGCGGCAAGTCGCGGAGCTGAAGGAGTCCCCCGGCGCCGACGCGGCGAAGCTCGCGGAGCTCGAGCGGGAGATCCAGATCCTCGCGAAGGAGATCGAGGGGTTGAAGCTCGGGGAGGCGGCCCCTGCCCCGCCCGGAGAAAGCCACGGACTCGGACCCTCGGCGTCGAAGGTCTACGGCGCGAAGCGGGGGGTGTCGATCGGGGGGTACGGCGAAGGGGTCTACTCGAACCCCTCGTCGACGTTGCAGGACGGAACTCCCTCCGGCCGCGATGCGCAGCTCGACTGGCTGCGCGGGGTTCTCTATTTCGGCGTGAAGTTCGACGACCGCATCCTGTTCAACTCCGAGCTCGAGGTGGAGCACGCCACGACCGGGGAGGGAGGCGAAGCGCGCGGCGAGGTGGCGCTCGAGTTCGCCTACCTCGATTTCCTGGCGCGTCCCCAGATCAACGTCCGCGCGGGCCTCGTCCTCGTCCCGATGGGATTCGTGAACGAGCGGCACGAGCCCCCGACCTACTTCGGCACGCGCCGGCCGATCGTCGAAACGCTCATCATTCCGGCGACCTGGAGCGAGATCGGGGTCGGTCTGTTCGGCGACCTGGGGCCCAAAGTGACCTACCGGACGTACGTGACGAGCGGGCTCGCGGCGGCGGCGGGGACCTCGTCGGGCGCCGATGGATTCACGCGCGAGGGGATCCGGGACGGCCGGGCGGAAGGGAGCCAAGCCGCGGCGGAGGACCTCGCGATCACGGGACGCATCGACGGCAGCCCGGTTGCCGGGTTGACGATCGGCGCCTCGTTCTTCACCGGCGACGCGGGCCAGAACCGGCCGATCGCGGGCGGGCACCTCACAGCACGGACGATCGTTCTTGACGGACATGTCGAATACCGCCGGCGGGGGCTCCAGCTGCGCGGCGTTTACGCTCGCACGACGGTCGCCCATGCGGAGGACGTGAACGCCGCGCAGGGTTTCACGGGGACGGAGTCGGTCGGCGCCCGCCAGTACGGCTGGTACGGAGAGGCCGGGTACGACGTCTTGACCCACGTCAAGGACTGCCGTCACGCCCTCATCCCCTACCTTCGCCACGAGCGGCTCGACACGCAGGACGCGGTGCCGGCCGGGTTCGCCGCCGACCCCGCGAACGACGTCTCGCTGACCACCGCGGGGATTCAATGGAAGCCGATTCCGAACGTCTCGGTGAAGCTCGACTGGAACCGGACGACGAACGCGGCCCGGACGGGGTTCGACGACTGGGCCCTCGCCCTCGGGTACATGTTTTGACGACCCGCGCGGCGATCCTGGCGCTCTTCCTGGCCGCGGGCCCGCAGCGCGCCGCGGCCGCGGTCGCCATGACCCAGGAGAAGGCGCTGTCCACGGCCTTCCCCCCGGGAGCGACCGTCGACCGGCAGACCTCGTTCCTGACCGACGCCCAGCTCGCCAAGGCGCGCGAGCTCGCGGGACCGGGGATCGAGTTGGCGAGCGCGCTGGTCACCCGTTACGTCGGGCGCGACCCCTCGGGGCGCGTCGTGGGAACGGCGTACTTCGACACCCACCGCGTCCGCACGTTGCAGGAGACGCTGATGATCGTGGTGGGCTCCGACGGGAAGGCGCTTCGAGTCGACGTGCTGGCGTTCGGCGAGCCGCCGGACTACCTCCCCAAGAAGGGCTGGTTGGACCAATTCGTTGGGCGCGGTCTCGACGACGAGCTGTCGGTCAAGCGCGGCATCCACGGGATCACCGGGGCCACGCTCTCCTCGCAGGCGGCCACCGACGCGGTACGGCGGATCCTCGCGATCCACGCGGTGCTGCCTTGACGCCGTTCGAGAAATGGCTCGTCTGGATCGCATCCGGAGCCGTCGGGGCGTCGGGGATCGCGTACGGCGCGATGAAGTACCTCTTGCGCTCGGAGGATCCGTATGCGGTCGTGCACCACCCGTGGCAGCCGTTCTTCCTGAAGCTCCACGTCCTGACGGCTCCGGTCCTCGTCTTCGCCGTCGGCGTCGTGTTCACGCGCCACGTCGTCAAGCACTGGCAGTCGGGGCGCGTCGCGAGCCGGGGATCGGGCGTTGCCATCGTGGCGACGCTGATCCCGATGATCCTCTCGGGCTACCTCATCCAAACCCTGACCTCCACGAGCTGGATCTTCCGGGTCGCCGTCCTGCACATGGCCGCGAGCGCGACCTATCTCGGCGGTGTTTTGGTCCACGAGGCGATCGCCCGGCGCGCCGAGAGGCGCCGGAGGGCGAAAGCGCCTCCCGTCCTCTAAGATCCGGTCGCCGTGAATCCCGACGTGTTCGCACGCTTTCGATACTGGGCCCGCCCGTACCGCCGGCGGTTCGCGCGCGGGTTCCTCTGGCTGGTCGCGACCAACATGCTGGCCCTCGGCATCCCCTGGCTGCTGCGCGGCGCGGTCCATGCCATGCAAGAGGGGGCGTCCGCCCGGCGCGTCGCCGGTTACGCGGTCGGCATGGCCGGGCTCGCTCTGGCGCAGGCGTGGGTCCGGACGATCTCGCGCCTCGAGATCCTCGGGGCGAGCCGGCGCATCGCCTACGACGTGCGGGAGGCGTTCGTCGGGCGGCTTCTGGCCCTCGACGCCCCCTACTACGACGGCCAGCGGACGGGCGACATCATGTCCCGCGGGGTGAACGACCTGCAGCTCCTGCAATCCTTCTACGGCCCCGGTCTCATGAACGCCCTGAACACGGCGGTCGTCTACGTCCTCGCGCTCGCGGTGATGCTCCGGCTCGACGCGTGGCTCACGCTCGTCGCTCTCGCGATGTTCCCGCTTCTCTACGTCGCGGTGAACCGGTTGAGCCGGAGGGTGTACGCCCGGTCGCTCGCCGTGCAGGAGCAGCTCGCCGAGATCAGCAACCGCGCCCAGGAGAACCTCGCCGGCATCCAGCAGGTCAAGATCTACGCGCAGGAGGAGCGCGAGATCGCGGGGTTCCGCGAGCTGTGCGCGGCCTTTCGTACGAAGAACCTGGCGCTCTCCCGCGTGCGCGCCGCGATGGTCGCGCTGATCGGGGTCTTCTCCGGGCTCGGCACCCTGCTGGTGCTCTTCGTCGGCGGCCTCCACGTCATCCACGGTCGCATCACGCTCGGCGATTTCGTCGCGTTCAACGCCTACCTCGGACAGCTCGCCTGGCCGACGGTGGCGCTCGGTTGGATCGTCAACGTGTTCCAGCGGGCGTCGGGCGCGATGCGCAGGATCGACGACGTGCTGCTCGTCGAGCCGTCGATCCGGCCGCCGGGAGCCGGGGACCGGGAGGCCCTCGTTCCGGTCGACGGCGACGTCGAGATCCGAGGTCTCACCTTCGCCTACGAGGGTGCGAGCGAGCGGCCGGCGCTCAGGGACGTCTCGCTGGCGATCGCCAAGGGCTCGCGGGTGGCGATCGTCGGCCCGGTCGGCTCCGGGAAGTCGACGCTCGCGCATCTTCTCGCCCGCGTGTACCCCGCCCCGGCCGGAACGATCCGGATCGGTGGCGAGGATCTGGCGACCCTGCCCGTCGAGCGCGTTCGCGCGGGGGTCGGCCTCGTTCCCCAGGAGGCGTTCCTCTTCTCCCGGTCGCTCCGCGCCAACGTCGCCCTCGGGCGGCCGGACGCTTCCGAGGAGGCGATCGTCCGCGCGGTCGCAGCCGCGCGGCTGGACGCCGATCTTCCCGCGCTGCCGCGCGGGCTGGACACCGTGGTGGGCGAGCGCGGCTTCACCCTCTCGGGCGGGCAGCGGCAGCGTGCGACCTTGGCGCGAGCGTTCCTCTCGGAGCCGCGCCTGCTCGTCCTCGACGATGCCCTCTCGAGCGTGGACGCCGATACCGAGCGCGCCATACTCGCGGCGCTCGAGGCGGAGCGGGCGGGCCGCACGCTTCTCCTGATCACCCACCGGCTATCGACCCTTTCGGGGGTGGACCGGATCGTCGTGCTCGAAGGGGGCCGCGTCGCCGAGGACGGCACCCACGAGGAGCTCTTGCGGCGGGACGGCGTCTACGCCCGCCTCTTCCTGAGGCAGCGCCTCGAAGAGAGGCTCGCCGGATGAGCGCCCCGGAGCGCGACGAGGTCCTGGGAAAGGCGTACGACCGGCGCCTGATGCGCCGGCTCGCCGCGTTCGTGCGTCCGCACGGAAGGCTGGTCGCCGCCTCGCTCGCGGCCCTGTTCGCGACCGGCGCGGTCCAACTCGTCCAGCCGTTCCTCGTCAAGGAGGTGATCGACCGGTTCATCGTGAAGCGCCAGGCCGCCGGCCTCGCGATTCCGCTGGGGCTGTTCCTCGCCACCCTGCTCGCCGAATTCGGCCTCGGGTTCCTCCAGATCTACCTCCTCGAAACCACCGGGCAGAACGTGGTGCTCGACATCCGGAACGCGGTCTTCGCGCATCTTCAGCGCCTCCCGTCGTCCTTCTTCGACCGGATGCCGGTCGGGCGGCTCATGACGCGCGTGACGACCGACGTCGAATCGATCAACGAGGCGTTCACCTCCGGCGTCGTGCTGATCCTCGCCGATCTCGTGAAGCTCGCGGGCATCGTCGTGATCCTCCTGGCGATGGACGCGCGGCTGGCGGCGGTCACGTTCGCCGTCATGCCGCCGATCCTCGTGGTCTCGTGGTGGTTCCGCGTGCGCGTCCGGGACGCCTACCGGGCGATCCGGAGCGCGGTCGCGAGGCTGAACACGTACCTCCAGGAGACGCTCAGCGGGATCCGGGTCCTGCAGCTCCTCCGGGGGGAGCGGGCGGCCGCGGCCGACTTCGCGGTCCTGAACGGCGAGCATCGCCAGGCGCAGCTCGGCGGGGTCTTCTACGAGTCCGCGTTCTCGGCCGTGGCGGAGTTGATGGGCTCGATCACGCTCGCGGCGATCGTGTGGGCCGGAGGCGGCAGGCTCCTCTCGGGGGCGATCACGTTCGGCACCCTCGTCGCGTTCCTCGAGTACGCGGGGCGGTTCTTCCGCCCGGTCCAGGAGCTCTCGCAGCGCTACACGGTGATGCAGGCGGCCATGGCCTCCTCGGAGCGCATCTTCGCCCTCCTCGACACGCCCGCCACGCTGAGCTCGCCGCCGAATCCGCACCGTCCCGCCGGTCGGCCCCGTGGCGAGATCGTCTTCGACCGGGTCACCTTCGGGTACGCGGACGGCCCGGACGTGCTGCGGGACGTCTCGTTCCGCGTCGCCCCCGGCGAGCGGCTCGCGGTCGTGGGGTGGACCGGCGCGGGGAAGTCCACGCTGATCCGGCTGCTCGCGCGCCTCTACGACGTGCGGTCGGGCCGGATCCTCCTGGACGGAGTCGACGTTCGGGATTACGACCTCGACGACCTGCGCCGCTCGATCGGCGTCGTGCTCCAGGATCACTTCCTGTTCGTCGGCACCGTCGGGACCAACATCTCGCTCGGCGATCCGCGACTCTCGGCGGAGGACGTTCGCCGCGCCGCCCGACACGTCCAGGCGGACCGGTTCGTGGATCGGCTCCCGCTCGGCTACGACGAGCCGGTGCGCGAGCGCGGTGCGAACTTCTCCGTCGGCGAAAAGCAGATTCTCTCGTTCGCCCGGGCGGTGGCGTTCGATCCGGCGGTGCTGGTCCTGGACGAGGCGACCGCCTCGGTCGACCCGGAGACCGAGGGGCGGATTCAGGCCGCGCTCGAGACCGTGCTTTCTGGTCGGACCTCGATCGTCATCGCGCACCGCCTGGCGACCGTCCGGCATGCCGATCGCATCCTCGTTCTCCACCACGGCGAGGTAAGCGAAACGGGCACGCACGACGAGCTGATGCAGCGCGCCGACGGCCTTTATCGGGCGCTGGTGCTGCTGCAGTCGCAGGGGGGGCCGTCGGGCGCCCCGGTTCCCGCGCCGGAAGCCTTATAAAATTCTCTTGCCCCACCCCCGGGGTGCGGGTAAAAGGCTGACGTCGGTTCGTGTATCCGGTGGCCCCGGCTCCGGGGGGAGGGGTGGTATGCGAAGAATGGTGCCGTTCATTGGGATCGTGCTCGGCGCGGTGTCCTCGATAGCCGCGGCCGCACCGGTCCGGCAGGTCCGTCTCCGTGAGGTCACGGTCACGGGGTCGCTCCCCGCCGACTTCCTCGCCCCCGAGGGGAAGTCGCGCTGGCACCTCGAATCGCTCCCGATGGGAGCGGCCTCGACGGTGAGCCTGGTCCCGGAGGACGGAGCGCTCGCCGTCGAAACCAGCCGCGACGGCGCGCCCGCGAAACCGCCCCTGCGGGACGTGTTCGCCGGCGCCGACCGGGAGCGTTGGATGCTTCCGGACCATGATGCATCCCAGATGAAAATGGGCTCCCGGGTGTTCCTCTCGCTCGAAGAATCCGTGGACGGGCTCCTGGACGACCTTCAGATCCGGGTGGAGACGCTCGGCATCGGCTGGGTTCATCTCCCGTCCGGACCGAGAGAGGCCGTTCTCCAGAAGGCGCTCGTGACTCGCCGCAGGGCAGGCCAGCGCGGCTTCGTCCCCGAGCAGTTGGTCTATCGCTGGGTCGATCCCCGGGCGGGGGTCGTCGCCGAGGTCTCGGGGCCGGCGTCGGCGGACGGCGGGTCGCGGTTCGTCATCGACCGTGCGAGCGTCGTCGAGGAGGTCGTCCTCGGGGCCGCCGACCTGAAGATCTACGCCGACCAGCTGGCCCGCGGCGCGTTCGTCGACGTCCTGTACGGCTGGGACCGAGGTCCCGGAATCGCTCCGAGCGCTCTCGTCCCCAATCCGGGGATCGCGAACATGTGCGATCTCGTCAACCTGTCGTCCTGGGATTTCTCCGGCAACACGACCGGCCAGGAGAACGCCTCGACGTCGACGCCGGTCAACTCGGCGGAGACCTGCAACGCGACGACCGGCACGGCGGCCCGCTGCGGCTTCAACATTCCCGGATCGCTTCTCGACCGTGAAGACCGCAACCTCACGACGACCCCCCGCAAGGACAATCAAATCTCCTTGCGCGAAAACCGCGGCACCGACGTCACGATCTGGTTCAAGGCCGCCGTCCAGAACGAGGGGAAGACCGGAGCCTTCGGGAGCGGCGAGAGCGGCATCTGCTTCAACTCCGAAGGTGGAACGACCCGGTCCGCGGTGCCGCTGTGGCGCTTCGGGCACAACGACGCGGGGGGGTTCTACCTCCAGTCCGGCGATCTGTGGGAGAGCCCCGTGCTCGCCTGCGAGCCCGATTTCTTCACGACGGCCTGCAAGGTCACCCAGCCGCTGACGCCGAACCCGCTCTACGGGTACGCCTGCACGACCGGCGGGCAGACCTACAAGGGAAAGCAGAGCGTCAAGATGATCAAGGGAGGCGTGCTGACCCTTCCCTCCGGGCACACATTGAACTCCCTGGTCACGCGGAACACCGCCGACTACTGCATCAATTCGGTCTCCGGTTGCCCCGCCTTGTTCCTCTCCTCCACCGTCCGGACGATCGTCTACTACTGGGAGGTCCCCTACCTCGGATCGGTCGTTCTCCTGAGAGGCCCGCAGGCGGTCCCGTTCACCAGTGCGGAGATCACCGCGAACGCGGAAACGCCGTGCACGAATTTCACCTCGCTCGACTTCACCGACTTCGGGTTCGGGCTCTTCCCGCCGCTGTCGATCACGACCGGTACCGTGACCACCACGTCGGTGGCGCTCTCGTGGAACCCCGGAAACGACACTCACAGGATCAGCGGATACAAGATCTACTGGGACACCGACTCGGGGTCCTCTTCGAACTACGCGTTCAATTCGGTCACGAACGCGGGCCAGGTCTCCATCGTCGGGACGACGGCGACGATCTCGGGGTTGAATCCGGCGACGCAGTACTTCTTCACCGTGACGTCGCTGTCGAACTTCACCGACCCTTCGACCAGCGTCGTGACCCAGTACGAGAGCATCAAGTACCCGACCACGGTGTCGGGAGATCCCAACTTCATGTACCCGGTCGAGGTCACTGCGACGACCCCCTGCGCCACCGGCATCCCGACCCGCGAGGTCGCGCCGCTCACGCTGACCGTGGACAAGGCGGGGGCGAACATCCACGTCTGCTGGACCCCGACGACCGACGTCTGCGCGGTCGGCTACGACGTGCTCGGCTCCGCCACCGTCCAGAACGACACCGGATACTCGGTCATCGGAAGCGTAGGATTGACGACGTGCTGGGACGGGAATCCTTCCGCTCCTCAGTACATCATCGTGAGATCCCGCGGGACCGCCGGAACGGGTCCCTGGGGACACTACGGGCATTGAGGCCGTGACGGAAATCCCCCGGGTGGTTCGCGCCTGCGCCTTCGTGTGCCTCGCGGTCCTCGCGCTCACGAGCGGCCGCGAGGCCTCGGCGCAGAGCACCTCCGCGTCTCTCGCGGGTCGCGTGCTGACGAAGGCCGGAACGCCGGTCCCCGCGGCGCTCGTCCAGGCCCGCTCGGACGCGAGCGGCGCGACCCGCACGTCGACCTCGGACGGAGACGGCCGGTACCGCTTCGACCTGCTGACGCCCGGGACCTGGAGCGTGGTCGCGCGGAGCCCCGAGGGTGTCCTGTCCGACTCGAAGAGCGTGACGCTGCGCCTGCAGCAGAGCGCCGACCTCGATCTCGTCGTGGGCACCGGGCTCGAGGACGAGGTCACGGTCCACGCCGACGTCCCGCTGATCGATCCCACCCGAACCGGCGGCGAGCTCCGCGTCCTCGGGAGCCAGGCCGAGGACCTTCCCTTGGCCGGCCGCAACGCGACCGATCTCGCACTGCTCGACTCCTCCGTGCGCCAGGCGGCGCCGGCCAGCTACTACGGAGAGCGCGCGTCGCCGTTCGTTGTGAACGGCCAGACCGGACGATCGAACTCGTACCTCGTCGACGGGCTCGACAACAACGACCAGGCCAGCGGCACGTCGCTCAACGCGTCGTTCTCCGACCTCGTGATCAGCGAGTTCGTCGTCCTCACCCACCAGTTCGCGCCGGAGTTCGGCAGGGCGTCGGGGGGCATCCTGAACATCCTCACCGAGCGCGGCACCAACACGCCGTCGATGCTGGGGTTCGCCTCCGGCTCGTACGGCGGCTGGAACGCCTCGGGGCCGCTCGTCAACGGGCTGCCGGACACGCCGGGGGTGGACGATACCTCGTCGAACTGGTCCGCGGGACTGCGCTGGGGCGGGCCGATCAAGAAGGACAAGGCGTTCTGGTTCGCGGCGCTGGAGCACCAGGGCCAATCGACGGTGGTCCCGTATACGGGAACGACGCACGACGGCGTTCCCGGGGGACGTTACGACGCGCCGAGCTCCGACGACAACGCGTTCTTCCGCAGCGACGTCAACATCGATCCGACCAACACCCTCATGGTGCGACTCTCGTACGACGGGCGGTCCACGAGCGGCGTCAACGTGGGCGGGATCGCGACGCCGCAGTGGGGATTCAGCATCGACGAGCGGGACCTCCAGCTCGGCGCGTCGCTCACGTCGGTCATCCGCTCGAACCTCATCCACGAGCTGCGCGTCCTGGTCGGGAGCTCCTCGTTCTCGCAGCACGCGAACTCGTCGGCCTCGGGGGTCGAGCGCCCCTCCGCGGAGTTCGGCGGCAACAACCTGAACCGGCAGACGCGCGACGCGTCGGTCTTCCAGCTCGTGCAGAACCTCACCTGGGTCTCGGGGCGGCACACGACCAAGTTCGGGTACGACGTCACCCCCTCCCGCACGAAGGTGGCGGCGCGATTCAACCCCAACGGCAACTTCATCTACCGCACGGACACCCCGTTCCAGTCGGGGGATTGCGGGGGCATCACCTTCAGCGACCTCCCGACCCGCTGCAGCGACGACCACGCGACCGCGTGCATCCTGTCGAACGACGTCTGCCCGAGCCTGGGGAAGGGGCACTGCGAGCCGAACTACGACGACCCGGTCCCCTGCCCGGGAACCCCCGGCGTCGACGACAACGGCGACGGCCGGATCGACGAGCCGGCGCTGCCGAAGACCTATCCGATCGTCTTCCAGCTGATCGAGGGGGCGCCCGAGGACACGCTCGACGACACCCAGATCGCGGCATTCGCCCAGGACACGTGGCAGGCCACGTCGCATTGGGTCTTCGACTTCGGGCTCCGCTACGACCTCGACACGTACACCCTCCCGAAGAGCGCCGCCGTTGCCTCGACGATCCCGAACGGAGGCGCTCCGCGCGACACGAACAACCTCGCGCCGCGATTCGGCTTCACGTACACGACCGGCGCGAAGCGCGACTGGATCATCCGGGGCGGCGCGGGGGTCTTCTACAACAAGACCATCCTCGCGTTCCCCGCGGTGGCGGCGATCACCTCGGGGACCGAGATCGGCCTCATCTTCCCGCAGGGGTTCCTGTTCGAGATCACCGAGGACGTCATCGCGAAGTACGGCATCGACGCGATCAAGCCGGGCCTCGTGTTCCCGCCGGAGCTGACCCTGAAGTTCTCGACCGGGACGACGCTCGACTCGACCCAAGCGAACCTCTTCAACCTGGGGTTCGAGAAGGCGGTCGGATCGAAAGGGGTGTTCAGCGTCAACGGGACGCGCGCGCTGACGTACCACGTCCCCCTGATGCGGGACTTGAACCCGGTCATCGGCAAGACGATCGACGGCATCCCGATCCACCGTGACGGCACGACCGGCTCGATCGCCGCCGTGACGACCGAGGGGCGCGCCTGGTACTGGGGGGTGGACGTCGGTTGGAAGGGGCAGGAAGCCCTCGGCTGGTACAGCGTCACCTACACCCTGTCACGGGCGGAGGACATGGGGCCGGATCCCCTGAAGGGCGGGATCTACCTTCCTCCCGACTCCGACAACCTGAGCGGTGAGCGCGGCCTGACCGACAACGACCGCCGCCATCGCCTCGTCCTGGCCGGAGACCTCGGCCTCCGACTCTGGGGCCTGCGCGTCTCCGGCGTCTACCAGTTCGCGACGTCGCTGCCGTTCAACGTGACGACGGGAACGGACGACAACCTCGACGGGATCACGAGCGACCGCCCGCCGGGCGTGCACCGCAACACCGGCGCCGACACCCCGCTCGCGCCGATCAACGCCTACCGTGCCGACAACGGGCTCGCGCCGGTGACGACGCCGCTGAGCGCGCCCGATCTCTCGCAGCTCGACCTGAAGCTGTACCGGAACTTCGGGCAACAGGGCGGCAAGAAGTTCGGTCAGATTTTTCTGCAGTTCTTCAACGTCTTCAACCACTACAACCCTGGGCTCATCGAGGGGCGCGTGCTGGCGGCGAACTTCGGCAAGCCGATCACCGCCGCCGGGCCGCCGCGCACGGTGGAGCTCGGATTCAAGCTCGGGTTCTAGAGCGCCTCCCGGTCAGAAGCTCACCCGCAATCCCAGCCGCGCCGAGCGCGGCCGCGTCCTCAGGATCGGATCGCCGTACGACGGGTTGACCGGCGTCGGAGACGCGTTGTCGGACTCCTGGAACCCCCACCGCTGGTCGACCAGCACCGGCCGCTGCGCGTCGAGCAGGCTGAAGACGTCGAGCATGAAGTTGATCGTCACCTTCTTCTTGATCTCGAGCGGATAGGCGAGGTGGAGATCGGCCTCGTAGTCGTCGGGGTTCCTTCCTTCCGAGCCGCGATTGGTCAGGAAGAATTCGTACCGCCCGTAGGCGTCCGAATAGCCGTAGCGGGACAGGGGCGTGCCGGTCCTCCAGTAGGCGAACCATCCGATCTGCAGCTTCACCGGCGTGACGTACACGCCGGCGAACTTGAACTGGTGCCGGCGGTCGTTCGAGAGCGCGCCGTTGTTCGTGATCTTCGTCAGGTCGCTGCCGTTGGTGAAGAAGTCGTAGTAGTCGTAAGCGGCCGAGATGTTGGGATCGGCCCCGACGTTCGTGAACGGCGCGAATTCCCCGTCGAAGTTTCCGTCCAGCTTCGACCAGACGTACGAGGCCAGCATCTGCCAGTTCTTCGAGAACCGCTTGGTCACGTCGAACTGGATCCCCTTGTACTGCCGCTTCGGCTTCGGCGCCGCGAAGGTCGTCGAATAGTCGAGCGTAAAGATCTGCTTCATGATTCCGTGGCCCGGATTCCCGATGCAGTAGGTGCCGTCGTTGACGCAGAGGAAGTCCTCGATCACGCGCTTGTATTCGCGGTAGATCCCCTTCGCGCCGATGACCCAGTCCGGCGCGAATTCGCGCTCTCCGCCGAGGATGAATTCGCTCAGATACTGCCCCTTGAGGTGCGGGTCGGAGGGCTCGGTGAAGCCGCCCAGGATCGCGGAGGGCGTTCCGTAGTCGCTCTCGGCGTTCGCGTCGGGGGTGACGCTCACCGGGTCGTAGTTGACGATCCGCGGCTGCCGCTCGTACGAGAACGACCGGATGACGAGGTCCATCGGCAGCTGCTCGTAGTAGTAACCGAAGCTGGCGAACACCTTGCTCTTGTGGTCGTGCGTCGGGTCCCAGGCGAACCCGAGGCGCGGGGCGAAGTCGTCCCTCAGGTCGATCTGCGCCACCCCGCTCGCGTCGATGATCTGTTGCCGGTCCCACCGCAGACCGAAATTCCAGGTCAGATTGCTTCTCACCGCCCAGCCGTCCTGGACGAACAGGGACGTGATCTTGTGCTTCGGCGAGGCGTTCAGCTGGGACACGGGCGCGTTCGCCACCGTCGCGTTGGGCGTGGTCCAGTAGCTGTGGACGTAGATCGGAAGCAACGGATTCACGGCGTTCTGAACGACGTCGACACGCTGTCCCCCGGACATCCGCTTCACGACGTCGGCGTTCTCTTCCTCGTATTCGCCGCCGAACTTGATCTCGTGCGGGCCGTAGGCGGCCGAGGCGGTGAGGGTCAGCATGTCCCGCGAGAAGTCCTTGGTCTGGATCAGGCCGAACCCGCCGGTCTGCGCGAAGTTGTTGGCCGCATCCCGGTACTGGATTTGATTGCCGGCGGAGGTCGCGGGAAGCTGGGAGTTCTGCTCGCCGTGCCGCGCGGCCTGCGCGGTCAGGATCCATCGGGGCCCGAGGATGCCCTGGTACCGGATCGCGTAGTCCTCGCCCCCGAACTTCTGGTCGCCCAGGTACGTCGGCGGGGTGCCGTTCAGGGTGTGGTTGCCGTCGATGATCGCCCCCGAGTTCGTCTGGGGGTCCTGGAAATAGGTGAACTGGAGCTGGTGGTTCGCGGCGATCTGCCAGGTCAGCTTGGCCGAGGCGAGGTCCCGCGAGGTGTCGGTCGGGATCTCGGTTCCCGACACCGGCTGCGTGGTGTTGGTGGTGTTGTCCACGCGGTCGTAGGCCACGAAGAACCAGAGCTTGTCCTTCACGATCGGACCGCCGACGTCGAACCCGAAATCCTGCTTGGTGAAGCTGGCCACCGTCCCGGTCGGCGAGCTGGTCGCCTTGGCCGAAGACTGGAGCGAGTCGGCGTCGTAGTACCCGAACACGTCGCCGTGGAACTGATTGCTCCCCGACTTCGTGATCACGTTGACGACGCCGCCCGTGGATTTCCCGTACTCGGCTTCGTAGCCCCCCGTCTTGATGTCCACCGCCTCGATAAACTCGTAGTTGAGCTTCTTCCCCTCGAATCCGTATTCGATCCCGGTCGTGTTCACGCCGTCGATGTAATACGAGTTCTCGGCCCCGCTCGAGCCGTAGACCGAGATCGCGGTCTGGTCCGGATCGCCGGAGGGATTGGCCGCGGAGGAGATGTCATCCGACACGCCCGGGGCGACGCGCAGGATCGAGCTGTAGTTCCGGCCCGTCGGGATCGACTCGATCGCCCGGCTGTCCAGGTTGGCCCCGAGCGTGCTCGATCCGGTCTCGATCGCCAGCCCCTCGCCGGTCACGAGGACCTGCTCTTCCGCGGTCGCAGCGAGCGCCACGTCGATCGTCGTGTCTCGGGCGAGCTGGACGACCACACCCTTCCGCGTCTCGGTCGCGAACCCCTGCTTCGTGAACGTGAGGTCGTACGCCCCGGGCGGGAGGAGCGCGAGCCGGTAGCGCCCCGCGCCATCGGTCGTCGCGGTGCGCGACCCTTGGAGCGCGGGCCCCTTGGCCTCGACGAGAACCATCGGCAGGCCGCCCCCCGTCTTGACGTCCACGCGCCCGACGATCGCCCCGGTCGTCTGCGCGAGCGCCGCCGTAGCGCCGCACCATCCCAGCAGGAGCCCGGCCACCGCCACTCGTATGCGGATCATCGTCGTCCCCCCTCGCCCCGGGTACGTCCGGAACGAACGGCGGGAGCCTACTCCGGTAGGGATCGAAGGGGAATCCCGTTCGCGAGGTCAACGAAGAGAAGCGAGCGCCCCCCGGATCTCCGGCTGGTCCGGATCGAGCGCGAGCGATCGCTCCAGCGCTTGGGTCGCGCCCCGGCCATCCCCGAGGCAGAGAAGGGCCAAGCCGGAGACGGCCGGGGCGATCGGCGAGGCGGCATCGGCCGCTTCGACGGCTCCGGCATCGGCCAGCGCCCCCCGGCAGTCGCCGGCGCGCATCCGGGAGCGCGCCCGGTCGAGCAGGGCGTGGGCGGCGTCGGGTGAGCCTGCCGCCAGGGCGCGCGAGAGGAGTTGTTCCGCGCGTGGGGAAGGGGCGCCGGGTCGTCCCGCGAGGAGGCGGCTCAAATTCCAGAGGGAGGCGGCGTGCCCGGGGTCGATCGCGAGGGCCCGCTCGAACGCCTGCTCCGCCTCGGCCGAGCGGCCCCGCTCCTCCAGGATCAGTCCTTCGTTCCCGAACGACCCGGCGGTGCGGGTTTCCGCCGGGCTTCCCGCGGGCGCCCGGTCGGGCTCCGAGCCGCCGACGTACCCCAGCGCGCGGAGGTTGGCGATCGCCTCGTCGTTCCCGTTCCCGTCCCGGATCGCGGGCGCCGGGCCGGGACCCGGCGCCGCCGCGGCGTAATCGACCGCGGCCCCTCGGGCCGTGGCCATGCCCGGCAACGGGTCCGGCATTCCTCTCCCCGTGGGGATCCCGAGGAGGGCGAGAACGGTCGGAGCGACCTGCGCGACTTCGCCGTGACCGGCTCGGGCCGGCGAGGGAGCGATCCCCGGTCCGGCGGCGACGTAGATCCCTTCCTCCCGGTGCCAGCGGCCGGCGGTGGCGGCGGCCGCGCTGCCCCCGGCGCGGGGCCGGTCCTCCCCCCATGCGAACCCGTGGTCCGAAACGAGGACCAGCACCGCGCCGGCGTCCCGGGCGGCCTTTCGCCACGCGCCGAGTCTCCGGTCCACCTCGTCGTAGAACCTGTCGGCCACGCCGCCGAGACGGGACACCTGCTCGTCGCTCACGCCGGGGGCGCGCGGCGGCCGGTAGGGAGCGAAGAGGTGCCCGATCGCGTCGGTTCCCTGGACGTAGAGGATCGTGAGGTCGGGGCGTTGCTCGCGAAACCACGTCGCCGCCAGCTCGTCGTAGACGCGCGTCTCGACGAGAATGCGCCGGAGCCCCTCGTGAAGTCGGGTCTCCGTCCCGATGCCGGGGGCGAAGGCCCGCACGGCGTCCACGCTAACTTCCGCCTCCGCGCGCTCCAGCGCCCCGCGGGCCCAGGCGGCACGCTCCTCGGGGAAGACGAGCCCGCGATCACCCGTCCCCGCGCCGTTCTGGAACGACAGGAACCGATCGGAGACGACGACGCCGTTCACCGACTCCGCCGGATAGGTGGCCCAGAGTCCGAAGACCGCGACGGCGCGGCCCGCGGAAGAAGCGATCGTCCAGACCGCGGGGACCCGCCGCTCGTCGCTCGTGATCGGCTCTCGCGCGCGGGTCGTCGGCTCATACCGCGTGAAGTCCAGGATCCCGTGCGCCAGAGGATCGCGGCCGGTCATCATCGTCGTCCAGACGATCGGGGAGAGGGGCGGATGGAGCGTGCGGAGGCTTCCACTCGTCCCCTCCTTGACGAGAGCCGCCAACCCCGGCATCCCTCCGGAGGCCATGCGTTCCTGGAGGTAGTCCCAGTCGGCCCCGTCCCACCCGATGACGACGACCGGAGGGCGCGCGGGGGCGCGACCGCACGCGGCCGACGCCGCGAGGACCACGGCGAGAATGGAAAGGCGCGGGGCGTTCACGGCGGACGCCGATTATTCCACGGGCGATCCGCCCCACCGTGAGGCAGAATCGCGCCATGCTGACAGCGATCGCTCTCGCGGCCGCCCTGAACCCCGCCTTCGACCAGATCGTCGGGGCCGAGCGCGCCTTTGCGGCGGACTCCGCGCCGAAGGGACTTCACGCGGCGTTCCTCGACCACCTCGCACCGGATTCGGTCGTCTTCCAGCCGGTTCCGATGCCCGGCCTCGCCGCCCACCGGGACAAGCCGCCGGCTCAAGGGCTCCTGTCGTGGTCACCCGCGTGGGCGGCCGCGGCCGGCGCCGGGGATCTCGGGGTGACCTCCGGGCCGTGGATCTACAAGCCGTCGGGCGAGGGGGCGCCGCCGCCCCGCACCGGATGGTTCTTCTCGGTCTGGAAGAAGCAGCCCGACGGGACGTGGAAGGTGCGCGCCGACATCGGGATCACCTGCGCTCTCGACTACGCGGTGCCGAGCCTCGTCGAGAACGGGCTCCCTGAGGTCGGGCCGGTGCCGCCGGCAAAACGCACCGAGGCCTCGCGGGCGCGGGCGCGGCTGGACGCCGACGAGCAGCGGCTCGACGCGGAAGGCCGGACCGGCCTCGGCGCCGCGGTGCTCGCGCGCGCGGCCTTGGGGCTGCGCGTGCATCGCGAGGGGACCTGCCCGTCGATGGGGGCCGCGGCGCGGGAGCTGCTCGCCAGGGACACGCGGGCGCTCGACTGCAAACCCGACCGCATCGAGGTTTCCGGCTCGGGGGACCTAGGCTTCGCCTACGGGTCTTGCGAGGCCGTCGCGCCCGCGGTCGGCAAGACCGGATACCTTCGCGTCTGGGCGCGCCAGCCCGACGGAGGGTTCAAAGTGCTGGCGGACGTCACCTTGGACCTCCCGGAAAAGAAATAGGACTCGCGCGGTTTCGCGGGATCCTGAGGCGCTGCTAAGATCCGCGATCCGTTCGCCGCAGGAGGAAACCGGTGTCGTCCCCGGCGCCGCTCGTCGGACTCGCCGTCCACATCGCGCTCTGCGCCGCGCTCGGCGTGGGGCTCATGGCGGCCGCGGCCGTGATCCGTTACCGGATCCGCGGGAGCCGTCCCGCCAAGCACGACACCTACGAGTGCGGCGAGGAGCCGTTCGGCCCCGCCTGGCAGCCGGTCTCGGTCGGCTTCTACCTGATCGCGCTCCTGTTCATTCTGTTCGACGCCGAGGCGGCATTCCTGTTCCCGTGGGTGTTGGCGCTTCGCGCCGCGGGGAGCCCCGCGCTGTGGGGCATGGTCGTCTTCCTGGCGGTCCTCTTCCTCGGCTGGATCTACGCCTGGAGGAAGGGCGACCTCGACTGGTCGCACTGATCCGATGTCCGACGCCTCACTGCCGATCGTGAACCAGCCGCGGGCCCCCGAGGGGGCCGTGCGCCTCGAGGACTTCGCGGAAGAAGTCGTTCGTTTTCCCGGCGGCGGGATCGCGACCCTCCGGTCGGACGTCCTCTTCCACTGGGCGCAGAAGTCGAGCCTGTGGCCGCTGACCTTCGGCCTCGCCTGCTGCGCGATCGAGATGATGGCCGCTTTCGCCGGCCGGTTCGACCTCGACCGATTCGGGATGATCCTTCGCCCGACGCCGCGCCAGGCCGACGTGATGATCGTCGCCGGGACGGTGACGATCAAGATGGCGCCGCGCATCCGGACGCTCTACGACCAGATGGCCCAGCCGAAGTGGGTGATCTCGATGGGGAGCTGCGCGAACTCCGGCGACCACTACCGAAACGTCTACTCGGTCGTCCCCGGGGTCGATCACGTGATCCCGGTGGACGTCTACGTCGCCGGCTGCCCGCCAACCCCCGAGGCCCTCCTCGAGGGGATCTTCGCCCTCCAGCGGAAGATCATGGCCGGGACCGAGGGAGCCGCCGATGCCCGCCGTTGAGGTCGTGGAGGCGCTGCGGACCCGGTTTTCCGCATCGGCGTCTCCGCTCGGCGTCGCCGTGCCCGCGGCGTCGCTCTTGGAGGCGGCCCGTGCGCTCCGGGACGCGCACGGGTACCGGTTCTACGTCCTCGCCTCGGCGACGGAGCGATCGGAGGCGATCGATCTCGTGCACGCCGTCAGGAACCTCGACACGAACGACACCCTGTTCGTGACGACGCCTCTCGCCAAGACCGCGCTCGAGGCTCCGTCGCTGGCGTTCGTGTGGTCGGGGGCGGAATGGTACGAGCGCGAGGTGTTCGACCTCTTCGGAATCCGGTTCGCGTCCCACCCCGATCTCCGCCGCATCCTCCTTCCCGACGAGTACCAGGGGCACCCGCTCCGGAAGGAATTCCCCATGGACACGCCCTGGGGATACCGGCCGGCGACGCCCAAGCCGGAGGCGGCCTCGTGAGCGCGGGCGTCGAGGTGGTCGAGCGCGAGTTCGGGGAGATGGCCCTGAACATGGGCCCCCAGCATCCGTCCACCCACGGCGTGCTCCGCCTCGTGCTCCACCTCTCGGGCGAGACGGTCCTGAAGGCGATCCCGTCGATCGGCTACCTGCACCGCGGGGTCGAAAAGCTCTCCGAGCATCTCGCCTACGAGCAGCTGGCGCCCGTCTACGAGCGCGACGACTACCTCGCCCCCTCGGCGAACTCCCTCGCCTACTGCCTGGCGGTCGAAAAACTGGGCTCGATCGCCGTTCCGAGGCGCGCGCAGTGGCTGCGCGCGTTCGTCTGCGAGTGGCAGCGCGTGGCCTCCCATCTGGTGTGGCTGGGGACGCTGGGGCTCGACCTGGGCGGCGCGCTCGGCGGCGGCACGACCTTGTACATGTACTGCTTCCGCGAGCGGGAGAAGATCCTCGACTTCCTCGAGGATCTGACCGGGACCCGCTACCACACGAACGTCAACCTGATCGGGGGATGCCGGTACGATCTGGACGCCGCGAGGGCGGCCAAGTCGCGGGCGCTCTCGACGGGCATCGAAGCCGCGCTCCCCGAGCTTCACGCGATGGCCGGAGGGAACGCCATCTTCGGCGCCAGGACGCGCGGGGTCGGTGCGATCTCGAAGGACCTGGCGCTGTCGGTCGGGGTCACCGGGCCCGTCCTTCGGGCTTCCGGGGTCGGCTACGACGTCCGTAAGGCGATGCCGTACGACGCGTACGGCGAGCTCCCCCTCACGATCCCGACCCGGAGCGCCGGCGACGCGCTGGCGCGCTACGAGGTGCGGTTCGAGGAAATCAGCGTCGCGCTCGCCCTCGTGCGGGCGATCGGCGACGGGCTGCCGGCCGGGCCGATCTTCTCGCGGAAGCCGATCAAGAACCCGAAGGCGACCAAGCTCCCGGCCGGCGAGGCGTACGTCGCGGTCGAGTCTCCCCGCGGCGAGCTCGGCATCCATCTCGTGTCCGAGGGGGGCGCCAAGCCGCATCGGCTGAAGATCAACGCTCCCTCCTTCGCCAACCTGCAAGTCGTCCCCCACCTGCTCCCCGGGCGGCTGATCGCCGACGTCGTCGCGATCCTCGGGTCCCTGGACCCGGTCATGGGGGACGTGGACCGATGAGCCCGTGGATCGCGGCGGGAATCCTCTCGGTCGCGGTGCTCGCCGTCGCGATGACGATCGTCGCCTACCTGACCTGGATCGAGCGCAAGGTCGCCGCCCGGTTCCAGAACAGGATCGGCCCCTACCACGTCGGCGTTCCGCACGGCTGGCTGCAGCCGCTGGCCGACGTGCTGAAGCTCATCGTCAAGGAAGACATCACGCCGAGGGCCGCCGACCGGCTCCTGTTCAACCTCGCCCCGATCCTGGTCGTGGTCCCCGCGCTCGTGGGGTTCGCCTTCATCCCGCTGGCCCCGGGGCTGGCGGTCGCCGACCATGCGTACTCGTTCCTCTTCTTCACCGCGTTCGCGTCCTTGACCCTCCTCGGCGTCTTCGCGGCCGGGTGGTCCTCGAACAACAAGTACGCGCTCCTGTCCTCGCTCCGGCTGGT
>JBGQLU010000044.1:0-25044 GCA_041500265.1 Acidobacteriota bacterium | reverse complement strand
TCGAGCACGAGGAACATGTTTTCGCGGTACTTCCCCCAGTGGCCGGACAGCTCCCAGAGGCTCTTGTTGTAGAGGAGAGGCGTCTTGATCTCGGCGTAGCCGTCCCGCTGGAGCTCCCGCATCGTGGCGTTCAGGAGGTTGAACACCGTCGTGCCGCGCTCGGTCCAGAAGGCGGCCCCGGGGGAGTACGGGTGGAAGAAGAAGAGGTCCAGCTCGCGCCCGAGCTTGCGATGGTCGCGCCGGCGCGCTTCCTCGAGCAGGTGCAGGTGGCGCTCGAGCTCGGCCGCGGTCCAGAACGCCGTGCCGTAGATGCGCTGGAGCATCTTGTTCTTTTCGCTGCCGAGCCAGTACGCCCCCGCGACGGAGAGCAGCTTGAAGGCGGCCAGGCGCCCGGTCGAAGGGACGTGCGGGCCCCGGCAGAAATCGGTCCAGCTCCCCTGACGGTAAATCGTGACGACGTCGTCTCCCTTCGTCGTCGCGAAATAGATCTTGTACGGCTCCTGCTCGCGCTCGAAGAAGGCGATCGCCTCGGGTTTGCCGAGCTCGATCCGCTCGATCGGGAGGTCTCTTGCGATGATCTCGCGGACGCGATCTTCGATCGCGGCGAGGTCGGCGTCGGTGAACGGCACCTCGCGGTCGAAGTCGTAGTAGAAGCCGTTCTCGATGACCGGCCCCTGGCCGATCTTGGTCCCGGGGAACAGCTCCTGCACCGCCTGGGCGGTGGCGTGGGCGGTCGAGTGACGCAGCACCTCCTGCGCCTCGGGGTCTTTCGCGGTCAGGATCTGCAGGGTGGCGTCGCGCTCGATCGGTCGCTTCAGGTCGACGAGGCTCCCGTCGAGGCGGGCGACGACAGCGTCCTTCGCGAGCCTCCGCCCGATCGACGCGGCGACTTCCGCCGCGGTGGTACCGGCCGCCACTTCCCGGACGGAGCCATCGGGGAGGGTGACGCGAACCGTGGCGACCGTCTGAGACATGCCCTTCCTTCGAGCGGGCCCTTGGTAGGCGCGCGCGGGGTCGAACCGCGGACCTCTACCGTGTCAAGGTAGCGCTCTTCCACTGAGCTACGCGCCTGAACCCGCCCCCGCGACCCCTGTTCCGGTGTTTCCACCGCGAGGACCGCGAGATCTTAACACACGCGCAAAGCCCGTCAATGTAACGAGATGCGCCGCTTCTGTTGAATTGTCCGCGCCGTTTCGTTAACCTTCTGGTCCTTCGAGCGCCCGTCGGGCAGGCCGGAAGGGGCTTGCCAGGGAGACCCCGACCCGATGCTCATCGTCATGAAGAAGGGGAGCACGGGGGAGGATCTCGCCCGCGTCGTGCGCTCGGTCGAGGACTTGGGGTTCCGCGCGCACGTGATTCCCGGCGCCGAGCGAACGGCGGTGGGCGTCACCGGCAACGCAGCACCCCTCGACCCCGGCGTGTTCGAAGGGCTTCCCGGTGTCGCTCAGGCGATTCCGGTGAGCCGCCCGTGGAAGCTCGCGGGACGCGAGTTCCGCCCCGAGGACACGCGGATCCGTCTGGGCGGGAGAACGATCGGGGGAGGCGATCTCTTCGTGATCGCCGGGCCCTGCGCCGTGGAGAACGAGGAGCAGGTCCTCTCGGTCGCGCAGCTCGTCCGGGCCGCCGGCGCGGATGCGCTCCGGGGAGGAGCCTACAAGCCGCGGTCCAGCCCGCACAGCTTCCAGGGGCTCGGGCGCGAGGGGCTGGAGATGCTCGCCCGGGCCCGCGAGGCGACGGGGCTCCCCATCGTGACCGAGGCCGTCGACGAGGACTCGCTCGATCTCGTCGAGCGCCACGCCGACGTCATCCAGATCGGCGCCCGCAACATGCAGAACTACGCGTTGCTGAGGCGCGCCGGGCGGGCGAAGAAGCCGATCTTTCTGAAGCGCGGGATGTCGGCGACCTTGGAGGATCTCCTCCTGTCCGCGGAATACGTGATGAACGAGGGGAACTCCGACGTCATCCTGTGCGAGCGGGGGATCCGGACCTTCTCGCGTCACAGCCGGTACACACTCGACCTCTCGATCGTCCCGGCGCTCCGGGACGCCTCGCACCTCCCCGTCTTCGTCGATCCGTCGCACGCGACGGGTCTCCGCGACCGGGTCGCGCCGATGGCCCGCGCCGCGGTCGCCGCGGGGGCGGACGGCGTCATGCTCGAGGTGCACACGGCCCCCGAGCACGCGCTGTCCGACGGCCGGCAGGCCCTCTTGCCCGCGGCGTTCCGCGAGCTGATCGTGCAGCTGCGCGAGCTCGCCGTCATCGTCGCCCGAAGGACGGAGGCGGTGCGGTGATCCGCTTCGAGAGCGGGGACCTCCGGCTGACGATTCTCTCCGCCGGGACCCTGTGGCTCGACGGCGGTGCGATGTTCGGTGTCGTTCCGAAGACACTCTGGGCCAAGGCGCGGACGCCCGACGAGCGCAATCGCATCCGCCTGGGGATGAACGTGCTTCTCGTCGAGGACGGCAAGCGCGTCACCCTCGTGGACGACGGGGCCGGCGTCAAGTGGGACGCGAAGCAGAGGGAGATCTACGGGTTCGAGGTCAAGTCGGCCGACGATCTCCTCGCCCCCGCGGGGCTCCTGCCCGCGGACGTGGACGTCGTTCTCGATTCCCACCTGCACTTCGACCACGCCGGCGGGAATACGACGGTCGACCCCTCCGGCCGGCTGATCCCGTCGTTTCCCAATGCCCGCTACGTGGTGCAGAAGGGGGAGCTCGAGTTCGCCCGCTCCGACAACGAGCGGATCCGGGCCTCCTACGAGAAAGCCAACTTCGAGCCGATCGTGGCCGAGGGGCGCTTCGACCTCCTCGAGGGCGAGGCCCGCATCGATCCTCACATCGAGGTCTTGCTCGCCCCGGGGCACACGCCGTTCCTCCACGTTCCGGTGATCCGGACGGGCGAGCATGTCGTCGCCTTCCTCGCCGATCTCGTTCCGACGGCGAGCCACGTTCCCTATCCGTGGATCATGGGGTACGACGTGGAGCCGCTCCGGACGCTCGCGTCCAAGAAGCGGATCCTCCCGATGGCCGCCCGCGAGGGTTGGCGGTTGGTGTTCGAGCACGACGCCGATCTTCCGCTCGGCGCCCTCCACGATGAGGGGGGGCGGTTGCGCGCGGTTCCGGTCCCGGTGGAGGCCTGAGTTGGAAGCCATCCTCGCGCTCGAAGACGGGCGGGTGTTCCACGGCCGAGCGTTCGGCGCGGTCGGCGAGCGCTCCGGGGAGGTCGTCTTCAACACCTCGATGACCGGGTATCAGGAGATCCTCTCCGACCCGTCCTACTGCGGTCAGATCGTCGTGATGACCGCCCCCGAGATCGGCAACGTCGGCACCAACGCTGACGACCTCGAATCCGGCGCCCCTCAGGTCGAAGGATTCGTGGTGCGCGAGCTCTCTCCGGCCGCGTCGAACTGGCGGTCGACGCAAGGGCTTCACGAGCATCTCCGGGAGCACCGGATCCCTGGTCTCTGCGAGATCGACACCCGGGCGCTGACGCGCCACCTGCGAACGCGCGGCGTCCTCGGCGGAGTCATCTCGTCGGAGAGCCGCGACGTGGAGCGCCTCGTCCGCATGGCCCGCGAGGCGCCGGGGATCTCCTCCCTCGACCTCGTCCGCAAGGTCAGCTGCCGCGAGCCTTTCGTCTGGGACGTCCCGCGCGACGCGCGCTGGGCCGAGCCCGCCATGGCTCCTGCACCGGGGCCGCGCCTGCGCTGCGTCGCGTACGATTTCGGGGCCAAGCGGAACATCTTCCGCCTGCTCCACGAGTCGGGATTCGACGTGACCGTGGTCCCCGCGGATCATGCGGCGAACGACACGCTCGCGCTGAAGCCGGAGGCGATCTTCCTCTCGAACGGGCCGGGGGACCCCGCGACCGCGACCTACGCGATCGAGGCGGTGCGCGGGCTGGTCGGGCGCGTCCCGATGTTCGGGATCTGCCTGGGCCATCAGATCGCCGCCCTGGCGATCGGTGCTGCGACCTTCAAGCTGAAGTTCGGACACCGGGGCGCCAACCACCCCGTCCAGGACCTGAGGAGCGGCCGCGTCGCCGTGACCTCGCAGAATCATGGATACGCTGTAACGACGTCGAGCCTTCCCGTGGGGACGGCGGTGACGCACGTCAACCTGAACGACGGCACGTGCGAGGGGTTCTTCGACGAGGCGAACGCCCTCCTGGCCGTGCAATACCACCCGGAGTCCTCGCCGGGCCCCCACGACGCCCTTTCGCTCTTCGGCGAGTTCCGGGCCCTCGCCGGACGCGCGCGGTCGGGCTCCGTCGCGGCGAGGGAGGTCCGATGACCGACTGGAAGTCCGCGCTCCGCTCCGATCCGACGCCGTGGATCCTGGAGAACGCGTGCGCGCCGATCCGCTACCGCGTCCTGACGGAGCTTCTGGAGCGCCCGAAAGACGACCCCGACGTCCTCAAGGTCCGCCAGGACGTTCTCGCCTATCCGCCCGCTCTCGCCTTGCAGCGCAAGCAGCGGAAGGACGGCACGTGGGGCGGGCAGATCCACGCCGGAGATCCACGCAAGTTCGAGCCTTCGGTGGAAAACGCGCTCTCGCTCCTCTTCGAGATGGGGTGGGGGAGGGACACCAAGCCGGTGCGCCAGGCGGCGGCCGTCCTGAGGTCGTTCCTGACCGCCAAGAAGGATCTCAATTTCCACGAGTTCGCCAAGCACGTGAAGGCCGACGAGAAGCGGGAGCGCTACTACCGATGGGAGCTCCGCGTGCTGGCGCTGGGGCTCCTCGTGCGCGGGGGGTACGCCGATGAGCGCAGCCGCGTGGCGGTGCTCGAGCTGCTCGATCTGACGGGCGGGTTCGTGGACGATCCCGTAGCGCGAAGCCCGGTCGAGGAGATCGGCGCGTCGCATCCGCTGATCCGCGCCTCCGCGTGGAAGCGGGACTACCTCTTCGTGCCGGATCTCGCTTTGATGCGGCTGTTCGCCTTCTCGCCGTGGCTTCTGGACGGCGAGATGGCGAAGATGCGGCTCAAGAAGATCTCGGATTACGTCCTGGGGGACACCTACCAGCGGCTGGCCCCTGACCTCGGGCTGGTGCGGACCGCCAAGGGGTCGTTCGTGAAGGGCGGCGGTCTCCGGATCCGGCCGGTCGATTACTATCAAAAGCACGGGAATCTGGACGAGCTGCTCGTCAACATGGAGGTCTTCGCCCGCCTCGGGCTCTTGAACCGCTACCCGCAGTTCATGGCGCATCTCGAATGGTGGCACGCGCAGCAGTCGAAGGAAGGGCGCTGGAACGTCGCGGCGAAGCTCCTGAACGAGTCGAGCCGTTGGACGGCGCTCCTGCGTCTCGAAAAGGACTGGCGCAGCCCTGTCCGGAAGGAGGCGGACCTCACCTTCCGGGTCCTCCTCATCCTGAAGTACCAGTGGGAGCGCCAGATCCGGATGCTCGACCGGCGCGACGACGGCTACACGATCTAGTCGGCGAGCTTGCCGAAGTACATCTTCCCGGCGGCGGTTTGCAGCCCGCCCGTCACCGCCACGCTCACCGCCTGGCCGATCAGCGCACGCGCCTGGTCCACGACGATCATCGTGCCGTCCGCCAGGTACCCGACCCCCTGTCCGGCCTCCTTCCCCTCCTTCACGATCGTGACGCTGAGCGTCTCGCCGGGGAGGAGCGCGGGCCGCAGGGCGTGCGCGAGGTCGTTGACGTTCAGCACCGGGACGCCGCGGATCGAGGCGACCTTGTTCAGGTTGAAATCGGTGGTGACGAGCGCCGCCCCGCGGCGGCGCGCCAGCTCGACGAGCTTCAGATCGACCTCGCTCTGCTCCGGGACGTCGTCCTCGGCCAGCACGACCCTCACCTTGGCGGAGGCGCGCAGCGCCTGAAGGATGTCGAGGCCGCGACGGCCCCGGGTGCGGCGGTCCCGATCGCTGCTGTCCGCGATGTGCTGGAGCTCCTTGAGAACGAACTCCGGCACGACCAGATCGAACGCGAGGAAGCCGGAGGCGCCCACGTCGGCCAGCCTTCCGTCGATGAGCACCGACGTGTCCACGAGCGCTTCCCGGATCGCCCCCCCCGGGGAGGGAGCCTCCGAGGCCGCGCGGGAGCGCGCGGCGAGCCAGCCCTCGGCGGCGAAGACCGCGGCGAGCCCCGCGACGAGCGTCAGCGCGGGCGCCCAAGGCACCACCCCGGTCACGGCCGCGCCGGCGAGAACGAGCGCCGCGGCGGCGATCCCGCGGACGACGCGGCGGACGTGCGCTTCGCTCATGCGAGCGACGCCGCGGCGAGCGCTTCGGTCAGGTGCCGCACCGGCCGCAGGGAAACACCGGGGACGACGACGTCATGGGCCGAGGCGGGGACGATCGCCGTGTCGAAGCCGACGCGGGCGGCTTCCTTGAGGCGCGCGTCGAGACGGCTGACGCTTCGCACCTCGCCGGCCAGGCCGATCTCCCCGAGGAGCGTGAACCCGCGCGGGATCGGCCGCCCCGCGAGGCTCGACGCGGCCGCGAGCGCGACGGCGAGGTCCGAGGCGGGCTCGTCGATCGTCAGCCCTCCGGCGACGTTGACGAACACGTCGCGGGAGGCGAGGTCGAGGCCGGCGCGCCGCTGCAGGACGGCCAGGATGAGCGCCAGGCGCCCGCCGTCGATGCCCAGCGAGGTGCGTCTCGGGGATCCGTGAGCGGGCTCGCCCACGAGCGCCTGCACTTCGACGAGGAGCGGGCGCGAACCCTCCACCGCCGCCAGCACCGCGGAGCCCGGCGAGCCTTCGGCCCGCTCGGCGAGGAAGATCTCGCTGGGGTTCGCGATTCCCGAGAGCCCGCGCTCGCCCATCGAGAAGACGCCGATCTCGTCGGAGGGGCCGAACCGGTTCTTCTGCGCGCGAAGGATGCGATGCGCGTGGTGGCGGTCTCCTTCGAACTGGACGACGGTGTCCACCACGTGCTCGAGCGTGCGGGGGCCGGCGATCGATCCGTCCTTCGTGACGTGCCCGACCAGGATCACCGGGACGCCCGTCGCCTTGGCGAGACCGACGAAACGCGCCGCCGACTCGCGCACCTGCCCGACCGAGCCGGGCACGCTGGACAGGTCGCCGCACCGCACCGCCTGGATCGAGTCGACCAGGACGACGCCCGCGCCGGCCCGGCGCGCGGCTTCGATCGCGGCGTCGACGTCGGTTTCCGCCAGGACGAGAAGGCGGTCCGAACGGACCGAAAGACGCTCCCCGCGCAGCTTCAGCTGTGCGGGGGACTCCTCGCCGGTCACGTACAGAACCGTGCACCCGCCTTCGGCCAGGGCCGAAGCCGACTGCAGCAGGAGCGTGCTCTTCCCGACGCCGGGCTCCCCCCCGATCAGGATGACCGCCCCGGGAACGAGGCCTCCGCCCAGCACCCGATCGAACTCCGGGAGACCCGTCGACGTCCGGACGACGTCGGCCGCGGCCACCTCGGGGTACGGGCGTGGCGAAGGCGTCGGGGCGGCGCCGCGCGGACGGGGCGGCGCCGCGGGCTCTTCGACGAGCGCCTCCCACGCATCGCACGAGGGGCACCGGCCGTACCACTTGGCGCTCTGGTAGCCACACTGCTGGCAGACGAAGATGGAACGGGCCAAGCGCGGGCCTAGCCGTCGCGCCATTCGGGGTTCACGAAGCTCGTGAACTCGCGAATGAAGTGAAGGTCCACCGTACCGGTGGGGCCGTTCCTTTGCTTTCCGATGATCAGCTCCGCCTTCCCCTTGAGGTCCGGATCGTCCTTCTTGTACACCTCCTCACGAAAGAGGAAGAGCACGACGTCGGCATCCTGCTCGATCGCTCCCGACTCGCGAAGGTCGGACAGCTGCGGGCGCTTGTCGCCGGTGCCGCGCTGCTCCGGGGCCCGGGACAATTGCGAGAGGGCCACGATCGGCACGCGAAGCTCCTTGGCCATCTCCTTGAGCGAGCGCGAAATGTCCGAGATCTCCTGCTGCCGGTTCTCGTACCGGGTTCTCCCGCGCATCAGCTGGAGGTAGTCCACGATCAGCAGGTCGAGCCCCCGTTCCAGCTTCAGGCGCCGGGATTTCGCCCTCATCTCCATGATGCCGATGCCCGGGGTGTCGTCGATGTAGATCGGGGCGTCCGACAGCTCCGCGAACCCCTTGATGATCCTCTGCCACTCGTCCTTGCCGATCCGTCCGGTGCGCAGCCGGTGCGCGTCGACGCGGGCCTCGGAGCAGAGCAGGCGCGAGAAGAGCTGCTGGTGCGACATCTCGAGCGAGAACACGCCCACGGTTCGGCCGCCGCGGAGCGCGGCGTGCGCGGCGAGATTCAGCGCGAACGCGGTCTTCCCCATCGCAGGGCGGGCGGCGAGCACGACGAGGTCCGACGGCTGAAGGCCCGCCGTCCATTCGTCGAGCTGCAGGAAGCCGGTCGGAATGCCGGTGATCGGCTCCCGCCGGTGGGTCAGGTCCTCGATCATCTTGATGCTGCGCTCGCCGACGACCTTGATCGACAGGAACCCCGAGCGCAGCCGTTCCTCGGCGACGTGGAAGATCGCCTTCTCGGCTTCGTCGAGCACCTCCTCCGCCGAGCCCGACGCGCGCATCGCCGACGACAGGATCTGCTGCGCCGAGCGGATGAGCTCGCGCAGGACCGACTTTTCCTTGACGATGCGGGCGTAGTGCTCGACGTTCGCCGACCGGGCGCTCCCGTCGACGAGGGCGGCGAGGTAGCCGATCCCGCCGCAGGCGTCGAGCTCGCCTCCGCGCTCGAGCCCGTCTCTGAGCGTGATCAGATCCAGCGGGCTGCCGGTCTCCGCGAGCTCCTCGAGCACGCGGAATATGCGCCGGTGGCGCTCGGAGTAGAACGCTTCGTGGCCGAGGATCTCTTGAGCCTTGTGGATCTGCCGGTTGTCGAGCAGCACCGCCCCCAGGACGGAGCGCTCGGCCTCGTCGGAGTGCGGCAGGGTCTCGGGTAAGACGTCCGGAAGCATCGCGCCCGTGCGCCGCTCAAGGTGCGGCGGGGCGAGGATAGCAGACCTGGCGTCCCCCGATGATAAGCTCGTCGCGCGTCGCGCCCGCGCGATCGCTTCGCGAAAGGACCTTGCCGATGCTTCGACGATCGCTCATGGTCGCGCTCGCCGCCGCGGCCCTCCTTCCGGCCACCGCCGCCCCTCAGGCGAAGCCCAAGGTCGTCATCCTGGGATTCGACGGCGCCGACGCCCGGCTCGTCGAGCGCTGGATGGACGAGGGGAAGCTCCCGAACCTCGCCAAGCTTCGGGACGACGGAGGCTACGCCCCGCTCCAGCCGACGAATCCGCCCCAGACCCCGGTCTCGTGGTCGTCGTTCGCAACGGGAACGAACCCCGGCAAGACGCGGATCTTCGACTTCCTCATGAGGAACCCCGCCGACTACCTCCCCGACTTCGCGATGAACTCCGAGGCGAAGCGGACCTTTCTCTTCGGCGAGCGCAACGGGCTCGTCGTCGGGATGATTGCGGGGGCCGCAGTCTTCACGATCGTCCTGCTCCTCCTCCTGCTCGTCCGCTTCTCCTGGGCCACGCGCCTCGGCATCGCCACCATCCTCGGCGTCGCCGCCGGGCTGCCGGCGGGCTTCGTCGCGAAGACCTACCTGCCGGCCGACGTGCCGACCGCCGTCAACCACCGCCGGGGCGAGACGATGTGGGAGCTCGCCGCGCGGGCCGGGTTGAAGGCCCAAGTGATCCGCGTCCCGGCGACGTTCCCGGCCGAGGACATGGGCGACGGCCACATGCTCTCCGGACTCGGCGTTCCGGACATGCGGGGGCGCGTCGGCACCCCCACGTTCTACAGCTCCGACCCCGACTTCAAACCCGGGGGGAACGGCGCCAACGAATTCAGCCTGGAGTTCATCCGCCTCGAGGCCGGACGCGGCACGATCGCGACGCGTGTGGTCGGCCCGAACAACAAGCCGTTCTACGACTACGTCGTCGACCGGAAGTCGGCGGGGATCGCCGATTCGAAGGAGCGGGCCGACGCGAAGCGCCGCGCGCGCCAGGAGCTGGACGACGCCGACGTGCCGCGGCGCATCGACCTCCCGATGACGCTCAAGGCCACGGACGACGCGCTGACGGTCACGGTGTCGGGCCAGTCGCAGACGCTCAAGGTGGGCGCGTGGAGCGACTGGTTCGTGCTCGACTTCCCGGTGAACTGGCTCGTCGATCGCGCGGCGCCTCTGCGCGGGATCGCGCGCTTCAAGCTTCTTGCGCTCGCCCCGCATCTCGAGCTCTACCTCTCGCCGGTCAACTTCCATCCCGATTGCCATCCCGTGGCGTTTTCCTGGCCTCCGGACTATTCCCAGGCACTGCGAAAGCGCTTCGGCCTCTTCAAGACGATCGGGTGGCCCGAGGACACGTGGTCGCTTCCCTCGGGCGTCGGGGACGAGAACCTCTTCCTCGAGGACATGACGTTCACCCTCGACAAGGACGAGGAGATCCTCCAGGGGTTGCTCGGCGACCGGACCGACGACCTCTACATCCAGATCTTCTACTTCACCGACCGCATCGGCCATCTCTTCTGGCGCTTTCTCGATCCGGACCATCCCGCCTACAAGCCCGAGCTGGCGGCCAAGTACGCGCCCGAGGTTCTGAAGGCCTACCAGCGCATGGACGACATCGTCGGCAAGGCCCGCGCGCTCGCGGGCCCCGACGCCGTGTTCATGGTCTGCTCCGACCACGGATTCTCGTCGTTCCGGCGCGGCGTGAACATCAACACGTGGCTCGTCCGGAATGGGCTCATGACCTTGAAGGGCCAGACCGACGACGCGGCGACGCTCGAAAAGCTCTTCGACACCCGCGACCTCTTCCAGAACGTCGACTGGTCGCGCACCAAGGCCTACGCGCTCGGCCTCGGGAGCATCTACGTCAACCTGGTCGGCCGCGAGAAGCAGGGGATCGTGATCCCCGGCGCCGAGTACGACGAGGTTCGCCGCAAGATCAAGGAAGGGCTCGAGGCGCTGACCGATCCCAAGACCGGGGAGCATCCGGTCTCGAAGGTCTGGACGCGCGAGGAGACCTACACCGGATTCGATCCGGACCTGATTCCGGACCTGCGGGCCGGAAACGCCCTCAACTACCGGGTCTCGTGGCAGACCTCCCTCGGAGGCGTGCCCCCCGACATCCTCGAGGACAACCTCAAGGCCTGGTCCGGAGACCACTGCTCGAACGACCCGAGCCTCGTGCGGGGGATCCTCTTCGTGAACCGGAAGATCGCCAAGTCCGATCCCGCGATGATCGACGTCGCGCCCACGGTGCTCCACGCCCTGGGCCTGGCGAGCCCCGCCGCCATGGACGGGAAGCCGCTGTTCTGATGGCCGCGATCGTCCGCGTGGCCGCCTCGGTGATGCTCGTCGGCGGGATGGCCGCCGCCCAAGGACGGCCCGTGTCCGAGGCGGATCCGCGCCTCCTGGCGCTCCAGAAGGACATCGTGCGGCTCGAGCGGGAGCGCGACGAGCTGCAGAGCCGCGAGCGCGGGCTTCTGGGCGACCTCCTCCGACTGGACGCCGAGCTGCGCTTGAAGAGCGCGCAGCTCGAGGAGGTCGGCCTCCGTCTCGGGGCCGCGCGGACCACGCTCTCCGAGCACGAGACGAAGCTCCGCGCGATCGAGGCCGAGCAGCGCCGCCGCGTCCCCTTCGTCGCCGCCCGCGTGCGGGAGATCTACAAGGAGGGAACGCTCTCGGCGCTCCGGCAGCTGCTCGCTCCCGCGGAAGCCGTCTCCTCCCGCGACGGGCTCCGCTACGCCGTCTACCTCGCGCGGCGGGACGCCGTCCAGTGGGACGCGTGGCGGGAGGCGTCGCGACGGCTGGCGGAGGAGCGCGCGGCCCTCGTCCGGGAGACCGCGAGGCTCGCGTCGCTCCAGGGCGAGGTCGGTCGGTCGGCGGCCGGGCTCGCCGCCAGCCGCAGCGCCCGCGCCGATCTGCTGGCGCGCATCCGGAACGACCGCGAGCAGCACGACAACGCGCTGGCGGAGCTCGAATCGGCGGCGCGCGCGCTCGGGAAGATCGTGGACACGCTGGGATCCTCACCCGCGTCTCCGACCCTCGATGTGCGGATGTTCCGCGGGCTGCTCGAATGGCCGGCCGAGGGGCCGGTCACGTCGGGGTTCGGGAACGAAGTGCACCCCAAGTTCAAGACCGTGGTGCCGCATCCGGGCCTCGACATCGACGCCCCCGACGGTGCCGCGTTCCGGAGCGTGTTCGACGGCAGGGTCGCTTTCGCGGCCGCCCTGCACGGGTACGGGCTCACGGCGATCGTCGACCATGGGGGCGGGGTCCTCTCCGTCTACTCCCACGCCGGCGTGCTCCTCGTCGCCCAGGGGGACGAGGTCGTGCGCGGCCAGGAGCTGGGGCGGGTCGGCGATTCGGGGTCGTTGCGCGGCCCTTATCTCTACTTCGAGCTGCGCGACGGGGGGAAGCCGGTCGATCCCGCGGCGTGGCTGCGCCGCCGGTAGGTTGCCCCGGGGCCCGGCACCGTGTAACTTTTGAAGTGTTCCACTCCGCCCTCGCGTGAGGTGCCCATGCGCCGCAGCCGATTCGTTCTCCTCGTCGCCTCGCTCGTCGTCGTCTTGTTCGTCCTGGGGAGCGGGGCGGCGCTCCGTGCGGGAGCGGGGGACGGCTCCTACAAGCAGATGCTGCTCTTCAGCGAGATCCTCTCCTACGTGGTCGACAACTACGTCGATCCGGTCGACAGCGGGAAGCTGATGTCGGGGGCGTACGAAGGGCTGATGGGAGGGCTCGACGCCCACGGCGCCTACCTGACGCCGGCCGAGGTCGAGCTCTGGAAGAAGGGGCCCCCTCCCGGCGCCACCGCCGACACGGGGCTGACGGTGCTGAGGAACGGGCCGGTGCTCCAGGTCGTCTCGGTCGCCAAGGGGTCGTCGGCCGAAGCCGCCGCCGTGGTTCCGGGGGACCAGATCCGAAAAGTCGCAGGCCGCTCGGTGCGCGATCTCTCCCTCGACCAGGCGCTGCGGCTCCTGCGCGGGCCGGCGGGCTCGACGGTCTCGGTGGACCTCCTCCGGGTCAAGGACCTGAAGCGGGAGAATCTCGCTCTCGCGCTGTCGGCGCGAACCGACCGGCCCTTTCTCCTCGACGTGGACGGCGGCGCCGCCGTGCTGCACGTCAACGACATCGACAGGCTTCCGAACGACGCTCTGGTCGACGAGCTCAGGTCGGTGAAGGACCGCGGCGTCGACAGGCTGTTGATCGACCTCCGGGACGTCGCCTCGCCGGACACGAGGCACGCCGGTGCGCTCGCCGAGCTGTTCGCGTCGGGCGAGCTTCTCAAGCTCGAGGACAAGTCCGGGCGCGCCGTCGAGACCCTCGCCGCGAAGCGGCCCGAGCCGGCTTGGGCGGGGCGCCTGGCGGTCCTGGTGAACGGCGCGACCGCGGGCGCGGGCGAGGCGGTCGCGGTGATCCTGAGAGACAGCCGGAAGGCGACCGTCTACGGCGAGCCGACCTACGGCCTGGGCACCGAGCCCAAGCTGATCGACCTCCCGGAGGGCGGCGGCGTCCTCGTGCCGGGATACGTCTGGCAGTCCGTCGCCGGGAAGCGCTGGAACGCCGACGGGGTCGCGCCCGAGAAGGCGATCAAATCCGAAGGTCGCCTCGGCGACCGGGACGAGGACCAGTTGAAGCGCGCCCTCGAGGATTTCGCGAAAGTCGCCGCCGCGGCCTCCGCTCCGAAAGCGGCCTGAGCCGGAATCGTGAACTTGAAAATCGCCGGCCGTCTTCTCGTCCTCGGGGTCGTCCTGCCCCTCGTGGCGCGCGCCGAGTCGTCCGGGAAGGCGGCTCCGGAGGCGCCGCAGATCCGCGCCGACGATCCCCAGGCGGAATCGCTCAAGCGGGGCGACGCCTACGCGCACCTGATCGCTGCCGGCCTCGCGGTGTCCCGCGGGCGGGCGGGGGAGGCGGTCCGCGAAGTGGACGCGGCGGTCGCGCTCGAGCCCGGGTCGGCGGACCTGCACGCTCAGGCGGCCTCGCTCCTCGCGATGCTCGGCCGTCGCGCCGATGCCGATCGCCTCGCGCGGCGGGCCCTGGACCTCGATCCGTCGGAGCTCGAAGCCGTCCGGGTCCTGGCCGATCTGGCGGCCTCCCGGTCGTTCGGGCCCAAAGCGGACGCGCAGGCGAGGGCGGAGGCGATCCGCCTGTACGAGCGGCTCGCCGTCGAGGACCCGGACGCCCCCGACGAGATCTGGTCGGCGCTCGCCCGCCTGAAGCTCGCCGCGGGGGATTCCGACGGCGCCGTAGTGGACGCGCGGAAGCTCTTGACGCGACGTCCCGACGACGAGAACGTCCTCAGGCTCCTCGCCCAGGCCCAAGTGGCCGCCGGAAAGACGAAGGACGCGCTCGAGCAGACGCTGTCCTGGCTCAAGGAGCACCCGGACGACGATGACCTGCTGCCGCTCGTCGTCGAGATGGCGCGCGACACGGGGTCGTGGTCCCTCCTGGAGTCGCTGTGCGATACGTTGCTCCAGGCCGATGCGGACAACGTGCGGGCGCGAGCGCTGCGCGGCGAGGCGAGGCTCCGCCAGGGGCACGCCAAGGAAGCCCTCACGGATCTCGAGATCGCGCGCGCCGCCTCGCCTCGCGATCCGATGGTCCGCCTGCACATCGCCGCGGCCTACCAATCCCTGAACCGGCTCGCCGATGCGACCCAGATCGCCGAGAGCCTGGCCTCCGAGTACCCCGACAACACGTTCGTGCTGGTCCTTCTCGCCGAAACGCTCGCCCGCCGGGGGGAGACCGGCCCGGCCCGCGAAGAGTACGAGGCCGCGCTCAAGAGCATCGCCGGCGACGGAGCCGAGATCGCCGCGCGCCGCGACGAAGTGCGCCTGCGGCTCGCCTCGCTCCAGCTGGCGGGCGGCCACACCGACGACGCGGCCGCGGTCCTGGCGGCGCTGGAGGCGCCGGAGGCGCCCGATGCGTTGGGCGTGCGGGCGCGCGCCGCGCTCCTCCGGGGGGATCCGAAGGAGGCCAAGCGCCTGGCGAAGCTCTTGGCGCCGCACGAGCCCGACGAGGCGGCGCTCCTCGACGGAGAAGCCGAGCTGAAGCTCGGACGGCGCGACCGGGCGCACGAACGATTCGACGCCGCGATCGCGAAGGCGGGCGCCACGGCGCGCGGCGACGTCGCGGCGATCTACAGGAGGAACGGGAAGGACCAGGAGGCCGAAAAGCAGCTGCGCACGTGGGTGGAGGCGGCCCCCAAGGACGCCTCGGCCCAGCTGGCGCTCGGCGCGTTCCTCGAGCGGGCCGGCCGGTTCCCGGAAGCCGAGCCGGTGCTGCGCTCCGCGATCGCGTTGGATACGACCTCGGCGGAGGCGTACAACTACCTCGGCTATTCGCTCGCCGACCGCGGCGTCGAACTCGACGAGGCCAAGGATTTGATCCAGAAAGCCCTCGATCTCGATCCTTGGAACGGGGCGTACCTCGACTCCCTCGGATGGGCGTACTTCAAGCAGGGCCGACTCGACGACGCCCTCGACGCGCTGGAGCGCGCGGTGCGCGAGTTCCCGAAGGACCCCGCGGTCCTGGAGCACCTCGGCGATATCTACGACAAGAAGGGGGACGCGCTCCGCGCCAAGGGGTTCTGGCAGCGCGCGCTCGACGCGGGCCCCGAGGACGATACGGCTCGCGAGAGCCTGAAGCGGAAACTGGGCGTCGCCACGAGCGACCCGTCCGCGAAGGTCGTGCCGCCAAAGCTCGCCTCGTGAGGCGGGCGCTCGCGGCCGCCGTCGCCGCGATCGGGGTGGGGTGCGCGGCCCGGCAGGGCTTCAAGCCCGCTCCCGCCGGTCGCGGCGAGCCGGTCGCCACCTACCGACTGGTGCTCCAAGAGGAGACAGGACCGTCCCGGCGCGTCCGCCTGATCCTCTGGGTCGGCCGTCCGGACCGGCTGCACGCGGAAATCGTGCCGCCGGTTGGCGGCGTTCGCTTCACGCTCGATGCCGGGGGCGGGCGCGCCTGCGTGATCGACGCCGCCGACGGCGTGGCCTACGCCGGCTCGGACGGAGTGGAGGCGGTCGACGCGCTGACCGGCATCCGCATCACCGTTCCCGAGGCGGTGGCGGCGCTGCTCGACGGCGCCGCTCCGCCGGGATGGTCGGTGGAGCGGGACGGGGACGCTCCGGGGGAGCTCCCGCGCCGGCTCCACCTCGCGAGCGGCGCGCGATCGATGACGCTGACGCTCGAGAACGTCGTTCGCTCCATCGCCGCCGGCCCGCTCGGAACCGGAGCTCCCCCCGCGGGCCTGCCGGTCCGTCCCTTGGAGGAGCTCGCGCGCGCGCCTCGAGACTCGTCGTGACGCCGCTTCGCGCGTGGTGCCCCGCGAAGGTGAACCTCGGATTGCGCGTCCTCGGGCGCCGCGACGACGGCTATCACGAGATCGTGACGATCTTCCAGACGATCGCGTGCCACGACCGCCTCGAGGTGGAGCCGGCCTCGGACCTCGGTCTCGACTGCGACGATCCCGCGGTGCCGGCCGGCGAGCACAACCTCGTCGTGCGTGTGGCGCGGTCGATCCAGCGTCACCATCCCGCGGCCCGGTCCCGGGGAGCCCGGTTTCGGCTGAGCAAGGCGATCCCCGCCGGCGGGGGCTTGGGAGGGGGGAGCTCGAACGCCGCGGCCGCGATCCTGCTCGTCGATCGGCTCTGGGATCTCGGTCTTACCCCCGCGGAGCGCAGCGCGATCGCGATCGAGCTCGGCTCCGACGTCAACTTCTTCCTGACCGGAGGGACCGCGCTCGGCACGGGGCGCGGCGAGACCGTTCGTTCCCTCCGCCCGATCTTGGAGCGCGCCGTCGTGTTGGGGCTTCCCCCGTTCGCGCTCGGCACGGCGGAGGTCTACGCCCGGCTTGTCGCGCCGTTGACACCGCGAGACGAGGGTGTTACGGTACCGCGGCTTTTCGTTAAGTTCGCGGAAGGAAACGACTTCGGGCTCGCAACGAACGATCTTGAGGCTCCGGCGTTCGCGGCGTGCCCCGAGCTTGCGGCCTTCCGGGATGCGATGTCGCGCTCGGGAGCGGAATTGGCGCTCCTGAGCGGGAGCGGGTCGAGCGTGTTCGGCATGTTCCGCGAGGAGCGCGTCGCCTCCGAGGCGGCGGGGCTTCTGGCGAAGGCGTTCGCCGGCTGGAGGATCGTCCCGACGCGGACCGTCGCGTCGGGAGTCCGGATCGAAGAGCCCGGGCCGTCGTGACGGAGGAGACCGCGGTTCCATGAAGGTCGAGTTGAAGGTCTTCTCGGGGAACGGAAACCCCGCGCTCGGGAAGGCGATCTGCGATTACCTCCGGATACCGCTGGGGCAGTGGAAGCTGTCGCGCTTCTCGGACGGCGAGGTCTACTGTCAGATCCTGGAGAACGTCCGCGGCACCGATGTCTTCGTCATCCAGCCCACGTGCCATCCGGTCAACGAGAACCTGATGGAGCTGCTCATCGCGGTGGACGCGCTGAAGCGATCCTCCGCGAACCGCATCACGGCGGTGATCCCGTACTACGGGTACGCGCGGCAGGATCGGAAGGACAAGCCGCGGGTGCCGATCTCCGCCAAGCTCGTCGCCGACCTCCTCACCGCCGCGGGCGTCGACCGGCTCCTCGCCATGGAGCTCCACGCCCCCGCGATCCAGGGGTTCTTCGATCTCCCGGTGGACCACCTCTTCGCCGCGCCCGTGCTCCTGGACTGGGTCGAGCGCCAGCGCTTCACCGATCTCACGATCGTCTCGCCGGACGCCGGCGGCGTCGAGCGGGCGAGGGCGTTCGCCAAGAAGCTCGGCTCGGGCCTCGTGATCATCGACAAGCGCCGCGTCGAGGCCAACGTCGCCGAGACGATGAACGTGATCGGCGACGCCGCCGGGAAGACGTGCGTCATCGTCGACGACATCGTCGACACGGCCGGCACCTTGGTCGGCGCCGTCAAGGCGCTCAAGGACGAGGGCGCGGCGCGCGTGTTCGGCTGTTTCACCCACGCGGTTCTCTCCGGGCCCGCGATGGAGCGCATCGAAGCGTCCGCTCTCGAGCACGTGGTCGTCACCGACACGATCGCGCTTCCCGAGTCGAAGGCACGGCACCCGAAGGTGTCGGTCCTCTCCGTCGCGAGCCTCCTGGGCGAGGCGATCGCCCGTATCCACAGCAACTCGTCGGTCAGCTCCCTGTTCGTCTAAGGAAGGCCATCGTCATGAACAAGAACATCGTCGTCGAAGTCGAGGAGCGGGCCGAGATCGGGAAGAACTCGAACCGCCGCCTCCGGAAGGTCGGCTCGGTCCCGGGGGTCGTCTACGGTCTCGACCGTCCGCCGTTCAACGTGGCGGTCGGCGCCCGGAAGATCGAATCCGTCCTCGCGCTCGAGACGGGGAAGAACACGATCTTCACGTTGGCGCTGGCGGGCCAGGACCGCTCCCGCGCGGTCATGATCAAGGCGCTCCAGCGCGACCCCGTGAGCGAGCTGCTCGTGCACGTCGACTTCGTGCGGGTGGACCTCGAGCGCGTCGTCCGGGTCAACGTCCCGGTCCGGCTCGTGGGCATCGCCGAAGGGGTGCGGACCGAGGGCGGCGTCATGGAGTTCGTCCATCGCCTCGTGGAGGTCGAGTGCCTCCCCGCCGACATCCCCGAGCACATCGACGTGGACGTGAGCGCGCTCCACGTCAATCAGCACCTCTCCGTGAAGGACCTCGCGCTGACCGAGCGGGTCAAGATCCTGGACGACCCCGAGGACATCGTCTGCGTCGTCGCGATTCCGAAGGAAGAGGAAGTCGTCGCGCCCGAGGCGGCGGCCGAGGTGGCTCCCGCCGAGCCGGAGGTCATCAAGAAGGGCAAGGAGGCCTCGGGCGAGGAAGGCGAAGCCAAGGACGTCAAGAAAGAGACGAAGGACGTCAAGAAAGAGGCCAAGAAGGCGTGACGGTCGTCCTCGGGCTCGGGAACGAGGGCCCCGAGTTCCGTCTCACGCGGCACAACGTCGGCTTCCTGGTGGCGGACCTCCTCGCGGAGCGCTGCGGGGCGGAGTTCTCGGCGCGCGGCGAGCTCGGCCGGCTGGCCTGGTCGGCGGAGGCGGAGCTCGGCGGCCGGCGCGTCGTGCTGGCGAAGCCGAGAACCCTCATGAACGGCTCGGGGCGCGCCGCGGCGGCCCTCGCGCGCAAGCACGCCGCAGCCCCCGCCGACGTCATCGTGGTCTACGACGACGCCGACCTGGCGTTCGGCCGCGTCCGCGTCCGGCCCGAGGGGGGAGCGGGGGGGCACAACGGGATCCGATCCCTCATCGAGCTCTTCGGATCGAGCGCGTTTCCCCGGGTGAAGCTCGGCGTCCGCGGCGAGGAGCGGGACGGGAGCGACCTGGCCGACTACGTGCTCGCGCGGTTCCGCCCCGACGAGCGCCTGGCGCTCGACCGCATGATCTCCCTGGGCGCCGATGCCGTCGAAGCGGTCGTTCGAGACGGGGTCCTCCCGGCGCAGCAGGCATTCAACGGACCGGCCGCATGATCCGGGGGCCGGAAACCCTGGCGCGGCCGCGACGGCGATGGTAACGTTCGACCTTTGCGCGACGGGGAATCGGTTCCCCGGAGCCGGAACAGTAACGAGATCGGGCCGCCCGAAGCGGCCCGGCACCCCTCGCCTCCCGCGCGTCGGGAGGCGATACGCCGTGAGGAGGTGCACGTGGAACGGACCTACGAGACCGTCTTCATCACCCTTCCGACCCTGACCGACGAGGAGGAGCGCGTCGCTGTCGAGGCGCTCGCGACGATCGTCGCGGACGGAGGCGGGGTGTTCACCACCAAGGACAGGATGGGGCGGCGGCGCCTCGCCTACCCGATCAAGAAGTTCGAGGACGGCGTCTACACCCGCTTCCTCTACGACTCCCTTCCCGGCGTCCCGAAGGAGCTCGACCGCCGCCTGCGGATCTCCGACAAGGTGATCCGCCACATGACCGTCTGCCTCGAGCCCGATTGGGCCGCGGCGGCGAAGATCCAGGCGGTGAAGGACGCCGAGGCTCGCGCGGCGGCCGAGGCCGCGATCGCCGCGGGGTTGGTGCCGCCGGCCGAGGCCGCGGCCGAGCCGCCCCGTCCCCGGTTGGACGAGCGTGAAGAGGACGGGCCGGAATTCGGAGACGAGGACTGACCATGGGCGAAAGCTACGGACGGCGCGGCGACATGGACGGGATGCGCGAAAACGGCGGTCGGTCGGGGGGCGGCGGCGCGCGGGGCGGCGGCGGACCCCGGGCCGGGGGACGGCGCCGTTTCCTCTTCCGTCGCAGGAAGTACTGCAAGTTCTGCGAGGACAAGGCGCAGTGGATCGACTACAAGGACGTGCGCACGCTCCAGAACTACATCCCCGAGCGGGCGAAGATCCTTCCCCGCCGGATCTCCGGGACCTGCGCGACCCATCAGCGGCAGCTGATGCAGGCGATCAAGCGCGCGCGGAACATCGCGCTCTTGCCGTTCACCTCGGACTAGGCGGGAGGAAGCCGTGAAGGTCGTTCTGCGACAGGACGTCGACAACCTCGGGGACCGCGGGCAGATCGTCAACGTCGCGCCGGGGTTCGCGAGAAACTTCCTCCTCCCCAAGGGGCTCGCGCTCGAGGCGACGCCCGGCAATCTCCGCTCGGTCGAGCTCCAGAAGAAGGTCTGGGCGGTTCGCGAGAAGCGCGAGGCCGAAGACGCGCGCGCGGTCGCGGCCCACATGGCCGGGATCAAGGTCGTCATCTCCAAGAAGGCGGGGGAAAACGACACGCTTTACGGTTCGGTGACGACCCAGGAGATCGCGGATCTTCTCAAGGCCCAGGGCGTCACGGTCGATCGCCGCAAGATCCATCTCGCGGTGCCGATCAAGACGCTCGGTACCTTCGAGGTCCCGGTCAAGATCCACCGGCAGGTCGTCGCCCCGATCGTCGTGCAGGTCGTCGCGGAAACGGCCGAGTAACCGGATGGCCGCCGCGGGCGGGTCGGGATCGAGCGGCGAGGTGGACGCCGGCCGGGCGATCCTGGCGATCGTCTCGGGCTGGCTCGTCCCGGGGGCGGGGCATGCCGTTCTCGGGCGCGCGCGGCGCGGCGTCGTCTTCTTCGCGCTCGTCATGGGATCGTTCGGGCTCGGGCTCGCGCACGACGGCCGGCTCGCCCTCTACGCTCCGGACGAACGGTTCCTGTCCACGCTGCAGGTGATCGGCAACGCCGGCGCCGGTCCGATCGATGCCGTGGCTCGCGCCCGGGTCTACGGCTCGGTGACCTACCTTCGGCCCGAGGCCTCCGATCCCGCGTATCAGCACGTCATCGACACGTGGAGGGACCGCCAGCGATCGGCGGTTTCGATCTATGGAACCGCCTACCTCTGGACGGCCGGCCTGATGAACCTGCTGCTGCTCCTGGACGTCTGGGATATCGCCGTCGGGCGGAAGGACTGACCGTCCGTGCACAGCCACTTCGGCCATCTCGTCCTGTACTCGGGGATCGTCGCCACCTTCTTCGCCGTCCTGACGCGCCGCGAGCTGAAGCAGCAGCTGAAGTTCGCGGGGCTCGTGTGGCTGGCGATGACGGGGGGCGTGCTGCTCCTCGCCTACCTGATGCTCCCGTTCCCTCGGTGAGCGCGTCCCGGGTCGCGCTCTGGGGTCCGTTCCTGGCGGCCCTCGCGGTCGTCTTCGTGCTCTCCTCGCTCACGCGGGTCCCCGGAGCCGAGTATGTCTGGGACAAGCTGCTCCACGCGCTCGGCTACGCCGCGATCAGCACGCTCGCGCTGCGCGCCTTTCACCGCGGATTCGGGGCGCCCCGGCTGAAGCCGTCGATCGGCGCCTTCCTGTTCATGCTGCTCTGGTTCGTCTCGGACGAGTGGCACCAGTCGTTCGTTCCCGGACGCGACGCGAGCGCATTGGACGTGGCGGCCGACGTCGTGGGGTTCGGGATCGCGATGGCGTTCTTCGCGGCCCTGCGCGCCGGGCGGGTGATGCTCACCCTATAATCGGCCGGATCGACCGGGCGAAAGGACGAGGGGCATGGCACAACGGTACGCGATCGTTCCCGGGGACGGCATCGGCGTGGACGTCACCGCGGAAGCGGTCAAAGTGATCGAGACGGCCTCCGAGACGTTCGGCTTTCCGGTCGAGCTCACCTCCTTCGACTTCGGGGCCGAGCGCTACCTGCGGACCGGCGAGACCCTCCCCGACGGAACGCTCGAGACGTGGGCGGGCTACGACGCCGTCTTCATGGGCGCGTTCGGCGATCCGCGCGTTCCCGACATGAAGCACGCCGCCGACATCCTGCTCGGGACGCGGTTCCGGATGGATCTCTACGCGAACCTGCGTCCGGTGCGCTGTCTCGCGGAGCGCCTGTGCCCGCTTCGCGCGTTCAAGGCCGAGGACATCGACTTCGTCGTCTTCCGGGAGAACACCGAAGGCCTCTACGCGGGGGTGGGCGGCATCTTCAAGAAGGGGACTCCCGACGAGATCGGCCTCCAGGAAGACGTCAACACCCGCAAGGGGGTCGAGCGGATCCTCCGCGCGGCGTTCGAGTACGCCGCGGCGCACGGACGGAAGAAGGTCACGATGTCGGACAAGTCGAACGCGCTCCGCCACGCGCACGACGTCTGGCAACGGACGTTCGCGGAGGTGGCGCGCGAGTACCCCGCGCTCTCCGCCAACCACCTCTACGTGGACGCCCTGACGATGCAGATGATCAAGGACCCGAGGCAGTTCGACGTCGTGGTCACCTGCAACATGTTCGGCGACATCGTCACCGATCTCGGCGCCGCCCTCCAGGGGGGCCTCGGGATGGCCGCTTCGGGCAACCTCTACCCCGGGCGCACGTCGATGTTCGAGCCGGTGCACGGATCGGCGCCGAAGTACGCGGGCACCGATACCGCGAACCCGTTCGGCGCGATCCTGACCGCGGGGATGATGCTCGAGCACACGGGACACCCGGCCGCGGCCGCGGCGATCGAGGCGGCGGTCGTCTCGTGCCTCGACGCGCGGGCGTGCACCGCCGACGTGGGCGGATCGCTCGGAACCCGGGCCGCGGGGGATGCGGTCGTGACGCGCCTCCGGGGGAACGGGTGAGGGACGCGATGAGCGAACGGAAGGTGCGGCTCGAGAAGGACGGAGGGATCGCGTGGATCATCCTCGACGATCCGCCCGCGAACACCTACGGCTACGCGATGATGCAGGAGCTCGACGACGCGATCCTGGACGTCCGCATGGACTCCTCCATCCACGTGATCGTCCTGAGCGGAGCGGGGGACAAGTTCTTCTGCGCCGGGGCCGACATCGGAATGCTCACGAAGGCCGATCCGACCTTCAAGTACTACTTCTGCCTCCACGCGAACGAGACGCTGAACCGACTCGAGCAGACGCCGAAGGTCGTGATCGCGGCCCTGAACGGCCATTGCGTCGGAGGGGGGCTCGAGGTCGCCCTCGCCGCCGATCTGCGGGTCGCGAAGGCGGGAGGGGGGAAGATCGGGCTTCCGGAGGTGACGCTCGGCGTCCTCCCGGGAACGGGCGGCACGCAGCGCCTGGCCCGCGCCATCGGGCGGGCCAAGGCCTTCGAGATGATGGCGACGGGCCGGACGTTCGGCGCGGAAGAGGCCCGGGCGTCGGGGCTCGTCCACGAGGTCTTCGACGCCGACGGATTCGACGCGCGGGTCGAGGCGTACGCCGCGTCGTTCCTCCCGCCCTCGCGCGCGGCGAAGGCGGTGGGCGCGATCAAGCGCGCGGTGGTCTCCGGGCTCGAAGCGTCGTTCGGCGAGGGACTCGCGATCGAGCGCGAGCTGCAGCAGCGCCTTTTCGAGTCGGAGGACGCGAAGGAAGGGCTGGCCGCCTACGTCGAGCGGCGCCCGCCGAAGTTCACCGGCCGCTGACCCGGCGGATCAGCCCCGTCGCCGCGGCGACCCAGGCGGGGTGCGCGTTCAGCGAGGGCACGAGGCGGAATTCCGAGCCGCCGTGGGCGAGGAAGTCGTCCTTGGCGCGCATCCCGATCTCTTCCCGCGTCTCCAGGCAATCGGCGACGAACGCTGGGCAGATCACGGCGAGACGCCGGACCGACGATCGCGCGAGCTCCCGTACGGTCGCATCGGTCGCGGGGCCGATCCATGGGTCGCGCCCGAGCCGCGATTGGAACGAGACGGTCCATGCCGCGGGGTCCAGACGGAGCCTCCCAGCGAGCTCCCTCGCGGTCGCGAAGCACTGCGCGCGGTAGCAGCTCGCGTTCGCGGGGCCGATCGCGCCGCAGCAATGGGCGCTCCGGAGGCAATGCGCTCCACCTTCGTCCGCCTTCCGTACCTGCCGCTCCGGGAGGCCGTGGAAGCTGAACAGCACGCCGTCGGCGCGGATCGCATCGATCTCGGGGCGAGCGACTTCGGCGAACGCTTGGAGGAATCCCGGGTCGTCGTAGAACGCGGGAACCGCCCGGAGCGACGGGACGTTCCAGCGCGCGGCGGCCAGGCTGTAGGCGGCGTCGAGGCTCGTCCCGGTGGTTGCGGCGGCGTACTGCGGGTAGAGGGGAAAGACGACGATGCGGTCGATCTCCTGGTCGCGAAAGGCGTCGAGCGCATCCGCGATCGAGGGGTTTCCGTACCGCATGGCGAGGCGCGGCGCGAAGCCCACCCCGAGCTCGCGCCGGAGCGCGTCCTCGAACGCCCGGCCGTGCACGAGGAGGGGAGATCCGCCCTCCATCCAGATGGAGCGGTAAGCCTCTGCGGAACGGCGCGGCCGAAACGGCAGGATGATCGCGTTCAAGAGCACGAAGCGCGCCGCCGCCGGGATGTCGAGCACCCTCGGATCGCCCAGGAACTCCCGCAGGAAGGCCCGCGTGGCGCGAGCGGTCGGGGCCGACGGCGTGCCGACGTTGACGAGGAGGACGCCGATCGTCGAGGAGGCCTCCCGCATGCCGGTGAGACTAGCAGGCGCCGCGTCCCCTTGCGCCGAGGCCGGGCTCGGTGTACAAATCAACCGTCATGACCTCTCACGCCCTCCCGGTCGCCCTTCCGACTCGCCGTTCCGCGAGCTGGTGGTGGTATGCGTCATCCCGGGAGGGAGCCGTCCGCGCCTAGCGACCCATCATCGTTGCCGCGACCGGCCCACCTCCCGAGAGGGAGGTGGGCTTTTTCGTTTTTGGCCCGAGGAGAG
>JBGQLU010000043.1:0-25301 GCA_041500265.1 Acidobacteriota bacterium | reverse complement strand
TAGCTCGGGATGTGCGTGGCGTCGAATCCCTCGTTGATCGCGGCCCGCGCGAGAAGGAGGGCCACGGTCTGCGCGCCGTCGCCTCCCGCCCCAGCCAGCTTCAGGGCCACGTCGGACGGGTCGATGTGCTCCGGGAAGCCTCTCGCATGGCGCGGCGCCTTGTCGTCGCTCGTTTCGATCGCCTTCAGGAGCGAGCCGGCGTCGAAGGTCGGCCGCGCGGGAAGGGGCCGCGGCTCGACGACGACATCCTTCTTCACCCCGAGGGGGAACGTCTTGGCCAGCGCGTCGCGCACCCACGCTTCGGCTTCGGACGGCGTCTTGCCGAGATGGGTCGGGCATTCGGCGAGAACCTCGACGAACGCGAAGCCGCGGTTCTCGACCTGAAGCTCGACCGCTTTCTTGATCGCCTTTTTCGCCCGGACCCGCTGCTTCGCGTCGTAGAGCGCGACTCGCTCCACGTAGACCGGGCCGTCGAGCTGGGCGATCAGCTCGGCGACCTTCAGCGGCAGTCCCATGAAGGCCGGACGCCCCGTGGGAGTCGTTGCCGTCGGTTGTCCCATGAGGCTCGTCGGCGCGAGCTGCCCCCCGGTCATCCCGTAGATCGCGTTGTTGATGAAGATCACGGAGATCGGAATCCCCATCTGCGCCGTGCTGACGATCTCGGCGAGCCCGATCGAGGCGAGATCGCCGTCCCCCTGGTAGCTGATCACGATCGATTCCGGGTTCGCGGTCTTGTGGCCGATCGCGACCGCGGGGGCGCGCCCGTGGGCCGCCTGCGTGTTGCCGACGTCGAAGTAGTAGTAGAGGAAGACGGCGCATCCGACCGGCGAGACGACGATGGTGCGGTCCTGGATGTGGAGCTCGTCGATCGCCTCCGCGAGGAACTTGTGGGCGAGACCGTGACCGCACCCAGGGCAGTAGTGGGTGGCGTGGGCCTTGAGGCCTTCGCCGTGGGCGTGGCGCTCGAACCGTTCGTAAAAGACGGTGCTCATGCCGGCACTCCTTCGAGGGCCAGGACCCGCTCGACGATTTCCCGCTGCTGCGGGAGGTTCCCGCCGAAGCGCCGCACCGATTCGATCGGCGAGGTGGGCACGATCCCCGCCTTGCTCAAGGCGAGGCGCAGCTCGTCCTCGAGCTGGCCGTTCGAGGCCTCGACGACCACGAGCCGCCGTGCCCGGCCCGCGATCCGGGCGAAGGCGTCGATGGGGAACGGCCAGAGGGTGATCGGGCGGAAGAGGCCGGCGCGGACGCCGCGCGCGCGGAGCTGGCGGACGGCTCCTTGCGTCATGCGTGCCGGCGTATTGCACGCGATCAGGACGACGTCGGCGTCCTCGCAACGGTATCCCTCCGCGCGCTGCTCGTGCCGGGCCATCCGCGCGTACTTGTCGTTGAGGTGGACGTTGTGGGCCTCGAGATCGGCCTCCTGGAGCAAGATCGAGGAGATCAGGTTCCCCCGGTGGGCCGCATCCCCGCACACCGCCCAGGACGGAACCCCCGGGCGCACGAGATCGCTCGGCAGGCGCACCGGGCCGGTCATCTGTCCGAGGTATCCGTCGCCCAGGAGGACGACGGGGTTCCTGTAGGCGAACGACAGCTCGAACGCGAGCATCGTCAGGTCGAGCATCTCCTGAGGCGTCGCGGGGGCGAGGACGATCGCCTGCGTGTTGCCGTGGCCGAGGCCGCGGCAGGCGAGCTTGATGTCGGCCTGCTCGGGAGCGATGTTGCCGAGGCCGGGACCGCCGCGCATGACGTTGACGAAGACCCCCGGCAGCTCCGCGCCGATCATGTAAGAGATCCCCTCGAGCATCAGGCTGAAGCCGGGGGAGGAGGTGAACGTCATGCACCGGGCACCGGCGCCCGAGCAGCCGTACATCATGTTGACCGCGGCGACCTCGCTGACGGCCTGCAAGAAGACCCCGTCGAGCTTGGGGAGGAGCTTCGCCATGAGCTCCGCCCCTTCCGTGGACGGAGTGATCGGGTATCCGAAGAAGTGACGGCAGCCGGCGAGCAGCGCTCCGATCGCCGACGCGTACGTTCCCTTCACGACGAGCGGCTCGGTCGCGGCGATGGGCAGCCGGGCGTCCGGGATCGACTCGGGGGGTGGCTGGGTCCTGTGTCGCGCGCCGAACAGCGCGGCCGGGTCATGGAACTCGAAGCCGAATCCGGGGGGTGCCGGGGCGAGTCCGTAGGGCTCGGGACACGCGGTGATGCACAGCCCGCAGCCGTTGCACGCATCCAGGTCCAGCACGACGGGAACGAACCCCGAGAGAGGGTTGATCTCGCCGCCGATCGTGATGCAGTGCTTCGGGCAGGCTTCGATGCAGCGCCCGCACCCCTTGCAGAACTCCGGAAGGAGAAACGGCTTCGGCCGCTCTCGCAGTTGAGTCATGCGCTGGGTCCTCCTCCAGGGTCGTTGGCTCCTCGGAGGGACTAAGATAGCGCCAAAGAAGATAAAACGATGTAGAAGTCGACTTTAAACGGGACTCGCTCTATACTCGGGATGTCCCGAATCCGTCCATCCCAGCGACGGAAGGAGGCGCGGCGTGGCGCTCGAAAGAACGGACGCAGTCAAGTACCTGGAAACAATAGATCTATCCAAGTGCTGTCCGGAGGCGCAGGCCGATGGCGTTCCGTGTCCGACTCTCGGCCGGTCGTGCGAGATTTGCGACCGCGCCGTGCTGCGGAAGGCGGACGAAGGCGACACCCCGATTCGCCCCGTCGGCAACGACTGAGCCGAGTCGGCCCGCCCCACGAGGACCTGGCCGAGGGGTCTCGCGTCCGTTTCAGCGTCTTGGTTCTCCGGGGTTCCGCAAGAGAAACACTCCGGCGCACATCAAATAAAAGGCCCCCGCCAGAAACGCAGCCGAGGAAAAGCCGATCTCCATGGCGAGGAGCACGCAGAGCGACGAGCTCGCGACCGAGGCGAACCCATTCACGGCCCACGCCCACGGGATGATCTGCGGGACGCGGAGGCTCGCCTGCCGTATCCCGGCCGGAAACGGAATACCCATCAAGAATCCCGCGGGGAAGATGGCGAGAAGCGCAACGAGAGCCCGAATCGGAAACGGCCGTCCCAAGAACGCGGCGAAGAGCGATGGGTAAAGCGTGAAGGAAGCGACGACGACTCCCGCGAGAATGACCATCGCGATACCTAGACGCCTCGCCGAATCTCCGATCAGGGCCGGAGAGGCGAGGCTGCCGGCGCCGGAAAACATCAGCAAGGAGAACAGGACGAGCGAGATCGCGTACACCGGATGGCCGAGGAACAGCGAGAACTCCTGCATCAACAGGATCTCGATCAGCATGAATGCCATGCCCACGCCAAAGAAGTAGAGCAGGAAGCGGAAGCTCCCGGGTTGGCTCAAACCGCCGCTCTGCTTCAAGAGGAGGGGCAGGAGCAGCAGAACGAACGAAAGGGAAAGGGAGATCGCAAGTACCAGCAACAGGAGGAGCTTTCCGGGGATTTCCACGAGAGCGTTGCCCGGCTGGAAGAGCGCCTGCGGGCTGAGATCCTTCCACCGGTGTTGAAGGAAGAAGAAGGGACTGTCGTCCGTGACCGGGGTGACGTCGTACGGGAGAGAGCGATAGAACGCCGCGCGGTCGGGCGCCGCGAAGAACGCCTGGAACGGCGTGTCACGCGTCGTGAAGGGGTCGTAGAGGATCGATAAACCACGTGTCTCGCCCTTGTGGAGAAAACCGGACACCTCCTGCGAGGTGAAGGGATCCCGCTTCATCACGATCGTGGCGACGCTGTCCGACGCGTAGACCACGAAGTGCCGCTCCGGGGCCGAGACGCCCTCACGCCTCAGCGCTTCCCGTGCGACGGTGCACAATCGCAAGGTTTCCCGTGGGGGCTCCCTGTGCCAGCGCGTGATCGCAAGCACGCCGCGGGGTGTCAGGTGGCGGTAGTAATCCTGGAAGGCTTGCACGGTGTAGAGGTAGTTCTCGGACAGGCTGTAGGCACCCGAGGAGAGCGCAGCCCAAGTATCGATCAGGGTGAGCTGAATCAGGTCCCACGATCGAGCGGCTCCGCGGACGAAGCTGCGTCCCTCCCCGAGGTGAAGCGTGACGCCGGGTCGGGTGAAGAGATGCCCGGAGCGAACGGCGTACGGTCCCCGCATCAGGTCGACGATCAGAGGATTGATTTCGACGGCGTCGACCTCTCGCGTCCCGTTGACCACCGCTGTCAGGGCATCGACGCCTCCTCCGGCGCCGATGATCAAAGCCGAGCCGGGGTGAAGGACTTGATAGCTCAGCGCGGATGGGAGGACTTTCAGGTACTCGAGCTCGCCGGGGCGGCCGCCGTCGCTGACGACCGAGGTGAGCGCATCGCCGTCGATCACGATCTGGGTGGTCGGTAGCGGAAGCGTCGGAAAGTTGCTGTTCCGCAGCCACGCGACGAGCCCAGTTTCCTCCACGACGTCGACCCGCGAGTAGGCGTTCCAGCCTGTGAACGCCAAGCGTGCTGTGGGAAACAGCGACGTGTCGAGTAAATTGGTGAGCGATTTGTTGCGGGAGTCATCCCGACTTTTCTTCGGCGACACGGGCAGCAGTGCAGCCGCTTGCCAGGTCAGCACCGCCACGGCGATCGCCGCCAACGCGAGCCCGGCCCTCGAGCGCCGGGGCAGGGGCCGGCTGAAACAGAGCGCCGCGGCGATCCCGACCAGACCGGCGAAAAGAACCACGCCTTCGCCACCGAGTGGGCGAATCAGTCCCAGCAGCAGAAAACAACCGACACCGCCCCCGACCAGATCGACGCAATAGATCCGGCTCGCCTCCCCGGGCAGGCGTGAGATCACGGTGACGATCGCAAGCCCCGAGAAGAAGAACGGCACCGTGAGCACGAGGAAGTCCAGCATCAGGGCGAGCGAAGGGAGCCACGCCCGGCCCAGGCCAGCCGGGTCGAGAGGGATCCAGGAGATGCAGGCCAGCGCGAGAACCGTGGAAAGTCCGAACAGCGCGCAGGCCGTTGCGCCGACCCGCTCCAGGGAGGCCTCCCGGAGCCGGCGGCTCAGGCTGGCGGCCACGCCGCTCACGCCGAATCCGAGCAGCGCGGAGCTGACGCTCAAGAACGCGAAGTGATACCAGAGAGCGAAGGAGAAGATCCGCGTCAGCGCGATCTCCAAAGTCAGCGTCGCGGCTGAAATCAGGAACACGCCCGCGTAGACCGCCCGGACAGCGGGGCTCCTCGTCAAGCGCCAGCCCGGGCCGCCGGGGCGATGAAATACTTCCGTACCCACACGAGGTATCCGACCAGCACGGCGAGCCAAGCCGAGCACGCGACGACCATGAGATCTCCGCCGAAGAGCCCGCTGTCGGCGAGCATCCGGCTCTGCTCCCCGTGCAGACCGGCCGCAGCGAGGTACTCCGTCATGTCCCCCCGCGCGAAGTAGACCGCGGCGGACGCCGTCGTCACCGTGAATGCGATGAGCGGTCCCCACCATCCGATCGCCCGAAGTCGATACGCCGCCCAGGCGAAGTAGCCGTTCAGCACCGCCAGGCCGCTGGCGATGGCGACCGCCGAGGGTCCCGTGAGCAGCACCGTGAAGACGGGGAACACGCCGAACAGACCCGCGACGAGCGTGGCCAGCGCACAGAGGCCCAGGTAGAGGGACATCGCGAACACGGGAAGCGGGCAGGCGTCGGTCCAGCGCGGGCGCGGGTCGCGCGCCTCGAGCGTCGCCCGGACGTGCGGGCTCCGGTAGAACAGGAGGAGGCTCAGCGGCAGCACGACGTAGAAGATCGCAACCAACCCCGCGACGGCGATGCCGACGATCCAGCCGGCACCCGGCGGCAAACCCGGCGACTTGGCGAGCGCCGTGCTCAGGATGCGCCGGAGGATCAACGACCCGACGATCGCGCCCAGGACGCCGCCAACGAGCCAGATCCAAGCGACGGACAGCAGGATCGGGCGAATCCATCGACGCTTGAGGATCGCTCCGATGCCGGTTCCGACGAAGAAGATCGCCGCCATCGCATAGAAGGCCACGCCGAACACGATGCCGCGCGCGTCGGGCGGCGCTCCCTGCGTCTGTTCGATCTGGCGACGGAAGGCCGGGGCGAGCGGCAGTAGCGCGAGCGGGATGAAACATGCGCATAGCGCGCCGAACGCGATCTGCAACGACCCAAAGATCGTCAGGCCCGTCGAACGGTCCTTGATGGTGGCTACGGTGTTCGCGGCTTCCGGCATCGGGCCTCCATCATCCCGCCGGCCGGCGCCAGCGGTCAATGGCCTAGGCGATCACGGCACGCGCTGCGTTTGCTCCGCGCGGGGGCGCACGGCGGACGGACCAGCGCTCTCCTCGTTCGTAGAGAGTGCAAGGAGAGGGCCGGATGCGTCGATTCGCGTTCGTGGCGGCGGCATGGGCCGCCACCCTTTTGATCGGCGGGGTTGTCCCGGCCGCGGCGGCGGATTGGAGCCCCGTGCTCACGAAGACCAATCCGGCCGCGCGCGGCGGCCATTCCGCGGCGTACGACCCCGTCAGCGGGAAGATCGTGCTCTTCGGTGGAACCAACAAGTCCGGGTTTCTGGCCGATACCTGGACTTTCGACGGGGCGAGCTGGACCAAGCTCGCCACCAGGACCTCACCGCCGAAGCGCGCGGACGCCGGGATGGCCTACGACGAGGTCAGCAGGCAGCTCGTGCTGTTCGGCGGCTTCGACGGCGTCAACCACCTGGGCGATACGTGGCTGTTCGACGGCGCCACCGGGAAATGGACGCAGGCCGCCCCGCACTCCTCGCCGCGCCCGGCCTCGGGGGGCATCTCGTTCACCGATCCGCTCACGGGGCATGCGACGATGTTCGGCGGGGTCGTTCCGGCCATCTTCACCAACGACACGTGGCAATGGTCCGGTGCCGACTGGGTCCGCCTCGATCCGCCCAACGGACGCGGCGCCGCGACCGCGGCATCGGATCCGGCCGGCCATAACGCCATGTTGTTCGCCGGCGAGAGCGAGGTCGACGTGCACGACACGGGGACGTGGGACGGGCCCGATGGGACGTTGGCGGTCCCCGCGAGCCAGCCCGACGACCGCTCGGGGGCTGCCGCGGCGTTCGATCCTGGGAGCAGCCGGGTGATCCTCTTCGGCGGATTCGCCGACCGATACCTCAACGACACCTGGACGTGGGATGGGTGGGGCTGGACTCCCGTCTCGACCAGGAAGGCGCCGCTTCCTCGCGAGCTGCACTCGATGGTGTATTTCCCCCCGACGGCCCGGATCGTCCTCTTCGGCGGATTCACGGGCCGGCGCTACCTTCCCGACACGTGGACGTACGGGAACTGACGGCTGCCTCAGCGAAGGAGCCCGCTCCGCAGGACCTTCGCGACCGCCTCCGATTTCGAGTGGACCTGCAGCTTGTCGTAGATCTTCCGTAGGTGGAACGAGACGGTGTGCGGCGTCACGTGCAACGCGGCGGCCGCGGTCTTGTAGCTGTGCCCTTCGACGATCAGGCGGAGCAGCCGCGTTTCGTGCGGCGTGAGAGAGTAGTCCTCTTCGGGAGGGCGCGCGGCGCGGAAGAGCGCCAGGACACGATTCGCGACCTCGGGGGACATCGGGGCTCCTCCGGCCACCGCTTCCGCCAGGCTCTCCAGGAGGCGGGCCGGTGGGGTCTTCTTCACGAGGTACCCCGACGCGCCGGCGCAGATCGCTTCGACGATGCGTTCGTCGTCCTGGTACACCGTGAGGACGAGCACCAGGAGCTTCGGAAACCGCTCCTTGATGATGCGGATGCCCTCGATGCCGGACATGCCCGGAAGCCCGATGTCCACGAGGGCCGCGCGCGGCGTCCGGGCGCGAAGCCCGGGGAGAGCCTCTTCCATCGACCGGTAGACCCCGACGCAACGGAATCCCGGCGCCCCGTCGATGAGGAGCGCCAGGCCCTCGCGGATGTCCTTGACGTCCTCGACGATCGCGACGTCGATCGACTCGCTCGGAGTCTCGTTCAAGAGCGCCCCCGTCTCCAGGCCTTCGTTATACGGCCGAGCAGCCCGGCCCCCCCCTGCGCGTTCGCGTAGGGACGGGGGGCGCGTCCCCTGACGTTCGCCACGCGCAACTCGACCGTCGTCCCCAGGCCCTTCGCCGTCGCGATCTCGAGGGTCGCGCCGATCGCGGCCGCTCGCGCGCGCATGTTCGTCAAGCCGTGCCCGTCGGAGTCGGCGCCGGGATCGAAACCCCGGCCGTCGTCCCGAATTCGGAGGTCGAGGCCATCGCGGTCGAGGGCGACCCCGACATCGACGCGGGAACATCCGGAGTGGCGGACGACGTTGTTCATCGCCTCCTTGTAGACGAGAAGGACCTGCCGGCGAACGTCGTCGCCGAGCCGGGCGTCCGGCTCACCGGCCGGGGCTGTGAACGAAAGCTCGACCTCTCCGCCCGACATGAGATCCCCCGCGACGCGGCGCATCCGGTGCACGAGATCGCCGAATCGGTCCCGGCCGGGATTGACCGCCCAGACGATGTCGCTCATCGAGTCCACGAGCTCTCCGGAACCCGCGGCGATCGACGCGAGCCGCTGCCCCGTCTCGCCGTCCTCGGCGGCAAGCCCACGGCGCGCGACTTCGCTCAAGATCGAGATCCTCGAAAGTCCCGAGCCGATCTCGTCGTGCAGGTCGCTCGCGATCCTCGTCCGGAGGCGCTCGACTTCCAGCAGGCGCGCGACCCGGGCGTGGACGAGGATCGCGGCGACGGCCACGATCGCAGCGGCGATCGACAAGAGGAACCACCCTCGCTTCCAGAAGGGGGCGATCACCTCGAAGGCCACGCGGGCGGGCTCGCCGTGGACCCCATGTTCGACGTCCAGCGCCCGGACGGCAAAGCGATAGCTCCCCGGCGCCAGATGAGCGTACGAGATCGTGCGCTCCGACGTCGGAGCGCGCCAGTCGGCGTCGGCTCCCGCCAGCATCGTTTGGAATCGGAGCGCCGAGCCCGGACGGAAATCGGGCGAGGTGAACGAGATCTCGACGTTGCGCTCCTCCGGGCCGAAGGCCAGGCCGGCGGCGTCGCGGAAGGGGAGCGGCGAGGGGGCGCGCGGCTCGCCGTTCACCCGCAAGGAGGTGAGATAGGCGACGGGCCGCGCCGGAGGCGCGCCGGCGCGGGGGACGAACCGCGACAACCCGCTGACGGTACCGAACCACAGCTGCCCCGCGCGATCCCGGTAGGCAGTCTTGACGGCGTTGCCCTGCAGGCCGTCCGCGGCGGTGAAATGCTGCACAAGATGCGTCGTGACGTCGACCCGATCGACCCCCCGCGTCGTCCCCACATAGATGCGTTCGTCGGGCCCCTCGACGACGCAGCGCGACTGATCGGTCGTGAGCCCCTGCGCTCGGCCGAGCGCCGAGAAACGGGGAGCGTCGGATTCCGGCGCGTCGACACGGATCACGCCGCGGTCCATCGTCGCGATCCACAGGCGGCCGAGGTGATCTCGCGCGATCGCCTCGATGACGCCGGTGCCCTCGGGCCATCGCTCGTCCCAGCCCGTGGCCCGCCCATTGCGGATGCGGCGGACGCGCCCACGGTAGAACCCGACCCAAACGTCTCCCGCGGAGTCCTCGGCGAAGGCCGACGGGATGTCCGAGGGCGCGAGACCGTCGACGGCCACGGTCCGAAAGACGTCCGTTCGGCGGTCGAGCCGCACCAGGCCGGCCTCGGGCCCGGCCGGAAACACGCCCGCCCACACGTCATCATGCGAATCGACGAAGACCCGAAACGCCTCGACGCCTCCGAGCCCGCGGCCGCGGGCGAAGACGCGATCGGGAGGGCGCCGCGAGATCGTCGTCGCGTCGGACGGACGCGACCACCTCAGAAGACCGGCCCCCGCCACGAGCCACAAGTCCCCCCCGGCGTCCTGCGCCGCGATCTGGCCCCATCCCCATCCGCGATCCTTCGGAGGAATGAGGCATCGCGGGGAGAAGGACGTCCACGAGGGGCCGTCGCGTGTGTGCACGACGAGATCGCGTCCGATCGCCACGACCGCGCCACCGCTCATCTCGAAGACCTGATTGATCTCGAGGTCGTTGGGATGCGCCGACGATCCGTCGAACGCCGTCGAGACGAAGCCGGCCGCGGCGACGCGTGCGAGCCCCTCGATGTCGGTCCCGACCCAGAGATTTCCCGCCCGATCGGTCAGCAAGGCGTTCACGCAACGGCCGTCGCTCGCCCCCAGGAGGTGGCCCCCCTCGAACCGCGCCCCGGCGGTGCTACGTCCGTCGAGGAGTCTGGCGAGCCCTTCGGGTGTCGCGACCCATATCGTCCCGTGGCCATCCGCGTTCATCCCACGAACTTGGTTGTACGGGAGGCCGTCGGCGTTGGTGTAGATCCGGCCGACGACGGGGGATCCGGTCCGCGGCTCGGCCGCCAGACGCCAGAAACCATTGGCGGGCGTGGCCAGCCAAAGCGATCCGTCCGGCTCCTCGAAGAACTTCGTCCACCATCCGTTCGCCTGCCGGAGGAGCGCGCCCCCGGGGAGGGACCACGCCGCGATTCCTCCGTCGGCCGCACGGCGGGCGAGGCGGTCCTCGTATGCGAGCCACAGCGCCCCCTGCCCGTCGAGGTGGACATCCCAGACGGTGGCGTCCTTCGGGCTGAGGAGCGGCTGCGGGAGGCGCTGGGCCGAGGAGCCTCCCTCGTCGATCGCGTAGACTCCGTCGGCCGCTCCCCAGAAGATCCGCGAGGTCCCACCGCCGGTGAGACCGTGGCGTTCACCGGCGAACACGGTCTCGAACGGCGGCTCGCCCGGTTTCACGGTGGTCCGGAGTCGAGCGACGCCGGCGGCCGTCGCGACGAAAAGGTGCCCGTCCCGCGATTCGGCGAGAGACTCGACGTCGAGCCCCGGCAGGCCGTCCTGAACGCCGTACACCACGAATCGATCGCCGTCGTACCGGGCGAGTCCGCCCGCGGTGCCGATCCAGAGAAAGCCCCGGGCGTCCTCGAGCATCGAAAGAACCCGATCACCCGGCAGCCCGTCGGCGACGGTGAACCAGCGGACGGGGAGACGTTCCTGGCCCGAGGCGGCGGCCCGGACCACCACGAAGAGGACGACCGCCGACGGGCGCCGGAGCGCGGCCCACATGACGCGAATATAGACCGGTTACACGCGCCGCTACGCGAACTCGTAGTTCCGCGCGCACCCCTCGCTCGGTAGCTTGTCGAGCGTAGGGGGATCTCATCGTGATCACACCGCGACTCCTCGGCATTCTTCGCGCCGTCCTGGGCGCGAGTTCGATCGCGCTCGTTTCGGTTTCGTCGTCCCACGCGACCGCGGAGGTCGATGATCGCCTGGCCCACCTGCCGCTCTACTTCGTCGAAAATCGCGGCCAACTCGACGGCCGGGTGGCTTACTACGTCCAGGGAATCGACAAGACCCTCTATTTCACGCGCGAAGGCGTGACGTTCTCCCTCACGGGCCGGCGCCTCGGAGCCTCCTCGCTTCGGACCACCGTGAAGCTGGATTTCCTGGGCTCGGACCCAGACGTCCATCCGCAGGCGGAGCAGCCGACGCCCGCCGTGGTCAGCTACTTCAAGGGCGCGCGGGACATCTGGCGAACCGCGCTCAAAACCTACTCGAGAATCGTTTATCCCGATCTCTGGCCGGGGATCGATCTCGTCTACTCCGGGGAAGTGAGCCGGCTCGAGTACCGGTTCATCGTGCGGCCGGGGGCCCGGCCGGAGAGCATCCGGTTGGCGTACCGGGGCGCGTCGAGCGTCGCTCTGAACGACGCAGGGCAGATCGACGTGGCGACCCCGGTCGAGAGCTTCACCGACGACGTGCCGGTGGCCTGGCAGGAGATCGACGGGACGCGGAGGCCGGTCGACGTCGCCTACGCGCTCGACACGTCATCGAAGCGAGGCGGCCGGCGCTTCGGATTTCGCGTGGGGGCGTACGACACGACCCGCCCGCTGATCCTCGATCCGTCGGTGATCGTTTACTGCGGGTACATCGGCGGCGGGGGCAACGACACGGCCAACGGCATCGCCGTGGACGGGAGCGGATACGCCTACATCGTCGGAACCACGACCTCCAACGAGGGATCGTTCCCCGTCACCGTGGGGCCCGACCTGACCATCAACGACGTCTGCTGCGGCCTCGAAGACGACGCCTTCGTCGCCAAGGTGAAGGCCGACGGAACCGCTCTCGTCTACTGCGGCTACATCGGAAGCTCCGGCAACGACAAGGGCAACGCCATCGCCATCGATTCCGCGGGCAACGCCTACGTCACGGGGATCACGCGCAACGACAACGGGAGCTTTCCGGTTCTCGTCGGCCCCTACTTGACGCCGAAGGGGTCGGACGACGTCTTCGTGACGAAGGTGAACGCGTCCGGCACGGCGCTGGTGTACTCCGGCTTGCTGGCCGGATCTGTCGACGAGGAGGGGTACGCCATCGCGGTCGACGACACCGGCGCAGCCTACGTCACGGGCTCCACCAGCTCGTGCGACGGGTGCTTCCCCACCGGTTTCCCGTTGGTCGCACCCCTCGACGGCTCCTACAACGGAAACGGCGACGCGTTTCTGGCGAAGGTCCAGCCGGACGGGGCCCATCTGGTCTATTCGACCTTCCTCGGCGGGAGCGGCTACGAACAGGGAAGCGCGATCGCCGTGGACGCGGCGCACAACGTGTACATCGCAGGGGAAACCGGCTCGACCCAGACCACCTTTCCGCTCGCCGTCGGGCCGTCGCTGATCTACGGCGGGAGCAACCGCGACGCGTTCGTCATGAAGATCAACGCCGCTGGGAATGCCATCCTCTGGAGCGGGTATATCGGCGGGAGCGGGACCGACAAGGCCTCGGGACTCGCTCTCGGCCCCGACGGCAGCATCTACGTGACCGGACAGACCGGCTCGAACCAGGCGACATTTCCGGTGATCGGCGGCCCGAGCCTGACCTTCGGCGGCGCATCGATCGACGGCTTCGTCGCCAAGGTCAAGCCCGACGGCACCGGGCTGACGTACTGCGGCTACCTCGGCGGGAACGGCGACGACTGGGGCTCCGGGATCGCGGTCGACGCCTACGGCCGCGCCTACGTCGCCGGAGGGTCGCAGTCCACCAACTGGCCTCCGATCGAGGGGCGCTCGCGCAATAACGTCGGAGGGAATGACGCCTACGTCGCACGCGTGAACAAGGCCGGGACGGCCCTCGAGTATCTGTCGTTCCTCGGAGGGATCGCGGCCGATCAGGCGAACGCGATCGCCCTGGACGGCGACCAGAACGCCTACATCGCCGGAAGCACGGCCGCCTGCGATTTCCCGGTCGCCGTGGGCCCGGACCTCACGTGCAACGACTTCGCCGTCGGCGACGCCTTCGTCGCAAAGATCGCTCCGGGCACGCCGACGCTCAGGCTCGTCGCCGACGGCCACGCCAGCTGGACCGCGTTGACCGGGGCCGTGGCCTACGATTACTGCTACGGCGACCTCATGATGCTCCGTGCCACGGGAGATTTCTTCCTCTCGACCCTCGGCTGTCACGCCAGTAATTTCGCCGGCACGGATCTCACGCATCCCCCCGACCCCTGCCAACCGGGCCAAGGACTCTATTACCTCGTGCGAGACGTTCGGGCGTTTCCGCCCGATCCGTGCAAGGGGAGCTACGGCGATGGGTCGGCGTTTCAGGTCGGAGTTCGGAGCCCGCGGATCAACGCATCCCCGGTGAGCTGCCCGTGAGCTTGGCGCCCCGTGGGGCGAACTGTTCCACCGGCACGTGCGTTGGAACGGGTCAGTGACAGGCCTCGAAGCGAAACGAGATCAGCCGCCGGCGGCGATCGCTGGCGTGGTTTCGATGTCCTCCGCCCAACGTTTTCGCAGGTAGAAGAAGTTGATGACCCAAGCGACGGGGTTGAAGCTGAGAATCGTGAGAGCGACCCACGCCCAGCGGCGTCGCTGGACGAACAGCCAGGCGAGCACCGCGTAGATCGCGCCGCAGACGATCACGGCGCCGGTGCCCGATTCGAGCATGAGGCCGAGACCGACGCCGCCGAGGAACGACAGGATGCCGAAGTAGTAACCCCACCGGTACGGCCGCTTCCCCGGATTGCGCCGCCTGAACCGACGATCGAGCGCGAGCGCGGCGACGATCGGCACGACGGGCACGCCGACGATCGTGCCGAGGAGCACCAGAAGCACGACGCCGGGCCCGAGCCGGTTCACGGGCGTCGCGGCGGGTTCGGCATGGGCCGATGGGGCTCCGCTCTCCTGGTCGAGCACGATGACCACTTTGCCTCGCGCGTGGCCTTGCTCCAGGTACCGGATCGCCTCGGGGACGTCCCGCAAGCTGTAGCGGCGGTCGATGACCGGCGTGACCTTCCCGGCCTGCATCAAATCGGCGAGAACCGCCAGATCCTTGACGTTCATGTCCGCCAGCATCATGCCCATGTCCTGGCTGACGAACGGAGATAGGGCCAAGGCTTTGATCAAGCGAGGGAAAGGCCCGACCCACCGGCCTTCGTTCAGCCCTCCGCCTCCGATCATGACGTATTTGCCGTTGGGTTTCAGGACGCGCCGGCACTCCGACAACGACCGGTTCGCGACGTTGTCGATGATCAGGTCGTAGCGCTCCGCACCGCTTGTGAAGTCGTCCTTCGTGTAATCGATGACCCGGTCGGCCCCGATCGAGCGGACCATGTCCAGGTTCTTCGTGCTGCACACCCCGGTCACGTCGGCGCCGAACGATTTCGCGATCTGCACGGCGAACGTGCCGACACCTCCGGAGGCACCGTTGATCAGGACTCGCTGCCCGGGCTGGAGCTTTCCGTTGTCGCGAAGACCCTGCAGCGCGGTGAGCGCCGCGATGGGAACGACGGCCGCCTGCTCGAAAGTCACGTTGGCCGGTTTGAGCGCGACGGCGCGATCGGCGCGGACGCAGACGTACTCGGCGAAGGCCCCGGTCTTCCCGCCGAACACATCGTCGCCGGGCTTGAACCGGGTGACGTTCTTTCCGACGGATTCGACCGTCCCCGCGAAGTCGACTCCGAGCCGGGTGACCGTGGGCCGGAGCGCGCCGAACGAGATCAGGCGGGCGAGGTACGGCGTGCCTTCCATGAAATGCCAGTCGAGGGGATTGACGGACGCCGCGCGAACTCGGACCAGGATCTGATCGTCATCGGGAACGGGCCTGGGGATGTCGGCGATCCGTAGGACATCCGGTGATCCGAACGTGTCGTACACGACGGCCTTCATGAGGGGAACGGCGCCGAGAGCAGGCGTCTGTGCCAGGGACGAGCCCGCGCAGACGAGCCCGGCTGCAAGAAGGGTCGGGATCAGGCTTCGGGACTGCGTTTTCATGAGGACCGACTATGGGCGTGCTCGAAACGAGCACCTGCTGCCGGCCCATGATAGTCGGATGAGGATCGCCGAGTCTATCTCTACGAACGGCAGCGACCGAGACAGGCGAAGGGCGGGGAGAACAGCATGACGCCGATTTCGAATCCCGAAGCGTGCGAGCCGTTGAATTTGCCTCCGTACGTGAACGCGACGTTGGCGTGATCGTTCGGTTCCCAGCGCGCCCCGGCCTTGTACTCCGGTGTGAGCTCCGCCGCGCCCTCCGCGCCGTACCCCTCCGCCACCAGCGCCAGCTTCGGGCCCTTGGGGTACCAGGCGAGGCGCGTCGAGTAGGTGAAGGCTCCGACCGTCACCTCGTCGTCTCCGAAATTCCGGGTGACGCTGGCCCCTGGCATGATGTCCCACGACAGCTTGTCGTGGCAGAACGGAAACGTCATCGGCGCGTTCACCCAGAAGGTGCTCGAAGCGCTCGCGAACCCCGTGCCGTCCAGCACATAGCTCGGCTTCTGGCCGGCTCCGAACTTGAACGCGAAGCCACCCGTCTTCGCCTTGTTCTCGTGCAGCATCCACTTGGCGTAAAGCGACGTCGAATACCCCTCTCCGGTCTTCCGGTCCTGGTCCTTGTTGTACAGGTACGCCGCGACCGTGAACTCCCACTTGGGAAAGAGCGACAACGTGGTCATCAGCATCGTCGTCTGCTCGCCGGTGGTCGCGATGAGGGTCGCCATCCCGTGGGGCTTGGACAGGTAGTTGTCGGAATTGAACTGCTGCGCCGCCGCCGGGCTCCAGATGGCGGCGCACAGCCAGATCACCGCGGCGCCGGCGAGCTTCGTGACGGACGACCTCATGGAAACTCCTTTCGCGGATCGCCGCGACGTCGCTGCGAATCTCGAGGGGGTCTTCCCCGAAGTCGGGTAGGTATATAACTGCTCGCGATCCCTTCAACGGACAACAGCGGGCGCGATTCCGCGAGGTTGGGAGGAGGACAGGACGGTGCCGAGGTCTCTCCGCTCGCTCGTGATCGTCATTCCGCTGGCGTCGCCGGTATGGTGCTCGTCGGCGTGGTCCGCGGCGACGCCGCCTCCGGCCTGGGAGTCGCGGCTGTTCGCGGGCGAGGCCGCCATGACGATCGAACCAGCCTCGCGAGAGGATCCTCCCGCGCCGGCGCCGAAGTGTCCCTGCTCGGATCCGGCCACGCGGACGCGGAAGTGGCGGTGCTTCCCTCACCTCCTCGTGCACGACACCGGGCAAGTCTTCAGCGAGCCGGCGCGCTGGCACGAGAAAGAGTGGGGTCTCTTCGCGGCGGGGGCACTTGGGGTCGGCACGCTGATGTTCGTCGACGACGATCTTCGGAACGCCGTTCTGCGCAATCACAGTAACGTCACCGATACGGTCGCCAAGATCTTCGAGCCGTTCGGGACCTGGGCCTCGTTCCTGACCCTTGGCGGATTCTACGTGGGCGGAGTGGCGGCTCACGACGAGAAAGCTCGCGGGGTGGCGATGGACGGCCTCGTCGCGAGCGTCATCGCCTCGATCGTGATCACGCCCGTCCTCAAGGAAGTCACCGGGCGGAGCCGCCCGAGAGAAGGCTACGGACCACACCACTTCGACCCGTTCCACGGCGGGGCGTCCTTCCCGTCCGGCCATGCCACGCAGGCATTCGTCGTGGCGTCGGTAATCGCAACGGAGTACCCCGCGCCCTGGGTGCAGGCGGCGTGCTACGTGCCCGCGACTCTCGTCTTGTACGCGCGCATGCGGCACGACGCCCACTGGGCATCGGACGTGACCGCAGGCGCGCTGATCGGGTACGGGGTCGGCCACGCGGTCGCGCGCCTCAACCTCCCGCTGCGCATGGCGCACAAACACGTGCGGCTCGTGCCGTTGTTCCGGCGGGGAGAGTCCGGAGCGGTGCTTACCGCGGAGTTTTGAGCGGCGAGAGCGAGGGCGAGGGGCGCACGACCCGACCGTAGCCGGTGCGAAGGTCCAGCTCGGGGCGCGGTTCCGACGCGGAAGCGGCTCGATCGATCACGCGGACATCGCCGCGGTCCACACGCACGGTCAGGCGGGTCAGCCCTTGGATGGGGATGCGGACGCGCGCCGATCCGTCGAGATCGGTGAACCAGCCTGTTTGGAGAATTCGGTAACGAACGGTCGGGATGCCGGCGTCGATCGTCTCGACTTGCGTCCCCAGCTTGCTCGTCGGGAGGCCGAAGCCGTGAAGCTCCCCGGCGACCTCGATCTCGGGCGCCGCGTCGATCAGCTCGATGTCCACGTTGCACAAGCGGGCGCTCAGCTCGAACGCCCACGGGGAGCCGGGGGAGACGGGCAGCGGTATCCGCGCGGCGATCGGCGATCCGTGGGGCGTGCCGAAGAGCGCGATCAGGACCCCGACGCCGCCGAGCGCCGCGGCCAGGGCCAGAGCGATCTGGAACCGAGTCCTCTGCGGAGAGGTCGAAGTCTCCGTCTCCGAGTCCGGGACTTGGAGCACGTGATCGTGAAGGACGTGGGCGATCCCAAGCGCCAGAAGCGCAGACCAGACGATATCCGAGAGGAAATGACCGCCGGCCGCCATGCGCCCGAGTCCCAAGGCGGATCCGGCGACGATCCCCGCCGCGAGGGAGAGCCGCGCCCACGCGGGGCGCTCGCGGCGCCAGATCCACCATCCCGAAGCGAAGAGGAACCCGACCGAGCAGTGCCCACACGGGAAGGAAGCTCCCCCTTGCCGGGAGGGCACGAGGGGCGGGACGTAGCTACAGGTTCCCGCGAACTCGGTGACGTCTCGCGGTCGCGGCCGGCCCCAGTGGTCCTTGAAGAGGACGTTCATCACGAGCCCTGGGCCGATCACGACGCTGAGGAGAAGGAAGGCGCCGTTCCGCCGCAGCCTGTCCCGTCCGCGCAGCGTTCCGAAGCCGAGCGCCGCGAGGCCGGTCAGGACCAGCGAGGCGGTGATCGCGGGTGCCGCGGCGTACAGAGCGGACCACGGAACCCGGTGCGCGAACGGCCACGGATCCGCCTCGCCCGGACGGAAGAAGAGACGTGCCGCGGTGAGGTCCAGCGGCGTCGCGGCGAAGAGAATGGTGGTGAGCGCCGCGAGGCCCAGGAGCACGATCCCTTCGCGGTGCCGGCGCACGGTTTCAGCCTCCGGCTCTGCTTTCCGTGACACGCTCCACAAGAGCCGCGACGAGGCGCCGGACCTGCGCTTCGAAATCCGGGCCGCGCACGATCGGCGACCCGCCGACGAGCACGGCGCTGACGGCCCGGAGCGTCTGCCCGAGGGCCTGGAGGCCGAGCCGGCCGCGGTCGGGGTGGGGGACGGCGGCGGTCATCGCGACCACCTTGCGTTCGAGCTCACCCGAAGGGATCGCCCAGTCGATGGCGTTCTTCAGCACGCCAGGCAAGCTGTGGCCGTACTCAGGCGTGGCGATCAGCAGGGCGTCGCAGTCGGCGAGGGCGCGTCGCCATGTCTCGACCGATCGCGGAACGCCGGCCGCTTCGAGCCCGGGGTCGAAGAACGGCAAGTCGCGCAACAAGTCGCTGACGATCACTTCGACGCCAGCCGGCGCGGAACCCGCGGCGGCTCGCAAGAGCGCCAGATTGCCCGAATTCGCCTGGAGGCTTCCGCAGACGCCGAGAATGTGCACGGCTGATCCTACGCCTCGACGAAGCAGTCTCCGGCATCGCTGCGACCGCACGCCGGCTGGGCGCCACGCCGCCATGGCAGCGTGGCCAGGGCGAACGACACCCGGCCTCGCAGGAGATGATAGACGAACGAGCCCAGGCAGAATCGCGCGAAGATCAACGCCGCGACCGCGAGCAGCAGCACCGATTGCAGCGCCCAGGCCGCGGTCCAAATCCCCGTAGCCATCGTTGCGGCGCTCGCGGTTGCCAACGTGGCCGCCATCCCTTGGGCGAATCGACGTGGCATGGGCGCCGGCCGCAATGTGGGTGCGCCGGAGCGCAGCCCGAGCGTGGAGTTGTAAGCGATATCGAAGGGGTTGATCCGCGGCACAACGGCGGACCACCACAGGAGCCCCGCGAGGCTCGCGAACACCGCGGGCGACTGCGAGATCGTGCCCGCGAGGAGGACGAGGCCGATGAGGCGAGGTTGAAAGCGCAAGGCCGAGGACATGCGAGCGGGGCTGTCGAGCACCGGCGGCTCGAGGCCCTGCTGGAGGATGAAATTGCGATCCGCGCTGTTGGCCGAGCGGTGCTCATGCATGGTCGCTCTCCCTTTCGATGACGCTGAGCGAAGAGCAAGGATGCCGCATCCCGCGGGATCGAGGTCTGGCAGGACGTCGGGAAGACTTTGCCGATCGTCCGAAAGCCGTCCCGTGCGCCGTCGTCGGTTGGATCTCCCCAGGTGGTACAATCCTCGGCAACACCCGTCGGCGGAGCGCTAGCGAGAGCAATCGCGTGCCGTCGCGACGTGGGATCGGGAGGCGGTCATGAAGAAAACTTACGAGCGTCCGGCGATCATCCACACCGAAAAACTGGAGGCCCGCGCCGTAGTGTGCTCGAAGGCCACCGATACCACATGCGCGGCCGGGCCGATCCAGTGCTAGTCGGCTGACCTGGCCAGCGCGCCGAAAGCCTTCTCCGCCGCCAAGAGCTTCCGCTTCCGCTCCGTTCCCCAGCGGTATCCAGCGAGGTCACCGCTCGCCCGAATGACGCGGTGACAGGGGATCAGCACGGCGATCGTGTTGGACGCGCAGGCGGTGGCGACGGCCCGCGTGGCCTTCGGCCGGCCGATCGCCGCCGCGACGTCGGCGTAGCTGCGCACCTCGCCGCGGGGAATCGACGTCAGGTAGCGGTAGACGCGATAGCGGAAGGCGGTGGTGCGGAGGTCGAGCGGGAGATCGGCGTGCGGCCGGCTCCCGCGCAGGGTGCCGGCGACGGACTCCGCCCACCGCGCGAGCTGCGGGACGCCCTCGCCTCCCGGCTCGAGGCGGGCGTTCGGGTACTCCCGCTTCAACGCCACCAGCAGCGACGCCGCCGAATCGCCGAACTGCACGAAGCAGATGCCGCGATCGGTCGCCCCGACCATGAGCCGCCCGAAATCCGTCTCGAAATCGACGAAGCCGATCACGGTTCCCTCTCCGCCCACGCCGTAGGTGCGGGGGGTCATGCCGAGCCGGCGATCGGCTTTCTCGTAGACGCGGCTCGAGGACGCATACCCGGCCGCGTAGATCGCGCCGGTGACCGAATCGGTGGCGCGCAGGTGTCGCTTCAGCAGATCCATGCGGCACGCCTCCACGAACTGGCGCGGCGTGACGCCGAGCAGCTCCCGGAACATGCGATTGAGATGCGTGACGCTGTACCCGGAGCGGCGCGCCAGGGCGCCGAGGGACAGCGGTTTCCCGCCCTCGCAGTGGATCTGGATGTGATCGCACATCTGGCGCACGACCGCGACCCGGTGGTCGGTGACCGTCTCCGTGGGCCGGCAGCGCAGGCACGCGCGAAACCCTTCTCGCTCGGCTTCCCAGGTGCTCGCGAGAAACCGCGTGTTCTCGCGGCGGGGCCTCCGCGCGGGGCACGACGGGCGGCAGTAGACACCCGTCGTCACGACGCCGAAGTAGAACCGTCCATCGAATTTCGAATCGCGGCGCTGCAGCGCGCTCCACATCGCACGCCTCGTCATGTTCGGCTCCCGGCGGCCAGGGGCTGCCGCCGATAGAGCGATTCGGGGATCTCCGCCAGGATGGAATGATGCAGCCTCGGCCCCAAGCCGTAGAACTGGCAGAAGCTCATGATCAGGGGCCGCCAGGCGTCCGGGTCGATCCTGTCCTCGCGCCCTTGCAGAAGGAGGGACTCCAAGACGTGGACCTTCCGGATCTTCACCTCGAGCGCGATCAACGTCCCCCGAGCCTCGGGATCATTCTCACGCAGCCGGTGGGACGCGGTGAGCACGGCCTCCATCTGCACCGGGGACTCGGCGACACGCGGAGGTCGAATGGTCACGGACGGAACCTCGGTGAACCCGGCCGCTCCGAACTTATCCGCCTCGAATCGGTAGCCCATCACCTGCTTGTGCGGCGGGACCGGATCGGATCCGGTCAGCAGGGCCAGCCGGTTGACGTTCGCCACGTCGCCGGCTGCCGGAAGGTTGAGCACGCACTCGCCGGTGCGCAGGATATTCTGAGGCGTCTTGGACCGTGCTCCGAACCCCAGCATGCAATTCCACCCGAGCCACCAGGCCGAGGACATTGGAGCCAGATTGGCCGAGCCGTTCTCGTTCTCCGAGCTGACCAGCACGACAGGCGTGCCGAAGTAGAGGATCGCGGGCTCCACCGTCTTGTGCATGGCGTCATCCCTCATCATCGGTCTCGTTGGGACCTGATGAGGGAATGGTACGGACCTCCCTCGCGCGTCTCTATCCGGTTTCGACCATCGAATTCCGGGGGCGGTCGACGGCCTCACAACGGCAGCGCCGACTCCTCCGCGGTCCTGAAGAGGTTCCACATCGAGATCGCGACGGCGACGATCGCGCAGATCGATCCGGCGCTTCCGAAGCTGGATACGCGCGCGTCGAGCCGCAGCTCCACGAGCCGAACCGCGGCGAGGAGGGTGAGGCTTACCGCGAGCGCTCCGGCGTGAAGGCCGACCAGGCGGCGAGCGCGGCGGGCGAGCCGTTGCTCCTCCAAGCGGAGCTCGGCTTCGAGGCGCAAGACCGTGGTGGACGGAAACGGCCCGGCGTCTCCGGAATCGGCGAGGAGCGCGAGCGCTCGATCGGCGGCCACGGCCGAACGGCAGTGCGGACAGGACCGCACGTGATCCTCGATCGATGGGCCGATCCGCCCCCGACGAGTGGCGGCGAGGATCTCCGGCTCCTTCGCGCAGGTGCGGCCGCTCATGGGGAACCCCCTTCCGTCGATTCGGGATCGCGGAGCGCCGCGAGGGCGCGCCGGCGCGCCCGGTGAAGCAAGACGCGGACGCTCTGCGGCCGGATGTCGAGCATGGCGGCGATCTCGCGATGCTCGTATTGCTCGACGTGGGCCAGCCACAGGAGCGCTCGCTCGCGCGCCGTGAGCGATTGCAGCGAGCGCGCGAGGTCCTCCGTCGCCTCGTAGCGGGCGTCCGGCGCCGGTGCGGTGTCGGCGAGGGTCTCGAGAAACTCGTCGCGCGTGCCGTCGCCGCTCTCCCGGCGCCGGGGCGCGCGGATCCATCGCCCGATCCACGACTCGCGGCGCCATGCGTCCCGCGCCAGGCGGCTCGCGATCGTGAACACGTACGCGCGAGCCGCTGCGGGGTCGAACGTACGCGGCGGGTGGGTCAGGACGCGGACCCAGGTCTCCTGGGCCAGGTCGTCGGCCGAGCCGCGGCTCCCCGTGACCCGACGCAGATAGGCGCGGACCGGAGAGCGGAGCTCCTCGTACAACGCGTCGAATCGAGCCGGCGTGAGCGCTACCGGCTCGACGCGCCCCTCGCCGATCGCCATCGCGGAGATCAGCGCCGGTCGAGCCAAAGCGTCAACGCTCCCGATCCCGTGAGGGCGATTCCCGCGCACAGGAACAGTGTGCCCCAAGTCGCGAGATTCTCCTTCCGGTAACGGTCGAAGTCTTCCTTCGTGTTGCCGATCCTCGAGGCGGCGATCCCCGCGCCGATGCCGAGCGCGAAGACGAGGAGGCCGGTCTGGATCAGACGGAGCCCTGCGCGTCCGCCGTTCCGCACCGGCGGGGGTGAGACGAGAAGGAGCCGACGGCCCTCCTCGGAGCGGGCGAAAGCAAGAAACGCCTCGGAATCGGCGAACTTTTCGAGGACGCGGTGCCGTACCTCGAATTCCCGCAAGCGAAGCTCGGAGCGCGACTTGTACCACCAGATCGCAAGCCCGATGAGGATCGCCAAGAATGCGAAGAACAAACCCGCGACAGCGAACTGAAACGTGTTGTTGGCCATGGTCGTCTCCCCCAGGGCGTGGCGAGCTCGTGGCTGAGACGCCCGGACCGGGGACGAGGTTAACGAGGCCGCGCCGTCGCGGTCAGCGCAGGTCGAAGGTCGACTGCCCCGCGGCCATGGCCGACCCGTCGCGCGCCTGCGCCACCACCGTCCAGACGAGGCTCTTGCCTCGGGGGATGCGCGCCTGTTCCTCAGCCGTGAGATCGAGGGACGGGGCGGTGACGACGCGCTCCAGGAACGGATCGCTCGTCCCCTTGACGTACACCCGGAAGAGGTACTGGTAGCGCCCGGCGATCGAGTCCCACGCGAAGTGAGCGGGTGGACCGTCGAGCATCACGCGAGGCGGCGCCGTCACGTCGATGGCCAGCGGGGCCCAAGGAATGTAGGACTCGGCCTTGGACCGCGGAGCCATCGAGCTCCAGACGACCAGCGCGATTCCGGCGATGACGAGGAGTACGATGGCGCCCCAACCGAGGCGGCGCTTCCAGCTTCTCGCGCCTTCCAAACTGACGATCTCCTCTTCCAGGTGGTCGAGGGCGTGTTCGGCAACCGTATGGACCTCGGTGGGCTGGGCCATGGCGTCCTCCCGCGATTCGGACTGACTCCCATGGTTTCACCGGGGACGGGCCCGTGCCGGGAGGATCAGGACCGTTCCTGTCCGGCGCTTGAACCCGTCCGGAGGGACCGGATAGAGTCGTGCGTCGTGCAGTACCGGGTGCTGGGAAACACGGGCGTCACAGTGTCGCGGATCGGGCTGGGATGCGGCGGCTTCGGGGGCGTGGGCTCGGCCCCCGCCTTCTTCGGCATGGGCGAATCCGTCGAGCAGGCCCGCGACATCATGGACGCAGCCTGGGACATGGGGATCACCCTCTTCGATACGGCCGACGCTTACGGCGGCGGGCGCAGCGAGAGCGCGATCGGGGGGTGGCTTCGCTCGAAGGGACCGTGGGCTCGCGAACGGATCGTCCTGACCACCAAGGTCTTTCACTCGGTCGTCGGCGACCCTCGCGACCGTGGCCTCCGCAGCGAGCGGATTCTGCGTCAGATCGAGGGGAGCCTCTCGCGTCTGGGGGTGGAGCGGGTCGACCTGTACATGATCCACGAGCCCGACCCCGAGACACCTCTCGACGAGACCCTCGGCGCGCTCGATTCCCTGGTGGGGGAGGGGAGGATCGGCGCCTTCGGCGCCTGTAACATCGAGGGATCGCGGCTCGAGCAGGCGCTCGAAATCAGCGCCGAGCGATCCTTGGCAGCGTTCGGCTGGGTGCAGAACTCTTTCTCCCTGCTCGATCGCGAAGCCGAGACCGACATCCTCCCGGTGTGCGCTCGCGAAGCGATCGGATTCACGCCTTTCAGCCCGCTTGCGGGAGGCTGGCTGACGGGAAAGTACGCCTCGGCCGTGGCGCCGCCGCCGGGCTCCCGCATGACGCTTCGGCCCGAGTCGTATCGGCGATTCGAGAACGAAGGGACCTTTCGCGCTCTCGAGCGCTTCGGCGAGGCCGCTCGCCTTCGCGGTGTCGATCCCGCGACGCTGGCGATCGCGTGGCTTCTCGGCCATCCGCAGGTCGACGCCGTGATCGTCGGCCCCCGGCGCCCGGGCCACCTCGAGCCTGCCAGGCGGGCGCTCGACCTCGACCTCTCTCAGGACGACCGGGCGGAGATCGCGGCGATCTTCGTTGAATGAGGCCCTAGGCGGCCGGCCGCTCGCCATTCCTCGACCGCTCGAGCTCGGCCTCGGCCTCGAGCCAGTCCTGCTCTGGGTTACCCTGGAATCCGTGCTGCTCGGCCTTGAGATAGGCGGATTCCGCGATCAGCCTGCGGCGCTCCTCCGGAGTCGGCGCTCGTGCAGGGGTCTTCGTTTCCGATTTCATCGTCATGACTGCCTCCGTCTTGGGCGATCGACCCGAAAGAACGGCTCGCTTCCGGCGTTTCCGGAAGCGAGCCACCAGACGAAGGGTCAGTGGACCAACGTATGGATGGTGTCGTAGGTCTCGACGCGAGGCGTTCCCTCGAGGACGGGATTGAGCTTCTTGAGCACCTCGGGATAGGTCTTCGTGTTGTACGTGTCGGCGCTGGCGCGATCGTCCCACACGGTGATGCTCATGCCGCTGTTGCTGTGCAGGACCGTCAGGTCCTGG
>JBGQLU010000042.1:0-25423 GCA_041500265.1 Acidobacteriota bacterium | reverse complement strand
CGTCGATGCGATCGCGAAGGCGGGGCTTTTGTCCGCCGATTGGCAGAAGCGCTTCCCGGACAACAGCGCCCCCTATACCTCGACGATCGTCTTCCTCGTCCGCAAGGGGAATCCGAAGGGGATCAAGGACTGGGAGGACCTGGCGCGCCCGGGAATCTCGGTCGTCACCCCCAACCCCAAGACGTCGGGGGGAGCGCGATGGAACTACCTGGCGGCGTGGGGGCACGCGCTGCGCAAGACGAAGAGCGAGGACCAGGCGCGCGCGTTCGTCGCCGCCTTGTACAAGAACGTGCCGGTGCTCGACACGGGGGCGCGCGGGGCGACGATCACGTTCGTGGAGCGCGGCATCGGCGACGTGCTCATCGCCTGGGAGAACGAGGCGATCCTCGCGGCGCGCCAGATGAAGGCGGGCGAGGGGTTCGAGATCGTGGCCCCGGCGGAGAGCATCCTGGCCGAGCCCCCGGTCGCCGTGGTGGACAAGGTCGCGGCTCGCAGGAAGACCTCCGAGCTCGCGAAGGCCTACCTCGACTTCCTGTACTCGGCGGAAGGCCAGAGGATCGCCGGGAAGCACTTCTTCCGGCCGAGGGACGCCAAGGTCGCCGCCGAATTCGACTCCCAGTTCCCGAAGATCTCGATGTTCACGATCGACGAGATGTTCGGCGGCTGGTCGAAGGCGCAGGCGAAGCACTTCGACGACGGCGGCGAGTTCGACAAGCTCTACGCCCCGGGGAAATGAGCGGCCGTGTCGCGGCGCATCCTCCCCGGATTCGGACTCTCCCTCGGGACGACGCTCCTGTACCTGGGGCTTCTCGTCCTGATCCCCGTCTCGACGCTCGTGATCAAGTCCTCGGAGCTGACCTGGACGGGATTCGTCGGTGTCGTCACCTCCCCACGCACGCTGGCCGCCTTCCGCCTGAGCTTCGGGGCGTCGCTCGCGGCGGCGGCGGTCAACCTCGTCTTCGGGGTGGTGCTCGCCTGGGTTCTGGAGCGGTACCGCTTTCCCTTTCGCAAGCTCGTCGACGGGGTCGTGGACCTGCCCTTCGCCCTTCCCACCGCGGTGGCCGGGATCGCGCTGGCGTCGATCTACGCGAAGGACGGATGGATCGGCCGCTTCCTGACGCCGCTCCACGTGGAGGTCGCCTTCACGCCGCTCGGCGTCGTGGTCGCTCTCGTCTTCGTGGGCCTTCCCTTCGTCGTCCGCACCGTCCAGCCGGTCCTCCGCGAGCTGGACCCCGAGGTCGAGGAAGCCGCCGCGTCCCTGGGCGCGGGGCGCCTCACGGTGGCGCTGCGCGTCATTCTTCCGGGTCTCGCCGTTCCCGCCCTGACCGGATTCGTGCTCGCGTTCGCGCGGGCCCTGGGGGAATACGGCTCGGTGATCTTCATCGCCGGCAACATGCCGATGCGATCGGAGATCACGCCGCTCCTCGTGATGATCCGCCTGGAGCAGTACGACTACGCGGGGGCCACCGCGATCGCTCTCGTGTTCCTGGCCGCCTCGTTCGCGCTGCTGCTCCTGGTCAACCGCCTGACCCACCGGTACGCACCGTCCTCCCACGCCCGGGAGGCGTGAATGGCGGGAGGGGGCTCTCGGGAGCGGTCGCGGCAGCTGGACGAGCCGGCTTGGGTGCGCGTGACGGCGATAGCGGCCGCGGTCGTCTTTCTCGGCGCGTTCCTCCTGGTGCCGCTGGCGGCGGTGTTCGTCCACGCCCTGCGCGAGGGCATCGGCGTGTTCCTGCGCGCCCTGGTCGAGCCGGACGCGCTGGCGGCGGTCCGTCTCACGCTGACCGTGGCGGCGATCACGGTTCCGATCAACCTCGCCTACGGCCTGGCGGCCGCGTGGGCGGTCACGCGGTTCCGCTTCCCGGGACGCAACCTCCTCGTCACGCTGATGGACCTCCCGTTCAGCGTGTCGCCGGTCGTTTCGGGAATGATGTTCGTTCTGCTCTTCGGCGCCCGCGGCTGGGCCGGGTCGTGGCTCTCCGATCATGGAATCAAGATCGTCTTCGCCCTCCCGGGAATCGTCCTCGCCACGATCTTCGTCACGTCGCCGATCATCGCGCGCGAGCTGATTCCGCTGATGCAGGCCCAGGGGGTCGACGAGGAAGAGGCCGCGCTCACGCTGGGGGCGTCGGGCTGGAGAACGTTCCTCCACGTCAGCCTCCCGAAGGTGCGGTGGGGCCTGCTGTACGGCACCGTCTTGTGCGCGGCCCGGGCGATGGGTGAGTTCGGCGCCGTCTCCGTCGTCTCGGGGCACGTCCGCGGCAGCACGATGACCCTGCCCCTCCACGTCGAGGCCCTCTACAACGAATACCAGTTCACGGCGGCTTTCGCGGCCGCCTCGCTCCTGACCTTGGTCGCGATCGGAACGCTCGCCGTGCAGGCCGTCGTCGGGCGGCGCGCGGACTCCGGCGCGTGACCCGCGCGACGCGCTAGGATCGGTCCCGATGCGCCCCCCGCGGCTCGCCGTCGTCCTCGTCGTGGTGATCGCCGGCGTTTCGGCGCTGGCGATCGGCGCCGTGAGCGTCTCCGCCACCCGGATCCTGCGGCGCATCGCGGAGGACGAGGCGCTGGCCAGCGCGCGCGTCGCTGCGACCGCGGTCGTGGAAGGGATCCAGCGCGAGCAGGAGGAGCTGGCGACGGCGGCCCGGCTGCTGGCCGAGCGCCCCACGCTGCGGCGACTCATCGGCTCCCGGGACGTGCTCGGGTTGGTCGCCTTCCTCGACCGGTTCCGGGCGACGACCGGGCTGACCACCGCGCTCGTCACCGAAGGCCAGGAATCGCTGGCGCTGTCCGGCGCGCCGCTGGCGCCGGAAGCGGCCGCCGCGGCCACGAGCCGGGTACGGAACTTCCTCGTCCTCGAGGATCGAGGCGCTCACGCGCGGTTGACGTCGTTCGCCGAGGTCGCCGGGATGCCCGGATTCGTCGTCGCGGTGTGCCGGGACATCGCCACCACGGGGCGCGCGCTGCCTCCTTCCTCGGCGACCCCTCGTCTGGCGGTCCTGGACGGCGAGGCGGTGGGCCGCGACATCGCGAGCCCCCGCTCCGCGCTCCGCAACGAGGTGCTCCTGTCGGGAGAAGGCCGGGCGGCGCGCGTCAGGGACGCTCTCGTGGCGGCGACGGCGCTCCGGAGCGCGGGGAGGATCGTCGGGGTCGTCGAGGCCGAGGTCGCCGTCTCCGACGCGGACGTCGCCGGGCGCCGGTGGATCCGCGACGTGCGCCGCATCGCCCTGTTCGTCCTCGCGATCGCGATCGCGGTGGGGGCGGTCCTCGGCCGCGATCTCGCCCGCCCGCTCGATGCGCTCGCGCGGGCGGCCCGCCGCATCGGCGCGGGAGATCTCGAGACCCCGGTCCCCCGGGCGCCCGGCCGCGAGGCGGGCACGCTCTCGGAAGTGATGGAGGAATCGCGCATTCGGCTGCTCGACGCCTCCCGCCAGCTGCGGCAGCGGCAGGCGGAATCGGAAGCGGTGCTCGGAGGGATCAGCGAGGGAGTCTTCGGGGTGGACGACGACCGCCGCGTCCGCTACGTCAACTCGCGCGCGGCCATGCTCTTGAACCTGACACCCGAGGCGATCCTCGGGCGATTCTGCGGCGACGTCCTCCGCCCGGAGGACGAGGACGGCGAACGGCCGTGCGAGAACCGGTGCCCGATTCTGCGGGCCCGGGCCGGGACGGCGTCCCGCGCGATCGAACGGATCCGGCCCGAGGGCGGGACGCCGCGCACCGTCGTCATCACAAGCTCGTTCCCGGTCGAGGGGCGGCAGGTCCAGCTCGTCCGCGACGAGACCGAGGTCGAAGCGACCCGCCGCCTTCGCGACACCGTCGTCGCGAACATCTCCCACGAGTTCAAGACCCCCCTGGCCGCGCAGCTCGCCTCGATCGAGATGCTGCGCGACCGCCTGGACGCCCTGACCCCGGGGGAGGCGCGGGAGCTCGTCCTGTCGATGGAGCGCGGCGCGATGCGGCTGGCGCGGCTCGTGGACAACCTGCTCGAAAGCGTGCGCCTCGAGGCCGGCGAGAAGGGGATCCGCGAGCTGCCGGTGGCGCTCGACGAGGTCGTCGAGGAGGCGGCCGAATCGATGCGCCCGCTGCTGGAACAGAAAAGGCAGTCGCTGGAGATCGACCTGCCGCACCCCCTGCCTCCGATCCGGGGCGACGCGCCGCGCCTGATCCAAGTGCTCGTCAATCTGCTCGCCAACGCGAACAAGTTCGGGCCGCCAGGCTCGAAGATCCGCATCGGCGGAACGATCGAGCCGCCGGGAGTCACGCTCTTCGTCGCGGATTCTGGGCCCGGCCTCCCCGACGGGGACGACGTCTTCGGCCGATTCGTGCGCCGAGCGGGGGAAGAGCCCGAGCAGAGCGGACTCGGCCTGGGCTTGTGGATCTCGAAATCGATCGTGGATCGGCACGGCGGGAGGATCTGGAGCGCCCCCGTCGCCAGCGGCACGATGATGTGCATAGCGCTCCCGGAGGCCCCGCGTGAAGATTCTCGTCGCGGATGACGACCTCGATCTGTCGGGCTTGATCGCCTTCGCGCTCCGCCAGGGGGGATTCACGGTCGTGGAAGCGCCCGACGGCCCCTCGGCCTTGACGGCGATCACGAACGAGAGCCCCGATCTCGTGATCCTCGACGTCAACATGCCCCGCCTGACCGGCTTCGAGGTCCTCGAGCGCCTGCGCACCTTCAGCAACGTGCCCGTGCTGATGCTCACCGTGCGAGCCGGCGAGGACGACCAGGTGCGCGGCCTCGACCTCGGGGCCGACGACTACCTCCCCAAGCCTTTCAGCCCGCGCACCCTGCTCGCGCGCGTGCGCGCCCTGCTTCGCCGCGGCGGCGCCGAGAAGCCGGGCACGATCGAAGCAGGACGCCTCCGCCTCGATCCGCTCTCCCAGACGCTCGTCGTCGGAGATGCGCCGCCCGTGCGCCTGACCGGGCTCGAGACGCGGCTCGTGCAGCTCCTGCTCGCGTCGGCCGACCGCCCTGTGACCGCCGATTCGCTCAGCCGTTCGATCTGGGGGCTGCGCGGCGCCGGCGATCGCCAGCTCCTGAAGCAGCTCGTCCACCGCCTGAGGCGCAAGATCGAGCCCGACCCCGCCGCCCCGCGCATCATGGTCACGGTCGAAGGGGTCGGGTACGTGCTCCGCGTGAGTTGACGCGCGCGGCCCCCGCGGCCTCAGAAAGCGTAGCGGAACGTCACGCGCCAGCCCCGGCCGTCCTGCTCGATGACGTCTTGCACGTGCTCTTCCGATCCCGGAACGCCGTACTTCGCGTTCAGCAGGTTGTACATGCTCGCCGAGACGTCGAACCCCTTCACGAGGTGCCGGGTGAAGAGCGTCAGGTTGGCCACCGTGAACCCGTGAGCCTCGCTCCCCGCGAGGGTCTTCCGGCTCGAGGTGTACTGGAGCTCGACCCCCGCGAAGAGCCGGTCGCGGATCAGCGGGGAGGTCGCGTTCAGTTTCGCGAGGTGTCGCGGGGAGTTGGTAAGCTCGCTGCCGTCGGCGGCGTCCTCGCTGCGCTGAAGGGTGTAGCTGAACCGGACCTCCGCCCCGCGCGCCCAGGTGCGCGCCACCTCGATCTCGGCGCCCACGGACTTGACCTGGTTGACGTTCCGGAAGACCAGGAGGCCGTCCACCGGGTCGGTCTGCAGGCTGATCAGATCGGAGATGCGGTAGAAGAACGCGGAGGCGGAAACGCGCAGGCCGCGGCCGCTGTAATGCTCGAACACCGCCTCGTAGGTTCCGATCGTCTCGGGTGCGAGGCCGGTGCTGGGCTTCGTCGAGAAGCCGTCGGAGTAGTAGAGCTCGTAGGCGTTCGGCGCGCGGAAGGCCCGGCCGTACAGAAGCTTGATCGCGGTGTTCTCGCGGGGCTTGTAAATGACGGCGATCCGCGGATTGAGCGTGCTCCCGAAGGTGGTGTAGTGATCGAAGCGCAGGCCCCAGTTGAGGGTCCAGGACTTGACCGGTATGAATTCGTCCTGGACGTAGGCGGCGAAGGCCTGGCTCGAGTGATTCGCCGAGAGGTACGACGTGAAGGGCGTCTCGTCGAAATTCGCCTGGTCCTGGCGGTACGGGAAGCGGGCCTCCCCCCCGGCGACGAGCACGTGCTTGGCGAACGCCGTCGTGGAGTACTTGACCTCGGCGGCCGCCGAGTCACCCCAGGCCCGGTCCTGGTTGAGAACGATCGGGGGCTGGTCGTAGACGTACGTTCCCGAGTAGCTGTACCAGTCGAGGGAGACGCGGCCGAAGATCCGGGAGCGACCGCCGAACGCATGATCGTAGCTGGCGTCGACGAAATCGGTGCGGTCGGTGGTCCGGTTCCTGGGATCGTTGAACACCGTTCCGAACGATCCGGTCGGTATCACCTTCGTCCGCGAGGAGTGGGCCGCCTCGACGGTGAACTCACCGAACGAGACCTTTCCGAAGATCCGCTGATACCGGTCGGCGTCACTGTGGTCGGCGATGCCGAAGTTCGTCGCGGGGCTGTCGAACTCGGGATAGTAGAGGCGTTGGCCGTCGCTCCCGTAGGCTGTCCCAGAGACGAGGAGATCGACGCCGCCGGAGCGCGACCAACCGTAGGCGAGGCTCCCCGCAGCGGTCCCCCAGCTCGCCGCCTGCGCGGAGAGCGCCGGCCCGAGGACGTCGGCCCCGCGCTTCGTGATGACGTTGACGACCCCGAAGAACGCCTCGGTCCCATAGAGCGACGAGCTCGGGCCCCGCACCACCTCCACCCGATCGATGAGGGAGGCGTCGATGAGCCCCTCGGTCCCGATCGCGGCCGAGCCATAGACGGCGTCGTTCAGCCTGTGGCCGTCCAGGAGCAGCAGGATGCGCGAGTTGTAGTCTCCCGGCCGGCTGAAGCCGCGCGTGCCGAGGTAGGAATAGTTCCGGTCGTCCGAGGTGTAGAAGCCGCGCACGCTCCGGAGGATCTCGGCGAGCGTCCGGTAGCCGTAGCGCTCGATGTCCGCGGCCGTGACGATCGTGACGGACGCAGGAGCGTCGGTCACCTTCTGATCGAATTGCGACGCCGAGTAGACCTGGGGGATCTCGACCTTCATCAGATCCTCGAGGCTCAGTTCGGTCAGGTCGGTTCCGGCCCGGGATGCGGTGACCGCGACCAGGAGCAGGAGCAGCGGGAAGCCGCTTCGTTTCATGGCCGCCTTCCCCCTCCGCCGGAGGACGACGCGGCGGCCCGGTGTACCGGCTGATCGAGGACCTCCCGCACCTTCCGGGCGAAGTCGTCGGGTGAGAACGGCTTCTGAATGAAGTTGGTGCCGGGGCTCAAGACGCCCCGGTCCTCGATCGCGCCGGCGGTGTACCCGGACATGAACAGCACCTTCATGTCGGGGCGGAGGGGCCGGACCCGATCGAGCAGCTGCCGGCCGCTCAGGTGCGGCATCACGACGTCGCTGACCATGATGTCGATGGTCCCGGTGTGGCGCTCGCAGATGAGGATCGCCTCGCCGCCGTGCGGAGCCTCGAGCACCGTGTACCCGCTCAGCTCGAGGACGTCGAGGGTGAGTCCGCGGACGAGCTCGTCGTCCTCCACGAGGAGCACGGTCTCCGATCCCCGCAATGGCTCGGCAGCGGCGGGGCCATCCAGGACGTCCGCCGCTCGCTCGACGCGGGGGAGGTAGACCTTGAACGTCGTCCCTTCGCCGGGCTCGCTGTACACCCAAACGTAGCCGCCGCTCTGCTTCACGATGCCGTAGACGGTGGAGAGCCCGAGGCCTGTCCCCCTTTCCTTGGTGGTGAAGAACGGCTCGAAGATCCTCGACCGCGTGAGCTCGTCCATGCCGCAGCCGGTGTCGCTGACCTCAACCATCACGTACGGGCCGGGGGTCATCGGGAGGTGCTGCTGGGCGTAGCTCGCATCGACACCGACGCTGGCCGTTTCGATCGAGATGGTGCCGCCTGCTTCCATGGCGTCCCGGGCGTTGACGACGAGATTCATGATGACTTGCTCGACCTGTCCGGGGTCCGCGTGCACCCGCCCGAGATCGGCTTCGGGGCGGAAGCGGAATTCAACGTCCTCGCCGATCAGCCGCCGCAGCATCGGCTCGAGGTTGGCGACGACGGCGTTCAGATCCAGGACCTTCGGCGCCAGCACCTGCTTCCGGCTGAACGCCAGGAGCTGTCGCGTCAGACCGGCCGCGCGCGCGCCCGCCTTTTGGATCTCCTCGGCGTTCTTGCGCAAGGGATCGCGAGGATCGAGGCGGGCGATCATCAATTGCGCGTACCCGTTGATCGCGGTGAGGATGTTGTTGAAGTCGTGGGCCACGCCCCCGGCCAGGCGCCCGATCGCTTCGATCTTCTGCGCCTGACGGAGCTGCGCCTCGCTCTCGCGAAGAGCCTCCTCGGCCTGCTGCCGGTCGCCGACCTCCCGCCGGAGCTCGGCGGTGCGCTCGTCGACCCGTTTCTCCATCTCGTCGTGGGCGCCTCTCAGGGCGGCGTCCCGCGTTTCGATTTCTGCGAGCATCTCGTTGAAGGCGGCGGTGAGCCGGCCCAGCTCGTCGTTCCCCTTCCCCGGCACCCTGAGGGTGAAGTTCTTGTCCTGCGACACGGCCCGAGCCGCGTCCGCGAGGAGGAGGATGGGACGGGACACCAGGCGCCGGAGCCAGTGCGAGAGGACCCAGGCGAAGACGACCGCGAGGCCGCAGACGAGCCCCACCATGACCAGATAGCGTCGGACCAGCACCACGACCTCCCGGAGGTCGGAGTCGAGGCAGACGATGCCGATCGACTCACCGTCCAGGATGACCGGCCGGACGACCACGAGGTGGCCGCGCTCGAAGCGGGGACCCTCGGGCCGGGGCGCCGGCCAGGTATAGGCCCGAGCCGCGGCGTCGCGGCGGAAGCGCGCGAGCACCTCCCCCGTCCGCGTGTAGAACGCCGCCGAGACGATGTTCGATTTCGCCTTGAGCGAGGAGAGGATCTGCTCGGCGGCCCGGGCGTCGCCGAAGGCCAGCGCGGCGGCTCCGTTGTCACCGGCGATCTGCGCGAGCGTCTCGGTGTCCCGTACGGCCGCGGAGCGGAACGAGCCGACCTGATACGAGACGTAGCCGGCGGTCGCGAGGAGCAGGGTGGTCGAGCTCGCGAGCGTGATGACGAGCGTCAGCTTCCCGTTGATCGACAGGTTCTTGAACGACGGCATGTCAGTGTCCTTCCGCGTCGCGCCCGTGGACGATCCGGGCGAGGGCGAGCAGCTTCGAGCTGATCCGGAGGCCCGCGTGCTCCGCCGCGTCGACGTTGATCTCGAACCGGACCTTGTTGTCTTCGGTGACCAGGCGGACGATGCCGCCGTCCCGCGTGAACGTCTCGGGCTCGCCGACCGTGAGGACCGGGCTCCCGCCGAGGCGGGTCAGGATCTCCGGAAGCCGCCGGCCTTCAGAGGCGCTGACGAAGAGGATCTGACACGGCTCGAGGTCCCGCAGCTCCGCGAACCTCCTGACCGAGAGAGCCCGGCCGTTGACCGTCTTGCCGCGCACCGCGGCGTCGAGCGCCTCACCGAACGGATCCACCCCGAGCACGCCGATGACGACCGCGGGGCGGTCGGCGACGGGAGCATCCTCCGGCCACTCCACGAACTTGGCGAACTTGTACAGGAACGCCGCCTTGACCTCGTATTCGAGGGCGGCCTCCCGGCGGGGCTCCTGCGCTGACGACGCGGCTCCGAGCGAGGGGGAAACGCAGAGGATGGCAAGGGCCAGGGCTAGAGCGACGGGGCGACCCGTGGCGCTCCGTCGAGTTTGTCGGCGCTCGGTGCCCAACGACCTGGCCCCCCGAGGGAAAACCTCGGTCTTAGGCCGACAAAGTCAAGTTCCTCAACCCCTTAGGGGCATTCGCACCCCTCGGTCCGGCCGATCAGCCCGCCACCGCCATCACCCAGATGTCCATCGTCGTCCCGCGGCGCCGCGTGAAGACGATCTTCGAGCCGTCGGGGGACCAGGCCGCGCGCGCGTCCTCCGAGGTCGCCATGCCGTCGGTCAGCGGGCGCAGCTCGGTGCCGTCCACGTTGACGACGTAGATCACGTAGACACCCGACCGGCTGGAGGAGTACAGAACGCGCCGCCCATCGGGGGACCAGCTGGGCCAGCCTTCCAGGGCTCCCGGTGTGGCCGAGAGATTGACGGCGTTCTTCGCGTCCGCGTCCGCGAGCATGATGTCGTTGTTCCCGTTCCCGAACCCGCGCAGGAAGAGCATGTGCCGGCCGTCCGGGGAGAGCTGCGCGCACGTCTCGTCGTCGGGGGTCGCCGTCAGCCGTTTCACGCCCGTCCCGTCGGCGTTCATCACGTAGATGTCGTAGGCGTTCGGGTCGTCCCGCAACGAGTTGAAGACGATCTTCGTCCCGTCGGGAGTCCAGTGCGGATGGATGTCGCTCGCCGGATTGTTCGTCACGTCGCGCGCGCCCGTGCCGTCGGCGCGCATCACGTAGATCTCGTCGTTTCCCGACATCGACGAGTAGAAGACGATCTTCGTCCCGTCGGGCGAATACGACGCGTTCCGGCAGTCCTTCATCTGCGGCGTCAGGTCGGTGACACCGCTCCCGTCGGGCTTCATCGTGTAGAGATGCCACTCCCCCGTCCGGTTCGACTGGAAGAGGATCTTCGAGCCGTCGGGGGACCAGGCCGGGAACGCGTTCTCGATCCCGGTGATCGGCTGCGGGGCGGCCGTTGCGATCTGAGCGGCGTGGGTCGGGTCACGCGTCGCCGCGAACAGGGCGACGCAAAACGTGGCCGAGGCGGTGAGACCTCTCATGTATCTCCCTCCAGCGTGGAAGGCTTGTACGCAGGAGCGGGCGAATAGTCTTGGATCCAAGAGGAGCCGCCGGGAGCGCCGACCGCGGCACTGCCCGCGCATCGGCTGCTTTGGGCTCGGCCACAGCGCCAGCGCCGAGCGCCCTCGGAACCTAAGCCCGAGAGTCGACCCGACGATGATTCCGATCTCGCAAGCTACGCTAACGAAGTCGGCTACTTAGGAGTCGTCGAAGGGCTCGGCGCGGCAGCCGCGCCCCACACCCGCGCAGACACCGTTTTTGAGATCGGATCCCCCGCTGAGGTCTTGAACCACGCCGTTATTTGGACGTCGGTCTTCACGTTAAGGTTGTGGAGGCTCAGCTGCACGGTTCCGTCACCGCTGATCGCGGCCTTGCTGGAGTCTGCAAGTGGACTCGGCTTCGAAACACCTTTGAAATCGACAAGGTCGGCCCCGCGCACGCCAAATTGGATTTCCGGGACATCCTTCGTGGGCTTGAACTTGAATTCAACGTTTAGGCTGCCGTTACTGTCCTTGTCTGGAACGATGAACGCCGATGTGGCGGCCAACTCGAAGGAGGCCAGTGCCTCCGGATCTGCGACCAAATAGACGGGAGCGAGCGTCAGCTTGCCGCCCGGGTTTTGAGGCTCGGTCTTCCCACAAGCAAACCTGAGTTTGGCCTGGAATCCAGTCGCGCGTGTGGAAAGGGTCAGCTCAAGGGATATGGGAGTACCTTCGAGAGACCCGGCCGCACCAGCGTCTTTCCGTTTCGCGAGTGCCGCGAATGAGGGGAATTCGAATGTAGCGCAATCACGGGCGTCACTTAACGTTACGCGGCTTGATTCCAGCGAGAGCGCGTTATCCCCACAGGTGGCGCCACCTGCTCCTTGATGGCGTACGCATGCGACGGCGTGAACTAGATCCGATGACAGGTCTGATCCTCCGCACAGGGTGACCTTCGTCGTTTGCTTGCCGTCGTCACGAAAGAGGGCTAGCTGGGAGGGAAGCGTTGGCTTTCGGGGTCCAGGTAGCTCGAACGACAGTGACCACCTCTCCCGGTAGGCTGCTAACTCGACGAGGTCGGTGAATACCGCGTTCGCAGGAAACTGTGCAAGATCATCGATACAGCCTTCGGTCTGCGGCGATTGGCCGTCCGGAGGCGGGACCCGGTTGCTTTGAAGCCTGTAGTAGTAGGCGTAGGGATCGCCGCTTTCTATGCCGTCAAGAAGCGAACGGAAGAATCGAAAGTAGCTGCACTCCTCGCGATAGTCCGCATTCTTAGGATGCTCCCAACTGAGTTCGCAAGCTGGGTCGTCGTAGGGACATGCTGGTCCCTTCAAATTCAGTTTGTAGGCATGGGCATATCGGGTGAGCATCTCATCCTGGAAATGGCGGACGTCGAGTTGCAGAGAATTCCCGCTGCCTGCGTCGACCAGCCTCAAGATTGCTTCCAAATGCGCCACAGGCGGACGCTCTTCCATCGTCTCCGTCGGTACTAGCAGGAGCGCTGTGATGTAATGCGTTCGAGGAACCGTGACGTAGTCCTGTGCAACTCCCTGTGATGCGCCCAGCCTGATGCGGATCGCATTGTCCGTGATCCTGCCGATGGTCAGCAGACTGTTGTAATCGCGCCCAACCGTCTGCTGGAGCGATTCCAACGTTCGCGAAACGTCCGCGCCAGCCCCGAATCCGCCGACGAGTGCCGACAATGCCAACGCATACTGCCGCACTTGCTCCATCGTGCGGCCGTGTGTCGTACTCTCGAGATTGTCGGTCACCAACAACGGAACTACGAAGGGCGGAGGAAGCGCAGGGTGATTGCGATCTGAAGCGCGTTGGTCGAGCAGGGCCTTGAAGCTTGACGGTTGCGACGGAAAGAGAGTTTCGCTCTCTGTTGCGCCGGCCTTCTTGGCCTCCTTCTTGTAAGCGTCGTACATGAGTTCGTCGGGTGAACTTCCCTGTAACACTTGATCCGATTTCGAGCCGACCTGGACCACGCGCTGGGGACCGCTGAAGAAGGCAAATGTCCCGTAGGTGTCGTAGGGCAGATTCCGCCGGAGCGGCATCACGCTGACTTGCATCCGCACCACGTACGCCTCGAAACACTGCTTCTCGATCGCGTCGCGCACATAGCGATCTAGGAGTTGAACTTCCTGATATAGGGCTGTCGCCGCCCAATACTGGGCCATAGGATCGACACCCAAAGTGGGGCTTGGCGATGCCTTGTCGCTCGGCAACGCCGGGGAGGAGACCGGGGAGGAGGCCGAGACTGATCCGGGTTCCTTCTTCGATGTCTCCGTGGATTCCGTCGTCGTACCAGCCTGATTCGTCGTCGTGGTGCTTTGTGAGGTCGTCGAGGTCCGCGGCGGGGCGAGACGAAGGCCGATCGACAAGGCGTCCAGAAACTGCTCTTCGATGTCCCGGGTTGACTGGCCCGCGCTCGCAAGCGATTGCTTCGGATCCAACTCAAACGTCGGTTGAAGGGCCTGCTTGTAGTCTTCCCAACGCCCAACGCTCAGAACTGCAACGTGCATCGTTGCCGCGTCCTTAAGGAATTTCGGCCGCGGCGGGTCCTTCGAGGACGCTCGCGACGTACTGAGCAGCGCCGCGACGAGCGTCAGAGGACGCGCAATAATAAAGGGGAATTGACGTGGTCTGGGTCGTCTCATGACTAATCCTCACCGAGGCGCGTCCGTGCGACGGGTACGTGGCGGGAGATCACCTGGCGCGGTCGGACGTGCTCATTCATCGCATCTCGGTTCTTCGGCGCGAACTGCTCGGTAAACAACGACACTTGCATTCGAGAGTACGGGGCCTACCGCATTCCGCCCGATTTTTTTTCGTGCAGTGGGGGGCCGCGCGACAGGATCTTCGGTTCGTGGGAAGGATTCCTCTCTGCGCGCCGAACGCAAACTCGCCGGCCACTCTAGCCGACGCTAACCGTAGATCCTCCCCCGTCCCGTGTCCTCGTAGACGTCCTGGATCCGATCGACCCCGAACTCCACGGTCATCGTGAGGTGGTCGTGGAGGGCGGCGCCCAGGTGCGCGCCGCGGGGGTCGGCCATCAGGTGCTCCCGGCAGATCCGCTCCAGGGCCTGGAGCGGATCGGTCACGCCTAGGGCGGCGACACCCTGGGAGAGGCGCCGCTCGGCGAGATCTCGACAGTGCTCCATGAAGGGGCGCCGCTCGGCGGTGCGGATCGACTGGACGAGGCTCCTGAGGGTGACTCGCGTTGTCCAGTCGAGGTCCTCCTCCGAAAGCGGCGGGCGGCCGGGGGCTCGAAGGGTCGCGGCGAACGCCTCCGCGATCGGCGCCCGGTGCGCCTCGAGGAGGCGGTAGACCTGGAAGTTGGGCTTGAGCTCGAGGTGGGTCATCGCCTCGTGATTGCGGCGGGCCCAGTCCTCGGGGTTGGTCGTCATGTTCTCGATCATGAACGGAATGCGATTGAGAACCGCGAGACGGGGGTGCGGCGCCCAGACCAGGCGGCGGCGGGTATGGGTTCCGTCGATGGCGAGTACCTTGTCGATGTAATCCGCCATCCACGGGCGCTCGAACGGGCGCTCGCCGAGGAGTCGGCCCGCCGTATCTCGCACCCACATCCCGGGGCGGCACAGCGAGGTCGGCACGAGGAACGGCTTCTTCGGGTCCCGGTAGCGATACGCGGTCGCGCGCTCGAACAACGCGCGGTGCGAGACCGCTCCGTCGGCCCCGGCGATCAGCACCTCGCACGGCTCGAGGTCGTCCATCCGTTCGAGCACGCGGAGGAGGAAGCCAACCGCGTCGCGCACGTGCAGGAACGGGATCGCCGTCTCGCCCCGTCCGGCGAGCATCCTCGCGTTCCAGCGCCGCGAGAGCCAGGTGTCGAGGAAGACGTAGAGGGGCGGGTATTCGCACCAGTCCGAGATCAGCGCCGCGAAGCGCACGATGCAGGACGGTACGCGGCCGGCCGCCTCCCGGAGCATCTCCTCCCCGGCGCGCTTGGTCCTCGCGTAGTCATGTTCTCCCGTTGCCGGGGTCCTCTCGTCGACCCGCGTCCCCGGCTCGGGCACGGCGCAGGCGCCCACCGAGCTCGCGAAGATGAATCGCTTCAGCGCGAGCGGGGCGACCTGATCGAGCAGGACGCGCAGCGCATCGACGTTGGTGCGCTGGTATTCGGGGTGCGGCTCCCCCGTGTAGTCGTAGTACGCGGCGAGATGGATCAGCGCGTCCGCCCCGCCCTCCCTGCGGATCGCCTCGAAGGTCTCCGCCACCGAGTCGGCGTCCGCCAGGTCGATCTGGAACAAGGTCACGTTCGCGGAGTCGTCGAGCTCCGATTCCCCCGGCGGGCGCCGGTCGATCGCGAACACGCGGTGCTCCCGGCTGACGGCTCGAACGAGACGGCGGCCGAGGATGCCGGATGCGCCGGTCACGATGATCCCGGGCCGCGACATGCCGGCAGTCTAGGGCGTGACGATCGGAGACAACGTCCCGTGCCGGTCGGAAATCAAGGGCGGCGGATGTCGTCCCACCCGGCGAAGATCTCCTGGAGCGCCGTCTCGACCGCCTGCAAGACGCTTGCGTAGAAGGCCTTGGCCTTCGCCGGATCGAGGTCCGGCGCCCCTTCCGCGCCGGTCTCCCGGCGGTCGAGGATGATCGACGCGGGGAACGGACGGGTCCGCACTCCGGAAAGGCGCGGCGCCCGGCGGATCGCCGTCGCGCGGGTCGGATCCACCAGCTCCGGCGCGATGGCGAGGATCATCGCGGTCTCCTCGACCCCGGCATGGCCCGAGACCGCGCCCGGATAGATTTCGCTCGACGCGTCCTCGCCCAGCCCCCACCACTCGATCGAAGCCGCGTACGCGCGCTTCTCGTTCCAGAGGCGCGCGACGACCTCGCCGACCTCGGAGCTCTGGCCGCCGTGACCGTTGACAAGAACCACGCGGCGGAATCCCGCGTCCACGAGCCCGGCCACGGCCTCGAACAGGTAGGCGGCGAACGTCCGCGAGGAGATCGTCGTCGAGCCGGGATACGGAAGAAGGGTGTTCGTCACGCCGTACGGGATCGCCGGGGCGATCAGCGCGTTCAGCCGCGGGGCGAGATCCTTGGCGAGCGCCGCCGGGATGATCGTGTCGGTGCCGATCGCCATCGCGCCGTGCGCTTCGATCGTCCCGACCGGGACCAGGACCAGATCGCACGCCCCGGGAACGCGGTCGCGAAACTGCTCCCAGGTCAAATCGATCATGTCGAAGGTCATTGTCCGCCCCTCCAGGACACGAAGAGCGCCGCCACGAGGACCGCCATGGCCGCGTACGCGACCACGTCCCCGATCCGATCGTACAACGTGCGCGCGTCCACCAGCGGGACGTCCATCGTCCGCACCGCCTCGACCTCGAGGCGGGTGCGCTCGTAGTCGCGCCCCAACGGGTCGACGAACATCGAGATCCCCGTGTTCGCGACCCTCACGAACGCCGAGCGGTTCTCGATGGCGCGCAACCTCACCGTGTTGGCCTGGTAGGGCTGGAAGTACGACTTCCCGAACCAGGCGTCGTTCGAGACGATCGCCTGAACGTTGGCCCCCGCGTTGCGCAGGCCGCGCTGCAGGTCGAAGAAGAGCTCCTCGTAGCAGACGGTCACGCCGATCAGCGCGCCGGCCGCCGGGAGCGGCGTCGCGTCGGGTCCCGGCTGGAATCCGCCCGCGAGCCAGCGCATCCAACCGCCCCGCCCGGACAGGAGCGGGCCGAGGAGCGGCTTGAACGGCACCGCCTCGACGAACGGGACCAGGACGATCTTCGCGCTCCAGGTCGGATCGAGCGTCCCGTCCGGATGGACGACCAGCACCGCGTTGTACGCCTTGTACCGTCCGTCCTCGCCGGCGACCAGGTACTCGGCCCCCGTGACGATCGTCGTCTTGAGCTCGCGCGCCAGCGCCTGGACCTCGGGCATGGCGAAGGTCGAGGGATCGTTTTTGCGATGGAGGATCGGGGTCGGTCGCGCGGTCTCCGGCCAGATGATCAGATCCGGCTTCGAAGCGGCCGCTTGGCGCGACAGGCGCGCCAGAAGCACCGACTGCTCTTCGTCCGCCGCCGGATTCTGCTTGACGTCGAGCGGCACGTTCGGCTGGAGGAAGGAGATGCGGAGGGACCCCGTCGCCTTCGGCGGGTGCGTCCACGCCCACCCGTCGTAGGCGAGCACCAGCACGGCCATCCCGCCCCACACGGCCAAGGCCCGCACCCGCGCGCGGCGATTCTCGGCCCGCCAGGCGTCGTACAGAATCGCGCTCGACAGCAGCAGCACGCAGCCGACGCCGTACGACCCGGCGAGATCGCCGAATTGGACGAGGAACGGCACGGTGCCGAGCGTCTGTCCCAGGTGCTGCGCCGTCATGCGCAGATCGCCTTGCGCCTGGAACCATTCGAGGGTGAGCCAGCACGCGGGGAGAAGCAGAGCCCACGGCCACCCCGTCCGCTTGCGCGTCCACGCCATCGCCACGACCATCAGCATGAGACCGAGCGCGAAGACCGCCGCCAGCCCGAGGTAGGCGAAGACCGCGAGGAAACTGACCTTCAACATGGACAGCATCCAGTTGAGGATCGAGAGGTGGACGGCCATTCCGAACGCGAATCCGGCGTTCCTCCACGTCGTCCAAGGCCGGTCGAGGTTGGCGTCGATCCAGACGAGCAGCGGCACGAGCGCGACGAGATTGGTCACGACGAGGCCGAGCGGGTAGAAGGCGAACGCGAGGACGATCCCGGACAGGACGGGGAGCTTCCACGGATGCCGGGCGAGGCGCTCCGCGCTCGACGCGGCGACGCGGGCGGTCAAATGGGCTCGACGACGAGGCAGGCGTTGTGCCCGCCGAACCCATAGGAGAACTTGAGCGCCGAGCGCGGACGCGCGGCGCGCGGCACGTTGGCGACGAGGTCCAGCTCGCACTCGGGGTCGGGAAACTCGTAGTTGATCGTCGGCGTGAGCATCCCGCGCTTGAGCCCGATCGCGAGCGCCGCGGTCTCGAGCGCCCCCGACGCCCCGATCGCGTGCCCGGTCATCGATTTCAGGGCCGTGACCGACACACGGTCGGCGCGCGCCCCGAAGAGGGCGCGGAACGCACGCGCCTCCGTCCGGTCGTTCTGGATCGTCGACGTTCCGTGGGCGCTCACGTGATCGACGTCGTCCGGAGCACGGCCGGCGCAGAGGAGCGCCCGGCGCCCGAGCGCGACGATCGTCTCTCCGCTCTCGTCGAGCTGCATCATGCTCTCGGCGTCCGCGTTGCTCGCGTAGCCGGCGATCGCCGCGTACCCCCGGGCCCCGCGCGCCCGGGCGTGCGACTCCCGCTCGAGCACGAGAACCGAGGCGCCCTCTCCCAGGACGAATCCGTCCCGCTCGCGATCGAACGGGCGGCTCGCCTTCTCCGGAGCGTCGTTGCGGGTCGAAAGGGTCTTCAGGCGGTCGAATCCGAGGATGGCGAACGCATCGGTGTCTCCGGCCGCTCCCTCGGCACCGCCCGCGAGCACGACGTCGGCCTCTCCGCTTCGGAGGAGGCGCCACGCGTCCCCCAACGCCATCGTGCCCGACGCGCAGGCGGTCACGATCGTCTTGCACTCCCCCTTGGCGCCGAACCGGATCGCCAGCTGCCCCGACGCCGCGTTCGGGATCAGCATCACGAGGGCGTAGCGTTTCGCGGAGCTCTTGGCCCGCGTCGCCCGCCACGCGGCGTGGTAGGTCTCGAAGGTCGAAAGGCCGCCGATGCCGGTCCCGAGGATCGTCGCGAGCCGGTCGGGATCGACGCCGTCCACCGTGAAACGCCCGCCCGATTCCCGCCGCGGCTCGAGGCGGAATCCCGCGTCCAAGAGCGCCTCGTGTCCGGCGGCGAGCGCGAACCAGGTCGTGCGATCGAGGATCGAGACGTCGCGCGGGGCGATTCCCGCTGCCTCCGGATCGAAGTCGCGAACCGGGGCCCCGATCTTCGTGGACAGGTCGGTGTCGACGACCCAGGGGGTTTCGAGGAGCGTCCCGCCGGAGCGGCCGGCGAGGCATCCCGACCAGAACGACTCGCGCGTGGCGCCGATGGCGCTGACGACGCCGATGCCGGTGATGAGGATTCTCTCGCTCGACATGGCGACGCCCGCAAACCGGGGGTTAAAAGAGCCGGATGTTATCATCCACGCGATGGGGATGTCTAGGCGGGAGAACGAGATCAAGCTCGCGTTCGCTTCTCCCGACCTCGCGATCCGGAAGCTCCACGATGGGGGCGCCCGGGAAGTTCACCCGCGCGCCTTCGAGGACAACGTGCTCTACGACGTGGCCGACCGGGCGCTGGCGCGGAGCGGACGGCTCCTTCGCCTTCGCCGGTACGGCGCGGCGACGATCCTGACGTTCAAAGCGCCGGTCCCGGGCGAGCACCGCCACAAGGTGCGGGTCGAGCACGAAACGGCGGTCGCCGACCCCGACGCGATGAGGCGGATCCTGGAGGGCCTCGGCTTCGCACCCGTCTACCGCTACCAGAAGTACAGGACGGGCTTCCTGGCGGGCGGGGTCGCCGCCTCCGTGGACGAGACCCCCCTCGGAACCTTCGTCGAGCTCGAAGGGTCCCCTGACGAGGTGGATCGCGTCGCCCGGGCGCTCGGCTGCGACGAGTCGCGGTACGTCCTCCTGACGTACCGGGAGCTCCAGGAACGGGAGGCCGCCGCCCGCGGTGTGCCCGCCGGCGATTTGCTGATGCCCGGCGGAGACGAATCCCGATGAAGGCGATGCTGCTCGCCGCCGGACTCGGAGAGCGCCTCTCCCCGATCACGCGCCTCGTTCCCAAGCCTCTCCTTCCCGTGCTCGGGAGGCCCTTGGCGCCTCTGGTGCTCGCGGGGCTGGCGCGAGAAGGCGTGCGCGAGGCGGTCATCAATCTCCACCACCTGCCCGAGGCCCTTCGAGGCGCCCTCGGCGATGGGCGCGGCTTCGGCCTCGAGGCGCTGCACTACTCGCTCGAGAGGGAACGTTTGCTCGGGACGGGAGGGGGAATCGAGCACGCCGCGCGCTGGCTCCGGGGCGGCGGAACGATCCTCGTCAGGAACTCCGACTTCCTCGCGGACATCTCACTGGCAAGGGTCGTCGAAGCGCATCGTGCTTCGGGGTGCCCCGCCACCCTGGTGGTGGCGCGTCATCGGGCGGGGTATACCCCCGTCGCGCTCGACGCGAAGGGTCGGGTCGCGTCGTTCGGCGGCGGGGGCGACGGGCGCGAGCGGGACGTCGCCGGCTCGTACCTGTTCACCGGCTTCCACCTGATCGAAGAATCGATTCTGGCGCGCCTCCCGGCGGGAGTCCCCTCCGACATCGTTCGGGAGGTCTACTTCCCGCTCGCCGCCGAAGGTGCTCTCAACGCCTACGTCCACGAGGGGTACTGGTGGGAATTCGGAACTCCCGCTCAGTACCTGCACGGCTCGCTCGGCCTGGTCGAGATGCCGACGGAGGCCCGGCTCAGGCTCGGCACGTTCGATCCGGTGCGCGAGACGGGGGGTGCGCTCGCCGCCATCGGAGCCGGCGCGCAGCTGCATGCGCCGGGGATCGTGCTCTCGGGTCGTCTCGTCCTGGGGTTCTCGACACGGATCGGAGAGGGGGCCGTGCTCGAGGAAACGGTCGTGATGCCGGAGGCATGGATCGGCCCCCGCGTGCGCCTTTCGAGGTGCATCGTCGGGCCCGGAACCGAGGTCCCGGCGGGATTCGAGGCCCAATCGTCGATCCTCGCGGCCGATGCGGAACTGCCGGATGCGCTCCCCGCCGACACCGAGCGCGAGGACGGCCTTCTCGTGCGCCGGTTCGGAACCCCTCGCCGGTGAACGTGATTCGACCTGCTCTCGCCGCAGCCCTGGAGACCCTCCACGCCGGCGCGCGTCTCGAGACTTTGCCGGGGGATGCCTCCACCCGTCGGTTCCATCGCCTGTTTCTACCCGATGGGGGAACCCGGATCGTCATGGACTACGGCTCGCCGTTCGAGGGGGAGACCGACGACGTTCGGCTCGCGAGGATCTTCGAGCGAGCCGCCCTCCCCGTCGCGCGCGTGTTGGACGTCCTTCCGGAGGCGGGCTGCCTGCTCCTCGAGGACCTCGGCGATGTGACGCTCGAGGCCGCCCTCGCCCGAGCCGAACGCGGGCGAGGCATCCTCCGGTCCGACCTCTACCGTGCAGCGGTCGGGCTCGCGGCTTCCATCGCCACGAGGGGCACCACCTCGCTCCTCCACTCCGATCGCTCCGCGGGGCCGGCCTTGGACGAGGAGCGTTTTCTCTTCGAGATGCGCTTTTTCGTCGACAACTACGTCGTACGGTTTCGCGGCCGCGCCGGGGCCTCTCCCGGGCTCGCGTCGGCGCTCGAAGCGCTCGCCCGTGAGGCCGCCTCGCACCCGCGCGTCCTGTGCCACCGGGACTTTCACAGCCGGAATCTGATGCTGCAGCAGGACGGAAGACTGGCGATGGTGGACATCCAGGACGCGCGATGGGGTCCCGACACCTACGACGTCGCCTCGCTCCTCAGGGATGCGTATGTCGACGTTGACGAGCGAGAAGTCATCGAGCTTCTCGAGGTGTATCGGTTGCAGCGCCCCGGCCCCCCCGGGCCGGCCGCGCTCCGGGATCGATTCCATGTCGTCGCCGCCCAAAGAATGATCAAGGCCCTCGGAACTTTTGGGTATCAGATCGCTGTCCTCGAACGGAGTCGCTACCGATCGGCCGTTCCCAGAACGCTGGAACGCCTCGCGCGCCTCCTCCCCACCCACGATTCGACGCGAGCGCTGGCCGCCGCCCTCGAATCCGATGGAATCTACTGAGCGATCTCGATTCCCTTGAAGACCAGACCGGGGGTGATCACCCCGTCCGCACAGACGACGGGAGGCCCGGCCGTCCCCACGCACCGCTCCACCAGCGCTTCCGGGGTGATTCGAGCGATCGCCGGATGATCCGAGGAGGCGCCGGAACCGAAGTCGAGCACCCATTCCCCCGGTGAGACCGGGAGGACTCTGCACCGTGCGACGATCGGGATGTGTGGGCCCACCTTTATGGGTGCATCCGGAAAGACAACCAGTGTGGACGCCGCGCAGGCCGGGGGGTCCCTGAACGAGGCCCTACGAAAGGTCCCGGCTCCAGAAAGGATGCCGACGGCCTGTCGCCCGTCGGCGAGGATCGTTCGCCGGGTCTCGAACCCGGCGTCGTCGAACATCCCCCCCGAAAGGCCGTCCGGATGCCTCGGGTCGTCGGCGACACACCACCCGGCCCCGACCGGCATGCCGGTTGCGATGTCTCCGGCCTGCATCGCCCTGACCAGACTCGAGATCACCGCTGCGGCCGCTGCGGGGGCCACGACAACGGCGGTCGAGGGTGAGCCAGGCGATCCGTCCGATCCGGGTTCGCCCCCCCAATCCGCAAGGTCGGGCGGCGCCAGCCCGCGGGCCGCGAACAGCCGAGGGCCTTCCTTGCCGCCGTCGGTCATCGCCCAGGAACGATACCGTCCTCGAAGCGCAACCCACCCTTCGTGACCGACGACGACCTCGTGCGTGCCACCGGACTCGACCCAAGCCACCTGTTTCCGATCGGTCATCCATGATTCGAGCTGCTCGGCCGTGGGGAGCTCGTGACCGGCGTCGAGATCGGCGCGGAGCGGCTCGACTACCGACCCTGGCGCCGGCATGTCCGATAACACGCCCGCCCCCTCCCGTGTCACCGCCCCAAGAACCCAATCGAGCGCTTCGTTCGAGAGCCCTGAGCAGGCCGCGAACGAGGCCAGGGTCCCTCCGCGACGAGCCCGCCTCATCGCCAAACCGCACTCCAAGGTCTCCGATGTCGAGGTGCGATCGCTCCCAGGCTCACGATGCGCGCGCCTTCGTCTCGCGATCTTGAGAAAGAGATCGAATCGATCCCCTTCGACGCCGGCTCGTGCCGCTCGCCATAGATGAAGGGCGCGATCGACGAGCGCGTCGGGCTCGAGCCACGGGGAAGAATCGGGAGCGATCATCCTTTCAATTCCTTTCAGAGGAGGGCTTTGATCACCCCTAGCCGAATTGTCGGCGCGCCGACGCTTACGGCCACGGGTTGACCATCGCGCACGCACGATCCGACGCAGCGATCGAACTCGAGGTCGTCACCGATCGCATCCATGGAACGCAGCGATTCTTCGATATCGATGACGATCGGGAAGGGCTCGAGCGGGTAGGTCAGCCTCCCCTGTTCAATCGCGTCGGCATCCGTGACCAGGAAGGTCGCGACGCCGGCCGCCGCGTCGACGTTCGCGGCGACGATGCGTCGCAGGAACACTCCCGTCGGCGTGCCTTCCAAGATCGATCGAGGATCGTCATGGCCGCCGGCGACGAACGTGCATCCGAGCCGGGGTAGGACCCGGTCGAGGTACGACGCCCTGCGGCCGTGGCCCGTCGACTCCGCCCCAGCGGCTCGGGCGGTGGTCACGTCGTGCAGGACACCGGTCACCCGGCCACCCTCCACCAGGACGACCGGACGGGCGCTCGTTCCTTCGTCGTCGATCGTCCATGGAGCGCGGCCACGGTGAGGATCCTCGACCACGGTGAGCTCCCGTGGAAGCCTGGGCTCGCGGAACGTCGTCAGTCGGGAAGCCCCCCTGGCGACGATGTCCCCTTCGAGGCTGTGGCCGATCAGCTCATGGACGACGACCCCGGCGATCGAGGGCGCGAAGATGGCCGGGACGGCGGACCACCGACCAGGGCCCCGACGTGACCCGAAGCGCTCGCGCGCCCGGCGAACCGCGCTGTCCACGATCCCGTAGGGAAACGGGTCGGTGGGACCGAGCGCCCGTTCGGCGATCGCCTCGCCGACCCGACCGGCGGCCCGGCACGTCGCCCTGACCTCGATTCGGTGCCCAGCGCGTCCCTCGCGGAGGGCCGGCTCGAACGGGCGTCCCACCCAAACAGTTTGGTTGAAGCGAACGATTCGGACCTCGATCCGGACGCCCGGCTCCTCGAAATGATCCGCGGCGTCGGCCGCCAGCCATGCGGCTGCTTGATCGGGGAGACCCTCGGGAAGGCGGCTCATCGCCGGCCGCTCGCCGATGGGTCCCGGCGCCCGGATGGGGGGCGCGCCCCGTCCCGCCGCGAGCACGGCCATGAGGAGCAGCTCGTCGATGCCGGGGTCGGACCGATGGACTGTCGTGCGACCGACGACGGAGGCGCCGCGGCTGCGGGTGCGGGTGCACTCGCGTGCGCCGTCGTTGGCGAGACGAATGCGCACGTCTTCACGGTCTTCGAGGAAGACGTGGGCGGAAGCGTCGAGCCCGGAGAGCGCCTCCGCCGCGAGGGCGATCGCCTCGCGGGTGGAATCGTGCGCGTGGGAGCCAGGAACGCTCAATTTCGTTGCTTTCCGGTGACTTGAATCCCTAGAAGCGTCAGCCTATGTTCTACGTGGACACCGAGGGGGTGTCCACGCTTGCCGGGCTGCACGGGTCGCAGTCGGGGGTCACGAACACGAGCTGCCAGGCGGACTGAGCAGCTTCCTAGGGTCGTCGAATGACGAACTATACGATTCTCCTGATCGATTACGAGCCGCGGAGCATCGAGCGCTTCCGCCAACCCCTGACGTCCGCGGGGTACACGGTCGAGATCGCGACCGATGGGATCGCCGGCATCGAGGCTTTCACCCGTTTGAACCCCGACATGGTGCTCGTCGAGGCGATGATCCCGAAGAAGCACGGCTTCGAGGTCTGTCAAGAGTTGAAGCGCACCCCGCACGGCCGGCGCACCCCGATCATCATCACGACCGGGGTCTACAAGGGACGTAAGTACCGCACGCAGGCCCTCCACATCTACGGGTGCGACGAGTACATCGAAAAGCCGATCGCCCCCGAGCAGCTGCTCGCCGTGGTCGGAAAGTTCTTCGGCGGCGCCCCCTCCCAGGCCGGTGCGTCGCCGTCGTCCACCGAATCCTCGGGAGACGCGGCCGACGCGAAGGACGAGCCCGCCCCGTCGCGGGGGCACGAGCCCTCGGCCTCGGGTTCCGGCTCGCCGCAGATGAAGGCGGTCTCGGTGCCGACGTCGGTCGTGAGCGGACTGACCGAAGAAGAGATCATGGCCCGCTTGGACGCGATCCTCCCGGGGGGGGAAACGTCGCTCTTCGGGGCCGCCCCGCCCGAGGTCGCCGCGGTCGCCGCGGTTGCCGCCGTCGAGACGATCGATCTCTCCGAGACCGAAGCGGACGTCGACCCGTTCCGCCGGATGCGGGACGAGCTCAACTCCGAGCTGGGTGCCCTCTCGGCGGCGCTCGCCTTCGATCCGGCGCCCGTGCTCGAGCCCGAGCCGGCGATCTCGCCGATGCCGTCCGATCAAACGGCCGCTCCCTCGCTGCTCGAGTCGCTCCCCATGCCGGAGACCGAGTCCGCCGCCCGGCCTACGGAGACCCCGGCCCCCGCGGAAGGCGAATCGCGCCCATCCGGCCAGGGCCAGGTCGTTCACTTCGACGCGAAGCGCTCGAAGAAATCGAAGAGGGGTGGAAAGAAGGGGGCTCAAGCGCGGGCGGCTCAGACCCCGGCTCCCCCTCCCGTCGTCCAGCCTTCGGGGGCCCAGGTTCCGGCGCCTGTCGCGACGATCCCCCTCGCCGAGACGACCTCGCAGCGCTCCGTCTCGGACGCTGCGGAGATGGTGGTCCCGTACGGGAGCGTGGTCGAAACGGAGCTCGGCACACCCACCAAGCGCGGCGTG
>JBGQLU010000041.1:0-25669 GCA_041500265.1 Acidobacteriota bacterium | reverse complement strand
TCGTCGTAAACGTCCACCTTTTCGTTGTCCACCCAGAGGAGGGCTCCCGGCTCCGTGCGCCCGTTCAGGATCAGCATCGGGCCGGTCTGCACCTTCTCGGTGATCTCCAGGACCGGAGGGGTGGTGTCCTCCGTGTCGCGGATCTTCTCGGAGGTCACCCGGAACCGCCGGGCCTCGCTGTAAGGGCCCCGCACGCCGGCCGCCGAGACGGTGGCGACCTTCCAGTAGTAGTCGCCGGTGTGTATCCCGTCGATCACCACGGTCGTCTCGTCGCGGTCGGCCTCGTAGAGGTGGTCGGTGAACAGGAACTTGTCGGAGATGATGAGGTGGTAGCGGGTCGCGCCGGGGACCTTTTCCCACGCGAGCGTCGTGTTGGCCTTCGAGGGGTCCTCGTGGACGAAGACCTTCTGGTCGGAGGGGGCGACGAGCCGCGGCACGCCGGGGAGGACCTCCTTCGCCTGCAGCGTCCCGTCGGCGTCGGAGCGGATCCGCTCGCCGCTGACGACCTGCTCCTTCTTCCCGCGCGCCGCGACTTCCAGCTTCCCGTCGAAGACGTCGATCGCCGTCGCCTGCGTCGCCTTGTCGGAGGCCACGCGGAAGGCTCCGGCGTCGGCGCTCCGCGCCGAGATCTTCTCCGTGGCGATTTCGTGGAACGAACCGTCCACGTTCTTCTTCTGGGTCTCCGACAGGATCTCGCCCCAGTTGAGCTTCTCGCTCACGCGGCGGACCTTCGTCGCCGGGTCTTCGTGCACCTCGCGGATCTCGAGCAGGGATCCCGGGTTGATCGTGGTCATCGTGCCGTCGAAGTAGATCAGCTGCACCGAGCCGGAGGCGGCGGTCTTGATCTGATCCCCGACCCGCAGGGTCAGCTTGCGGTCGGCTTCCTCCCAGTTGAACTCCCCGGCGCGCTTGACCCGGACGTCCCCCTCCAGTCGATAGATCCGGACCTCCTTCGAGACGGTCCCCTCCCCCCGCGCCATGTCGATCGCCTTCTGGGCGAAGTTCTCGGCGCGGATGGCGGCCACCCGCGCGTCGTCGTATTGCTGCCGCTGGAAGGCGTCTCGCGCTTCGCCCAAGGCCGAGCGGGCGCTGCCGCGGACCTCGTCGAGCCGGTCGCTCGCGGGGTACTGCGCCGCCTCGTTGTTCCGCTCCTCGGCGCGGTGGATCGCCTCGGAGGCCTCCGCGCGGGGCTTGCTCGGCGTGTAGAAGAACGCGTACCAGACCGCAAGCACCAGGGCCCCGGCTATCGTCACCCCGGTGAGGACCACGCTCCGGTAGCTGACGTTGAACCAGTCGAGGACGACCTTGGGACGCTGGGGCGGCACGGCCATGCCGAGACGTGTTCCTCCGTAACTCGGCTGAATCTAACACGCGGTCCGGCCGCCGGACCACCCCCCGTTGATGGGCCGGGGCCCGCCGGGCTACACTTCCCTCTTTCGCGTCCACGAATGGGGAGAACCGCCGATGTTGAACGTCATGCGCGACAACCTGAAGCACCTCAAGTGGGTGCTCATCATCGTCGCCCTCGCCATGCTCGGCTACCTCGGCGCCTACTTCGACCCGCGCGCCTACCGCCGCGCCACCGCGGACTGGGCCGCCAAGGTCGACGGAGAGACCGTGAGCTCCCAGGAGCTCATCCAGGTCGCCCGCCAGCAGGACGAGTTCTACCGGCGCCTTCTCGGCCAGCAGTACGACGCGATGAAGAAGAACCTCAAGCTGGGATCCCAGGCGGTCCAATCGATCGTCGATCGCCGGATCGTTCTCTCCGAGGCGCGAGCGATGGGGCTGACGGCGACCAAGGAAGAGATCTCCCGCCAGATCCTCGACAACCCGAGCTTCAAGGACCCCTCCGGCAACTTCGTCGGGAAGGAGCGGTACACGGCCGCGGTCGAGCAGTCGATCGACGGGGGCGTCGCGGCGTACGAGAGCCAGCTCGCCGACGACCTGCTGGCGCACAAGTGGCTCTCCGTCATGACGGCGTCCGCGACGGTGTCGGACGCCGACGTCGAGCACGCCTGGCGCGCGCAGAACGAGAAGGTCGCCTTCGACTACGTCTTCGTGCCGGTGGCCTCGATCCCGTTCGACACGTCGGTCGACCCCGCCGCGGCCTCGGCCTGGTATCAGGGACACCTGGACTCCTACAAGCATGCGGAAGCGCGGCGCGTGAAGCTGATCGTCGTGGACCGGCAGGCTCAGCTTCCGAAGGTCAAGGTCCAAGACGCCGACGTGCGCGCCGAGTTCGACGCGCGGCAGGCGGACTACCAGCGTCCCGAGCAGCGGCACGTGCGGCACATCCTCCTCAAGCTGCCGCCCGGCGCGGGGGAAGCGGACAAGCGGTCGGTGCGCGATCTGGCCGCCTCGGTCCTGGCGCGCGCGAAGAAGGGCGAGGACTTCGCCGCCCTCGCCCGCTCGATGTCGCAAGACGCCGGCTCCGCGGCCAAGGGGGGCGACCTCGGCTGGTTCGGGCGCGGCCAGATGGTCAAGCCGTTCGAGGACGCCGCGTTCACGACCGCCGCCGGGCAGTTCGCCCCCGTCGTCGAAACCGAGTACGGCTTCCACGTCCTTCAAGTGCTCGAATCCCGCGCCGCGGGGGCGGTCCCGTTCGACGAGGCCAAGGACTCGATCCGGCGCCGCCTGGAGCTTCAGAAGGCCCAGGACGCCGCGGTGCAGGAAGCGGAGCGGCTCAAGGCGCAGATCAAGTCGGCGGCCGATCTCGACGCCGTCGCCGCGAAGGCCGGGCTCAAGGTGGAGGAGAAGCTGATCTCGGCCGACGACCGCGCCGCCGACCTCGGGCCGTCTCCCGAATTCCAGAACGCGACGGCGTCGCTCGCGGCTGGCCAGGTGAGCTCGCCGCTCGGCGTCGCGCGCGGCCTCGCGATCGTGGCGTGCCTCGAGATCGTCCCCCCCGCGGTCCAGCCGCTCTCCGCGGTGATGGAGCGAGTGAAATCCGATCTGCTCAACGATCGCGGGCAGACGGCCGCCCTCGCCGCGGCGCGCCGCATCGCCGCCGGAGCGAGCTTGGAGGCCGGCGCGAAATCGTTGAAGCTCGAGGTGAAGAAATCGGGCGACGTCGCCCCGGGGACGCCGCTCCCCGGCGCGGGCCCCGTCCCGGATCTCGACCGCGTCGTCTTCGCCGCCGGAACCTCGGTCGGCGCGCGTGGGGCCGCGCCCGCGCAGGGAGGGGCGGTCGCCTACCTCGTGACCCGTCACGACGCCTTCGACCCGGCCAAGTTCCAGGCGGGCAAGGACGCGCTGCGCCAGCAGCTCCTGCAGCAAGCTCGGGACCAGATGATCCAGGGGATCGTCCTGTCCCTCCGCCAGAAGCACACGGTCGAGGTCAACAAAGAGGTCGTGGAATCGCTGAACGGCTGAGGCCTTTTCGGGCCGTTACGAAGGCGTGATCGCGTTACGAAACGCGGTCTGGATTCGATCGCCCCCGCCGCACCATGTTCTCCTCGCGAGGGAGGACGATCCATGCTGGTGCAATCGGCCGAAGCCCGCTTCCAAAAGGGGCTGCGCGCGCTGGAGGCGGGTCGCGGCATCGAGGCGATGGCCCTCTTCGAGGCGGCGATCGAGCTCGAGCGGCGTCAGGGCGCGAAGACGCCCCAGGCACGGTATCTCTCCTGGTACGGGCTCTGCCTCGCGCGCGAAGGCAATCAGCGCCGCGAGGGCGCGGAGCTCTGCCGCCAAGCGATCGGCCTCGAGTTCTTCAACGCCGACCTCTGCTGGAACTACGGCTGCGTGCTCATGACCCTGGACCGCCGCAAGGAAGCGTTTCAGGCGTTCCTCAAGGGGCTGTCCGTGCAGCGGAACCACCAGGGGATCCTGCGCGAGCTCTCCCGCATGGGCTGGCGCCGCCGCCCGGTGCTCCCGTTCCTGGCTCGCGCCAACCCCTTGAACGTCGCGCTCGGAAAGATGCTGCGCGGCGGAACGCCGCGGCCCGTCGGGGCCCCGATCCGTGTCCACCGCGCCGCCGGCCCCGCGTCCTAGCCGAGCAGCTGCCGGATCTGCGCCAGCACGTCGGCGACGTCGAACGGCTTCGCCAGGAAGCCTCCCGACTCGGTCAGGTAGTAGCCGAGGTTGATGTTCGACTGCAGCAGACCCGACATGAAGATCGCGTGGGCGGCCAGCTCCTCGTCCATCTGCCGGATCTGGCGATGGAGCATGACGCCGTCCATGTCGGGGAGGTTGAAGTCGAGGAGCGCGGCATCGTAGATGTTCTCGCGGATCAGCTGGAGAGCCGATTCCGCGTCGGGGGCGGCGTCGACGACGTACCCTTCGGCCGTCAGCACGTCGCGGAGCAATTCGACGATCTCGGCCTCGTCGTCGACGACGAGGATCCTCTCGCCGGCCATACAACCCCCCGCGATCCGTGGATCGCCGACGCGGACCCCCCCGCGGCGCGAAGCTTAGTACAGGTTGGCGGCCGGTCCAACGGGAACGACGCCGGTCCTCACGCCGCCACGCGGATCACGACCTTGCCGAAGCCGAGGCGGGATTCCAACCGGGCGTGCGCGTCGGCGATGCGATCGAACGGAAAGACGGAATCGACGACCGGGCGCAGCCTTCCCGCCTCGACCAAGTCGAGGACCGTCTGGAGCTCGTGAGATCCGCCCATCGTGGAGCCCAGGATCGAAAGGCTCTTGAAGAACACGAGGCGGAAGTCGGTCTTCATCTCGTACCCCGCGGTCGCGCCGCAGGTGACGTACCGGCCCCCCTTGGCGAGGCAACGGATCGAGCGCTCGAAGGTCGCGGCCCCCACGTGATCGACGACGACCTCGACGCCGCGGCGGCCGGTCCAGCGGCGGACTTCCTCGACGACGTCCTCCGTGCGGTGGTTGACCGTCGCCTCCGCGCCGAGCTCCTTCGCCCGCGCGCACTTGTCGTCGCTTCCGGCGCTCGCCATCACCCGCGCGCCGAGGAGCCCCGCGATCTGGATCGCGGCGGTCGAGACCCCCGAGCCGGCGGCGTGGATGAGCACCCGTTCGCCGGGCTCGACACGCGCCCGCGCGTGGAGCATGTGCCAGGCGGTCAGAAACGCCAGCGGCACCGCCGCGGCGTCTTCCGGCCGAAGCCCGCCAGGGGCCTTGAAGACGTTGCGGTCCGGCACGACGACGTACTCCGCGCATCCCCCGTCGCACGATTCGCCGAGGATGCCGTAGTCGCGGCAGAGGGGCTCGTTCCCGGACCGGCAGGCGTGGCAGCGGCCGCAGGAGATCCCGGGTCCGACCACGATCTCGTCGCCGGGTGCGCACCCCGCGGCTCCGGGACCGAGCGCATCCACGACGCCGCGGATGTCGCAGCCCGGCACGATCGGAAGGGGAAACGCGTGTCCCGGGACCCCTTGGCGGACCCACAGGTCGAGGTGGTTGAGCCCCACGGCGCGCACGCGGACCCGCACCTGCCCGGGTCCGGGCTCCGGGACCGGGCGCTCCTCGAACCTCAGGACCTCCGGCCCGCCGTGGCTCGAGATGACCAGGGCGCGCACCTCAGCGCCCCAGGTCGACCCAGACGCTCTTCGTTTCGAGGTAGCCGTCCATCGCCTCGATCCCCAGCTCGCGGCCGAATCCCGACTGCTTGAAGCCGCCGAACGGGAGCGACGGGTCGTACAGGTTGTAGGTGTTGATCCAGACGGTGCCCGCCTTGATCGCCCGCGCGACCTTGTGGGCCTTCGCGACGTCCCGCGTCCACACGCCCGCCGCGAGCCCGTAGACGGTCGCGTTCGCCTGGGCGACGGCGTCGGCGGCGTCCTCGAAGGGGAGCACGGCGAGCACGGGCCCGAAGATCTCCTCGCGCGCGATCCTCATCTCCCGGGTCACCCCGTCGAAGACGGTCGGCCGCACGAAGTACCCCTTGCCCCCGTTGACTTCCGAGGCGCGGCGGCCGCCGGCGGCGAGGCGCGCGCCCTCGCCCTCCCCCGCGGCGATGTAGCCGAGGACCGTCTCCATCTGCGCCGCCGAGACGACCGGCCCCATGCGCGTTCCCTTGTCCCTGGGATCCCCGAGCACGACCGCCTCCGCGCGCTCCGCGAGCTGAGCGACGAAGGCTTCGTGCACCGGTTTTTCGACGAACAGACGCGATCCCGCGGCGCAGACTTCCCCCTTGTTGTAGAAGATCCCGTTGAACGCGCCCCGGCCCGCGGCTTCGAGGTCGGCGTCGGCGAAGACGATGTTGGGCGACTTCCCGCCCAGCTCGAGGCTCACCCGTTTCAGCGTGCCGGCGGCGGCGCGAACGATCGTCTTACCGACCTCCGTGCTTCCCGTGAACGCCACCTTGTCGACGCCCGGGTGCGCGACGAGCGCCATGCCCGCCTCCGATCCCGACCCGGTGAGCACCTGGAGCACGCCGGGAGGCAGACCCGCGTCCAGCCCGATCCGCCCGAGCTCGAGGGCGGAGAGCGGGGTCTGGCTCGCGGGTTTCAGCAGGACGGTGCATCCCGCCGCCAGCGCCGGGGCGACCTTCCACGACGCCAGGAGGAACGGGAAGTTCCACGGCACGATCGCAGCGACGACGCCGACCGGCTCCTTGAGGGTGAACGTGAACGCGTCCGCGCGCGCGGGAAGGGTGCGGCCGGCGATCTTGGTGGCCGCGCCGGCGTAGAACTGGAAGATCTGCGCCGCCATCGGCAGCTCGATCTTCCCGGAATCGAAGAGGGTCTTGCCGGTGTCGAGCGTCTCGATGAGCGACAGCTGCGGCAAGCGGTCGAGGATCAGCTCCCCCATGCGCCAGAGGATCTTCCCGCGCTCCGCGGCCGACATCTTGGCCCAGGGCCCCGACTCTTGCGCGCGGCGCGCTGCGGCGACGGCCGCGGCGACGTCGTCGTCCCCCGCCCGCGCCACCATCGTGATGACCCTCTCGTCGGCGGGATTCGTCGTTTCGAAGGTCGCCCCCGAGCGGGCGTCCTGCCATTGGCCGTCGATCAAGAGCCGCCCGGGCTGGGCGGCGGCGGTCGTCTCCATGGGGTCTCCTTGGGCTGGGCCCGGGTCAAACCCGGACGGTCGGGTCGAACAGGCGCTGGTATTCCTCGGTCGCGTAGCGGTCGGTCATACCGGCGATGAAGTCCGCGATCGCCCGGTGCAATCCGTCCCCCTCGATCTTCTTCCGGGCGTCGTCGGGAAGCAGCATCTCGTTCTCGAGATAGCGCTCGAAGAGGGCATGGAGCACGCGCCGTGCCTTGTCCTTCATCCGCTCGATGCGGTGGTGACGGTACAGGTGCGCCCGCAGGTACGACTTGAGCTCGCGGTTCCGCGCGGCGACGCCGGGAGAGAGTCCCGCCATCTGCTTCCCGGCCGCGCGGACCTCGTCCAGCGAGCCGATCCCGGCCGACCGGACGGCGGCATCGGTCGTCTCGATGAGGTCCGTGACCAGCTCGTCGATCACCCCGCGAAGCGCCACCGTCCGAACGCGTCGCGGATCCGCCCCCGGAAACCTCGCCCGCGCGTTCCGAAGCGGCTCTCCGAACAGGGGCACCGCCCCGGCGAGCGCTTCGACGTCCAGGAGCCCCGACGACAGGCCGTCGTCGATGTCGTGGTGGTTGTAGGCGATCTCGTCGACGAGGTCGACGAGCTGGGCCTCGAGCGGCGGCGGGCGGTCGGGATCGTACTCTCCGAACTCCGGCGCCCTGCGGAGGTCGATCGGCCCGGAATGTTTCGCGATCCCTTCGCGAACCTCCCAGGTCAAGTTGAGCCCGGGGTACTCCGGCGTGCGCTCCTCGAGGCGCTCCACGATTCGGAGGGTCTGGCGGTTGTGGTCGAACCCTCCGTGGTCCCTCATGAACGCGTCCAGGACCTCCTCCCCGAGGTGCCCGAAGGGGGTGTGCCCGAGGTCGTGGGAGAGGGCGAGCGACTCGATGAGATCCTCGTTGAGCCCGAGAGCGCGCGCGACCGTCCGGCCGATCTGGCTCACCTCGAGCGAGTGGGTCAGGCGCGTGCGGTAGTGGTCCCCTTCGTGGTTGACGAAGACTTGGGTCTTGTATTCGAGGCGCCGGAACGCCCGAGCGTGGACGATCCGGTCGCGGTCGCGCTGGTAGACCGACCGGTAGGCGTGCTCGCTCTCCGGGTAGCGGCGCCCACGGGTGCGGGCGCTGGTCTGCGCGTAGGGAGCGAGCGCCCCTTCGATCCGCGTGAGGGACGGGAGGATCGTCATGGCCGGAGCGTACCGGGGGGCTTCGGACGCGTCAACGCCCCTCCAAAACGAAAGAGGCGCGGCCGGCGGCCGCGCCTCGTCGTGGAACTCGAATCTCGGGGCTCTCTCAGGCCGAGAAGCTGTGCCCGCAGCCGCAGGTGCCGGATGCGTTCGGGTTCTCGATCTTGAACCCGGACCCGTCGATGCTCTCGATATAGTCGATCTTCACGCCTTCGAGGTACATCCCCGACATCGCGTCGACGTAGACCTTGAGGCCGTTCATTTCGAGCACCTGGTCGTTCGGGCGCGTGTCTTTCTCGAACGTCAGACCGTACTGGAACCCGGAGCAGCCGCCGCCCTGGATCGCAACGCGCAGGCCGTATCCGGTCTTGTCCTCGGAGGTCAGGAGCTCCTTGACCTTCCCGATCGCCTTCTCGGTCATCTGGATCATCGTCGTCCTCCGGTCGATCGCCGCCGTGGGGGTTTCCGATTTTTCTGCGCGATCGCTGGTGAATTTACCGCACGAGGCCCGGTTCGTCAATTGAGCACCGATGGAGTACCTTTTTCCGTGGCGCGGCGTTTTGGCGCCCCTCCCGGAGGAACGACCGTGGCACCCCTCGAGCGCATCCAGCTGCAGTTGCCGATCCCCTACAAGCGCGAGCCCCGGGACGACGAGCAGGTGCGGGGCTACCTGGAACGGGGGTACCGGATCCTGGCGTGGCAGCGCCTGTCGGACCAGGAGGCGATGGTCACGCTCGAAGCACCCGCCCCGGTCCCCGCCTAGATCAGGCCGAGCGCCGCCCCGACCTTCCGGAACGCCCCGAGCGCGATGTCCAGGTCCTCCCTCGTGTGCGCGGCGGAGATCTGGCACCGCACGCGCGCGTGGCCCTGGGGGACGACGGGATAGCCGAACCCGGTGACGAAGACTCCGAGGTCGAGCAACATCTCGCTCGCTCGAATCGCTTTCGCGGTCTCGCCGAGGATGATCGGGACGATCGGGGTCTCGCCGGGCAGCGGGGAGAGCCCCATCTCCTGGATCTTCCCGCGGAAGTAGGCGGCGTTCTCGCGGAGGCGCGTCACACGCTCGGGATGAGCCTCGAGGTAGGTCACCGCGGCGAGCGCGCTCGCCGCGACGGTCGGAGGGAGGGCGTTCGAGAAGAGCTGGGGGCGAGAGCGCTGGACGAGGAAATCGACGAGCGCGGCCGAGCCGGCCGTGAACCCCCCGGCCGCCCCGCCGAGCGCCTTGCCGAGAGTCGAGGTGACGACGTCGACCTCGCCGGCGAGCCCGTAGTGCTCCGCGGTCCCCCGCCCGGTCGGCCCCAGCGCCCCGGTGGCATGCGAGTCGTCGACCGCGACGACCGCGTCGTGCCGCCGTGCCAAGTCCAGGATCTCGGGGAGCTTGGCGATGTCCCCTTCCATGCTGAAGACCCCGTCGGTGATGATGAAGCGCGTGCGGGCGGAGCGGGTGTCCTCGAGAATCGTCTTCAGCTCCGTCATGTCGGAGTGCTTGTAGACGCGCCGCTGCGCCTTGCACAGCCGGATCGCGTCGATGATGCTCGCGTGGTTCAACGCGTCCGAGATGACGACGTCGTTCTCGTCCAAGACCGTGGGCATCAGCCCCTCGTTCGCGTTCCAGCACGAAACGTAGGTGAGGGCCGACTCGGCGCCGAGGAAACGGGCGAGCGCCTGTTCGAGCTCGCGGTGGATCGAGAAGGTGCCGCAGATGAAGCGGACCGACCCCGTCCCGGCGCCGTACCGGTCGAGCGCTTCCTTCCCGGCCGCGACGACCTCCGGCTGGTCGCACAGCCCGAGGTAGTTGTTCGACGACAGGATGAGGACCCGCCCCCGCCCTTCCATCTCCACCCACGCGGACTGCGGGCTCGCCAGAACGTTCAATCGCTTGTAGACGCCGGCGGCGCGGAACCCTTCGATCTCGCGGGCCAGGCGGACGTCGAGCGCCGTTTCGCGGCTCATGACGGCGTCCCCACGTCGGCGCCCGGGCCGCCCTCGGAGAGTCCGAGGAAGGCCTGCGCCTGTTCCGCGAGGAACTCGAAGTGGCGCGGGTCCATCGGGCTCAAGCGGTACTCGTTGATGTACTTGACCTGCATCGCGAGCCATTCCTTCCAGCAGGTCGAGCAGACGTTCGCGAGGATCGCCTCCCCGAGCGGGCCCGGGATCGGCGCCCGCGCGAGGCCTTCGGCTTGCTGCTTGCAGCGGCTGCACGTGACGACCGCCATGCTGTCCGTCCTTTCGAGAGTTGGGGCCTCCTACGTTAGCAGGAGGACGGGAAACGTGGTGTACATTGAACGGCTCGAGGATTTCCCATGGATCGACGATGAAGATCGTGACGCAGAAGATCGGCGAGGTCGTGGTCGTCTCCGTGGACGCCCCGGTCGAGATCGACGTGGGGAACGCCGACGCGTTCCGGGACGGCGCGGTCGAGGCGATCGCGGGCGCCGCGCTCGCGGTGGTCGATTGCGGGTTCATCGATTTCTTCGATTCCGCCGGCCTCGGCGCGCTCCTGTCGATCCAGAAGCGGATGGCCGAGCGCGGCGGCAAGCTCGTGCTGGCCTCCGTGAACCGGGCCGTCCACGACATCTTCCGGATGGTCGGCTTCGACGTCGTCTTCCTCACCTACGTCGATCTTCCCCGGGCGCTCGCCGCGCTGGGCGCGAAGGGGTGACCTCACCGATGGCCAACGAGCGCGAGATCCCGATCAAGATCCCCGAGGACGTCCTCCGGGGGGTCTACGCCAACCAGATGGTCGTCCGGCACAGCCGCGAGGAGTTCATTCTCGACTTCCTCAACGTCTGCCCCCCCGAGGGGATCGTGAACGCGCGGGTCATCGTCAGCCCGGGCCACCTGAAGCGGATGATCGCCGCGCTGTCGGACAACCTCGTCCGCTACGAGCAGAGCTTCGGGAACGTCGCCCCGTCCGATCCCCCGCCCGATACCCGTTTCTCGAACTGACCCCCGTTCCCCTCATCCGAGGGGGCCGTGCCTCCTGAGCTCGCGGAGGACGTGACCGATCTCCGGGAGGACGAGCCGCGTCATCGCGAGGCCGACCGCGTGCGAGGAGCCCGGGAGGAGGAAGACCGGCGTTCCCGAGACGACACCGGCGGTGGCGCGGCTCAAGAGGGCGCCGCTCCCGATCTCCTGGTAGGAGAGCATCCGGAACAGCTCGCCGAACCCCTCGATCCGGGTCGTGAACAGCGAGGAGGCGGCTTCCACCGTGCGGTCGCGCGCGGACAGGCCGGTGCCGCCGCTCGCCACGATCGCTTCGCAGCCGGGATCGGCGGACCAGGCGACGATCCTCTCGCGCACCTCGTCGGGCTCGTCCCGGACGATCGCGGTCGCGTGGACGCGGTGTCCTTCGCGCACGACCAGCTCCCGCATCAGCGCGCCCGACGTGTCGGTCGCCTCGGTCCGGGTGTCGCTGACCGTCAGCAGGCCGAAGGCGGCGCTCTTCGGCGACTCCCGGCGGTGCTCTTCCGTCGATGGCGAACGGTCCACGCTAACGCCCGCTGGCCTTCCGGTCGAGATCCGCGACCATCGCCGAGACGGCCACGCGCAGGGCGCCCAGGTCCCCGCCGTTGTCGATGACCCTGTCGGCGAGGTCGAAGGTCGCCTGAAGCTGCTGGCCCGCGGGGTTCGAGCTGTTCTCCTGCCGCTCCCGGGCCGCGAACTCTTCGAAGGTGGACGGATCGCCGGCGCGCGCCCGTCCGCGCGAGCGCTCGAAGCGGAGCTCCGCGGGAGCGCCGACCCCGATCAGGACGAACCCGGGCACGGCGCGCAGCACGCCGACCTCGGCGGGGTTGCGGATCGAATCGACCACGTCGCGCGCGCCGAGCCGGGCCCGGAGGCGTTCCGCCAGCACCCCCGCGCCGAAGCGCTCGCGCAGCTCGGTCCCGATCCGGATCAGGTGACCGCGCTCCGGGGGGAGCCCGCGCGCCGCGGCCTCTTCCCGGACGATGTCCGAAAGGGAGTGCACCGCGAAGCCGGACTCACGGAGGATCGCCGACACCTCGCCTTTGCCGGCGGCGTTGGGGCCGGTCACGCCCAGAACGAGGGGCATCGACTCAGTTCGAAGGGGCGGAGCCCTGCGTGCCGGGATCGCTCGGTGCGGGAGCGTTGTCCTCCGGAGCCGGGGGCGGCGGAGGCGGAGGAGGAGGCGTCACGGGCGCTCCGGCGGCGGATTGGCCCGGCGGCCTCAGGATGAACGGAGAATGGTGTTGCACCGGCGCACCCTGATTCGGGACCTCGACGACCCCTTGTCCGAAGGGCGGAATCGGGCTCGTGGCGTCGATCAGGGGGCGGGTCACCGTCGACAGGAACGGATGATGCGGGTCGGGCCGCCCGACCGTCCCGTCCACCTTGACGAACTTGTTGGAGCTCCCCTCGCCGATCGTGGGCTCGCCGTACATCGTCCCGTCGCCTGCGTCGTGTCCCGGCCGCTGGCGGAATCCGGTGTTGCCGCCGCCGCCGGTCACCATCAGGTTCTGAATCGGAACGGGCTGCGAGCCGCGGTTCGATGGGCTGGCCGATCCGGGGACCGCCTGGTTCACCGGCTGGTAGTTCGGATTGACGAACACCTCCATCCCGGCGCTCGCGATTCTGGTGACCATGTTCACGGGGAAGGAGATCGTGCTGTTCTGGCCGAGGTCGAGCTTGACCATGTCCTTGTCGATCGAGTGCGAGCGGACCGGCATCTCGGCGCCGTTGGTGAAGTAGACGATCTCGTCGGCGGAGGCGACCGATGCGGCGACGAGGAATGATGCGGCGACGGCCGCGCGTCCGAGTGACTTTCCGATCATGACCACCTCCAGCTGCGAACCGCGGGCCGAATCGAGCCAAGTGTACCGCCAAGGGGGGTGCGGGACAACCGAAGCGGGGCGCGGGGCCGCCCGCGCGTTGCGCTGCAGGCAGGCTCCCCCTAAGATCCTCGGCATGACGAGCCGCGCCGTGAACCTCTTTTCTTCCCTTGTTCTCGCCCTTTCGGCCGCGGGGTCCGCCGTGGCGGGTCCTTCCGGATCCGAGGCCCCTCCAGTCGCCGTCTCGGTTGCGGTCCAGCCCTCCGCGGTTTCCGCGGGGTCGGACGCCCAGGTGACGATCACGCTCCGGCCGAACGCCGGGATCAAGCTGAACAAGTATCCGAAGATCAAGGTGCAGGTCCCGGGTGCTGCGGGGCTCGTGGCCGCCGCCGAGGGAGCGATCGGAAACGCGGCGCCCCCGCCTGCCGATCACCTCGAGGCCAATTACTACAAAGGGGTCGTGGACCCTCTCGTGGTGACCCTCCACGTCGACAAGTCCGCCGCACGGGGCGCGCACGAGGTTCCTGCGAAGCTGACCTACTTCTATTGCGTCACCGCCTCCGGCTACTGCGCGCCGGCGAAGGTGGACGTCACGCTCCCGCTCACCGTCCGCTGACCGCGACACCGCGAGCGGCGATCGCCGCCGGAAGAACTCGGGCGCCGGCCGCCGCCATCGCCGCCGCCACCGCCGCGGTCCGCCCGGCCCGCGCGACGGCGACGAGGCATCCCCCCCCTCCGGCACCGCAGACCTTCGCGCCGAGCGCTCCCGCGCGGCGAGCGGCCCGTCCGGCCGCGAGGAGCGACGGCGTCGCGACCGTGGGGGCCAGCGCGTAGCGGAGCGTCGCCTCCTCTCCCAGCAGGCGTCCGGCTTCGTCGATCGCCCCCGATCGGAGCGCCTCGCGCATCTCGCGGGAGAGCGCGGCGATCGCCTCCATGCGCCGCACCGTCCTCGCCTCGCCGTCGATGTAGCGGCGGAACATGTCCCAGTTGCTGAACCCCGATTGTCGCGGCTCCCCCGTGTAGGCGAGCACGAGCCTCTCCCCGAGCGCCTCGGCGTTCGGAAGCGCCTCCCGGTCGATGCCGTCGAGGCGGTAATGAAACGCCGAGAGCCCTCCCCACAGCGCGGCGAGGTAGTCCTGACTCCCGGTCGGGACCCGGATCTCGCGGGTCTCCAAGTTCTGGACGCGCCGCAGGAGCGCATCGCGCCCGGGTCTTCCGCCCGTGGCCGCGGACAAGGCGGCGCCGACCGCGATCCCGAGCGCGGACGATCCGCCGAGTCCCGCCCCCGCCGGAGCTTCCGCCCGAACCGACAGGGTGAGCGGCGTGTCCGGGGCGAACGCGTCCACGAGGCGGATCAGCCAGGACAACGGACCGCGCATCCGCCGGCGATCGAGAGGAAGAGGATGCCGGACCCGCCGGCCGCGGTCCGCGGAGACGATCTCGACCTGACGGTCCCTTCGCGGCGCGACCTCCGCGCGGGCGAGGAGCCGGATGGCGACGTTGACGGTGAGGGCGTCCTCGACCATCGCGCAGATCGGCCAGATGTCGAGCGTGCCGCCGGACAGGTCGATGCGGGTCGGGGCGGCGGCGCGCGCGGGGCGGATCTTCACGGCGCCCTCACCGGACCACCACGCGGGCCAGGCGGTCCGCGTCGAGATAGGTTCGCGCCACCCTTTGAACGTCGGCCGGAGTCACGCCGGAGAGAGCGTCGAGCGCGCGGCGGGCGTCCCCGGGAGGCAGGCCGCGAACCGCCTCCATGGCGGACTCGTACGCCAGGCTGATCCGCGTCATCCGGCGCATGAGCGCCCTGCCGCGGACGGCGTTGACGCTGCGGAGAACGTCGTCGTCGGAAACGGCGGCATCCTTGAAGGCTCGAATGCCGTCCTGCAGTCCGGCGATCGCGGCGTCCACGTTGTCGGGGCGCGTGCCCATGGTCACGTCGAAGCGCCACGCCCCGCCCCACGGCCGGACTCCCGCATCGACGGCGTAGGCGAGCCCCCGGGTCTCGCGAAGGTCGAACGCCAACCGCTCCCCCAGCATCGCCGCCGCCACCGCCAGAGGCGCGCGGTCCGCCTCCGCGACCTGGATCACCTCCCCCATCGCGATCGAGGCTTGGGGCTTGCCGAGCGCGACCTCGGCCGACCTTTCCTTCGCGTCGGGCGGGAGCTCCGGAACCGGCGGAGGAGGATCGCCGGCGGGCAGCGCGCCGAAGGAAGCGGTCAAGCCGGAGACGACCGCGTCCCCGGGGATCGGGCCGACGATCGTGACGATCGTGCGCCGCCCGACGGCCGAGGCCGCCTGATACGAGGCGACGTCGTCGAGGGTGATCGACCCGAGCGTCGCCGCCGACCCGAGGACCGGCCTCGTGAGCGGATGGCCGGGTGCCAGAAGCCCGTCGAGGCGCGCGGCGGCGCGCTCGCGCGGGGAGGCGTCGCGCTTGGCGATCAGACGGGTCATCTCGCGGCGCGCCTCGTCGAGACCTTCGGCCGAGAGCTTCGGGAACCGGACGATCTCCGCCGCCAGTGCCACCGCCTCGCGCCAGGACCGCGACGGGGCCTCCACCCGGAGCCACGAGTACTCGGCGTTCGTGTAGTAGTCGTCGAACGGGACCGAGGGGTCGTCGAACGCCTTCACCCTCGCTCCCAGGAGCGAAATCCGCTCCGAGAGCGACCCGGCGTCGTGGGCGACCGTCGCCTTCGCCATCATGCGATGGAGCAGGTCGGTGATCCCGTCCTTCCCCGCGGGCTCCACAGCACCTCGCGGCGCGAACGCGACGTGAATCGCGACCACATCCGAATCGTCGCTCTTCCGAACGACGTAGCGGAGTCCGTCGGGGAGAACGCCCGCGCGAAGGTCCGCCTCCGCCGCGCCGGGGGGCGCCGGCGGGGCGGGCGTCCAGCTCCGGGAGGAGGCCGCGCGGGCCGGCCCGGTCACGCGGGCCCGCATCGCGGGAAGCCCGGCGGCGAGGGCGCGGGCGGCGGCGTCCCAATCGGCTGGGGTCAGGGTGGCGGCGACGCTCGGCTCGCGATCGAGGTACCCCTTCGGCGATCCGAGGATCATCGACGACCGGAGCATCGGGTAGTAGAGGATCTGATCCCGGGCGAAGGCGCCGTCTGCGAGCGCGCGCGCCGCCGCGGCGTCGAGCCGGCCCCGCACCGCTCCCCCGGCCGCCGTCTGGCGGAGGACGTCGGCGCACGCGTCCAGCGCGGCGCCCGGGTCGGAGTCCGCTTCGAGACGCGCATCGAAGACGACCGTGGACCACGGCCGTGCGCGCCGCTCGAGCGTCAGCGTCGGATCGGTCGCGTGAACCCCGCGGCGGGCGAGGGCGAGGCGAAGCGGCGCGTCCTCCCCGCTCGATGCGGCGTCGAGCATGAGGGCGACCGCGGCCGCGCGCGGGTCCCACGGGTCGAGGTCCAGCGGGAACGCCGCGAGGATGCGGTCCGAATCGGCGGAGCCCTTCGCCACGACGAGGTTCTCTCGGGGGGGCTGTGGCCAGACGCCCCGGGCCGGGCGCGGCGCCGCGGCCGGCGGCGCTGCGCCGAACGTCCGCGTCACGACCGCCTCCATGGCGCCGGGCTCGAAATCCCCCATCACCACGAGCGTCATGTTCGACGGAACGTACCGCGCGCGGTAGTAGGCGACGACGTCGCTCCTCCCGATCGCCTGGAGCGAGGCCTCGGTCCCCAGGACCGGGCGCGCGATCGGCGTGCCGGCGAAGGCGAAGGCGCGAAAGGCGGCCTCGACGTCGTAGTCGGGATCGTTGCGGTCCTGCGCCAGCTCCTCGAGGACGATCTTCCTCTCCTTCTCGAAGTTCTCGGCGGGGATCGTGGACCGGAAGAGCATGTCGGCCTGGATCGCCAGGGCCTGTTCCGCGAGGTCCTTGGCCGCCAGGATCGTGAACAGGGTGTGATCCTCGCGCGTGGTCGCGTTGTTGTACGCCCCCAGCCGGTCGACCTCGTCGTAGAGCTGCTTCTGGGATCGCGTCCGAGTGCCGTTGAAGAGAAGGTGCTCGAGGAAGTGCGATGCTCCGGAATCCTGCGGCCGCTCGTGCACGACCCCGGCGCCTACGACGACCGCCGAGGCGACCACGGGGTTCGCGCGGTACGGGATGAGGACCACGCGCAGCCCGTTCGGGAGGACGAGCTCCTGCGCTTCCGACCCGCGCGCGGGCTCGGCCGTGACGAGTGCTATGGCCACGATCAAGGACGCCCAACCGATCCACCGGACCTTTCGCATCGAATCCCTCGCTTCCGAACCCCGGCATGCTAACGCGGTCGCGGCCTATAATCCGCGCGCTTTACGGAGGATTCCGGTGAGCCGAAAGCAGGTCGTCCTCCTCGCGGTCCTCGCCCTCCTCGTCCTCGCCGTGGCGTGGCTCGCGCGCTCCAACCGTCAGCCGCCGTTCCTCCCGCAAGACGCGGACCACGCGTCGTTCGAGGGGGCCGAGGCCTGCCTGAAGTGCCACGGACCGGACGGCCCGTACCCGCAATCGCGGTCCCACCCGACCGGATTCGACTGCATCAGGTGTCACGGGACCCGCTGATGGGCACTCGTCCCAGGAGCGTCAGGAGCTCCGCCACCACCATCGCGGTCGCGCCCCAGAGCTTCTCCGAAGGGAGCGCGAAATAGGGCACCTCGACCGCCACCCCGCCGCGATCTCGCGTCTCGACGCGCAAGGACGAGGCGAGCGCCTCGATCCCGACCTCGATCACGTGGGACACCTCGCGCTCGTCGGGCTTCACCTCCGGCCGCGGCGAGGCTGTGCCGACGACGGTGTGGAGCACGTACCCGCTGACGGGGATCAGAAGCGGCGACAACCGGCCACGCAGGACGACGGCCGCCGGATCGAGGCCAATCTCCTCCGCGGACTCGCGGAGGGCGGCGTTCTCGACCGTTTCTCCCGGCTCGATCGCCCCTCCGGGGAGGGAGATCTGCCCTCCGTGCCGGACGAGGTGACGCCCGCGCGCGGTGAGAAGCAGGGCCGTGTCGCCGCCCGCCGGATAGAGGAGCGCCAGCGCCGCGGCCGGTCTCGCCGCCTCCGGCGAGCCCGATGCGCTCCACGGGGTTCGCGGCCGGGGCGCCAAAGCCCGGTGCGCTTCGGGCCCGGGAAGACGGTCGAACGCGCCGGACTGTAAGAGCTCCACCACGTCCTCGAAGCGCACTCCGGCAGGATAGCGAACGGAGCCGGAGTTGGGGTACAACGATCCGATGATTGCGGGACTGCTTCTCGCCGCCGCGACGATCTCGTCCGCGGTCGCCACCAGCCGCGGCGACCAGCCGTTCATCGTCTACCCGGCCGCGAAGGCGCCAGGCGGGCCGCGGAAGACCGTCGTGCTCGTCGTCTCCGGGGAAGGAGGATGGCGGTCGTTCGACGACCAGATCTCCGGCTGGCTGGCGGACGCGGGTTACTGGGTCGGCGGCATCGACTGCATGAAGTACTTCTCCAAACCGCAGGACGACCGCGAGGCTTTCGCGGCCGACGTTCGCCTCTACGCCGACGCGCTCGTCAGCGCATCCGGAGGAGGCAAGGACGTGCGCTTGGTTCTCGCCGGCTACTCGTTCGGCGCCGATCTCGCGCCCTGGATCGCCGGCGCCCCGAAACGCGACCCGCGCCTCGCCGGACTGATCATGATCGGGCCCGATCTCCAGGGAAGCCTCGAGTTCCGCATCTCCGAGATGTTGGGGTTCGCGCAGAAGGACCACATCTTCGAAACCGCGCGCGCGCTCAAGGAATCGAGACCCGTCCCCGTCTTGTTCATCCATGGAGGGAAGGACGACAAGTCGGACGCTCCTGCGCTCGCCGCCGGCTTCGACGGGCCCAAGGAGGTGATCGTCGTCCCGGGCGCCACGCACCATTTCTCGGGCCAGGAAGAAGAGTTGAAAGCGGCACTCGTCGGCGGGCTTGCACGGCTCCTCGCCCGATGACCGACACGACCACGGGCGACGCCAGGAGCCCCTCGACCGGACGCCTGCTCGGGACCTTCCTCCCGATCGTGCGCGCCATCTGGCCGTGGCTCGTGCTCGGCGTGTTCGGCGTGGTCGCCTGGTTCGAGCTCAAGGCCGTCGACCTGCGGCGCGTTCCGAGCCTCCTGCGCGAGACCGACCCGGCGCTCTTGGCGCTCATGCTGATCGTCACCGCGGCCAACCTCGCGGTGGCCGGGGTGTACGACGTGCTGGCCCTGGGGCCGCGGCGGGACCCGCCGACGTTGACGCAGCGGTGGAGCGTCGGGACGGTCTCGTTCGCGTGGAGCAACTTCCTCACGGTCGGCCCGCTCGCGGGACCGGCGCTCCGGATCTGGCTCTACGCTCCCTTGGGGGTCGGCTTCGACCGCGCCCGGCGGGGCCTTCTGACGATCATCGCGTCGTTCTCGGTGGCGCTCTGTGCGTGGTGCGCCGCGATGCTCCTTCCGCTCCCGGAGCTCGTCGCGGGGCCGGGGTCGCGCATCGTCCTAGCGGCCCTGCTCGGCGCGGGAGCGGCGCTCGGCGCCTCCCGGTTCCCGGCCCTCCTCGTCGACGACACCTTGAAGGAGCGCCGCCGTCGGGCGCTCGGTCTCGCCCTCGTCGGGATCGGAGACTGGTTCCTGGCGTGGATCGTCTTCCACCTCGCGGTGACGAGCCAGATCGAGCACGTCGGCGCGGGCGAGTCGATGCGGATCTTCTTCGCCGGCCAGCTCGTCGGCCTCCTGAGCCTGATCCCCGGAGGGTTCGTCTCCGCCGATCTCTACTGGGGAGCCCGGCTCGCGATCGCCTCGGGCGGGCACGATCGGGTCGTCGCGGCGCTCCTCGTCTATCGCGCCGTCTACTACGCCCTACCGTTCGTCTTCGCGAGCGTGATCCTGCTCGGCCGCGTGGTCGCGGCAAAGCGGCGCACCGCGATCGTCGTGCGCACCGCCCTGGCCTCCTACGCGTTCCTCTGCGGCGCGGTGCTCCTGGCCTCCGCCGCCTCGCCGTCGCTGCGCGAGCGCTCGCTCCTCCTCGAAAAGACGCTTCCGCTCACGCTCGTGGAGCTGTCGCACGGAACCTCGGTCGTGCTGGGGTTCATCCTGATCGTGATCTCCCGTGGCCTCGCGCGCGGCTACCGCTCGAGCCACCGCCTCTCGGTCGCGGTCTTCCTCGCCGCGGGGATCACCACCTTCCTGAAGGGGCTCGACTACGAGGAAGCGATTCTGGCGTTCACGGCGGCGGCCCTCTTGATCGTCTTCCGCTCCGCGTTCGCCCGCGCCGGCCGCCTCCACCCGTCGATCGAGTTCCTCGTGTCGGTGGGGCTGGCCGCCGTGCTCCTGTTCGCGGCCGTCGGCGTCGGCTCGTACGACGCCTGGCCGGGGCTCCCCGAGACCTTCTCCCGCTTCGAGTTCCTCGCTCACGAGGAGCGGTTCCTCCGCGGGCTCATCCTCTTGATGTCGGTCGTGGCGCTGATGACGCTGTGGATGGGCCAGCGGCCGAGGTCCCCGGACGTGCTCCCCGACGACACGTCGATCGGTCGGGCGCTCGACGACGTCTCCCGCCTCGGCCGGAGCACGAACCCGATGATGGTCGCCACCGGGGACAAGTCGATCTTCCGCGGCGACCCGGCGCAGCCCGGCTTCGTCGCCTACCGGAGCCAGGGGCGGTTTCTGTTCGCCTGGTCCGATCCGGTCTGTCCCCCGGGGGCGGACCGCGAGCTGATGACGGCCTTCGTCGAGCATGCGGCGGACTGGGACCGCGAGCCGGTGCTCTATCAGATCTCTCCGGCGCTCCTGCCGGTCGCCCACGATCTCGGATTCATCTTCTTCAAGCTGGGCGAGGAGGCGATCGTCGACCTCGCCGCGTTCGACCTCAAGGGAAACAAGGCGAAGGCGCACCGCCACGTCGTCAACGTCGTGGAAAAGGCGGGCGGCACGTTCCGCATCGTCCACGGCGAGGACCTTCGCGCGAAGCTGCCGGAGATGCGGCGCGTTTCGGACGTCTGGCTCCACGCCAAGGGGGCCACGGAAAAGGGGTTTTCGCTCGGGCGGTTCGAGGCCGCCTACCTGATGCGCTTCCCGTGCGCCCTGGTCGAAGACGCCGGCGGCCGGGTCGCGGCGTTCGCGAACGTCCTCCTCGGGCCGCGCGGGGAGGAGATGTCGGTCGACCTCATGCGGTACGACGCGCGCGACGAGGAGGCGCTCCCGCACGTGATGGAGTACCTGATCATCCGGCTCCTCCAGGAGGCGAAGACGCGAGGGTACCGCCGCTTCAACCTGGGCATGGCCCCGCTCGCGGCGGTCGGAGAGACCCGGCGCGCCCGTCCCATCGAGCGTTTGGCGCACCAGTTCTTCCTCCATGGCGAGGCTTGGTACAACTATCAAGGTCTGCGACGATTCAAGGAGCGCTTTCACCCTCTTTGGGAACCCCGTTACATGGCGTACCGGCGCCCGTGGGACTGGCCGTTCGCGGTGGCCGCCGCGACCCAGCTCGTCTCCGGCGGTTGGCGCGCCGTCCTCCCGCCGAAAGGAGAGTCCGCGTGACCCGTCCCCTGCTCGCATCGCTGGTGGCCGTCTCGCTCGCCGCGGCTTCGCTTCCCGCTTTGGCCTCGCACCCGCAGGCTTCGCCGAAGTCCAAACCGAAGGCCAAGCCGTCCCCCCCGCCGGCCGGGGTCACCGAGGAAACGAAGAAGCTCCCCGGCTTCGGCGACGTGACGATCGACCGTCCGAAAGACCTGGCGAAGGCGCGCGGGGTCGTCCTGTTCGTGTCGGGGGACGGCGGCTGGAACCTGGGGGTGGTGGACATGGCGCGGCGGCTCGCCGACCGCGCGATCGTCGCGGGGCTGTCGATGCCGGCGTGGCAGAAACGCGCCGAGGCTTCGCCGAATTCGTGCTGGTACCCCTCCGGCGAGCTCGAGGTGGCGGCGCAGGCCCTGGAAAAGAGCTACGGCCTTCCCCGCTACGTGCGCCCGATCCTCGTCGGCTACTCGTCGGGCGCGACCGTCGTCTACGGGGCGTTGGCGCAGGCCCCGCCGACGACCTTCCGGGGGGCGGTGAGCCTCGGCTTCTGCCCGGACCTCGAGGTCCGGCGTCCGTTCTGCGGCTCGAAGAGCTGGAAGCCGGGATGGGACGAGAAGAAGCACCAGAGCTGGCTTCCCGAATGGACCGCGATGCCGGAGCGCGAGGGGGGCGGCGACAAGTGGATCGCGCTGCAGGGTCTGATCGACCAGGTCTGCGAGCCCCAGGCGACGGTGGATTTCGTCAACAAGGTCCCGCATTCGAAGATCGTCTCCCTCGACAAGGTCGGCCACGGCTTCTCGGTGCCGGCGCGCTGGGGCGCGGCGTTCGACAAATCGGTGGTCGAGATGCTGGAGCCGGGGAGCGTCATGGACGCCCAGCCGGCGACGGTCCACCAGAGCGAAACCGATCGATCGCCGGTGGAGGTCACGGCCAAGCTCGAGGGTCTCGATCTCCCTCTGGAGATCGTCTGGCCCGAGACGGCGCGCGCGGTCGTCGTCTTCGTGTCGGGGGACGGCGGGTGGGCGGAGCTCGACGGGCAGGTGGCCAAGGGGTTGGCGGCCAAGGGGATCGCGGTCGTCGGGTGGAACACGCTCCGCTACTTCTGGCTCGAGAAGACTCCGGACCGTTTCGCGAAGGACCTCTCCCGGCTGATCGGAGCGCTCCCCGAGGGGCTCCCCGTCTTCGCCGGGGGGTATTCGTTCGGCGCGGAGACGATCCCGGTGGTGGTCGCGGCGTCGGCCAAGACATTCCCCGCGCTCGCCGGCCTCGCGGGGCTCGTTCTCTTGGGCCCGGGGCCGTACGCGGCGTTCGAGGTCAGCCCTCTCGACTGGTTCCGCGAGGGCGGGGGTTCGACGGCGCATCCGGTGGCGAAGGCGGTCGCCTCGCTCGGCCCGCTCGCGGTGCTGTGCATGGATTCGCGCGGCACCAGCGACTCCGGCTGTCCGGAGGACCCGCGGCCGGGATACGAGAAGGTGGAGCTGCCGGGAGGGCACCACTTCGGCGGGGACTACGACGACATCGCGGCGCGAATCGCCACGTTCGTTCAGGCGAACAGCGCGCGCTGAGCGGCGTCCTGCTTCGGCTTCGTGAATCGCGACATGTCGAGGTCGAACCGCTCGGTCGAAAATCCCAACCGCCGCCTCGCGATCTCGAACCGGCGGGAGAGCATCTGGGCGTAGGGACCCTCCCCGCGCATGCGGGAGCCGAATTCGGGCTCGTACAGCTTGCCGCCGCGCGTCTCGCGGATCCGAGCCAGGATCTTGTCCGCGCGTCCGGGTTCCTTGTCGCGAAGCCACGCGGTGAACACGTCCTTCACTTCGTGGGGGAGCCTCACGAGCGACCAGCCGGCGCTCGTAGCACCGGATGCCCGCGCGGCGTCCAAGATGCGCTCCAGCTCGTGATCGTTGAGGCCGGGGATCATCGGAGAGGCGAGGACGCCGCAGCGGACGCCGCCGGCCGAGAGCGCGCGAAGCGTTTCGAGCCTGCGGTGGGGCGCGGCGGCCCGGGGCTCCATGCGGCTTGCGAGGTCGGGATCGAGCGTCGTGATCGAGATCATGACCTCCGCCTGCCGGCGCGAGGAGGCCGCCGCGATGAGGTCGAGGTCGCGGAGCACGAGGGCCGATTTGGTCACGATGCCGAAGGGGTGCTCGTGCGCGACCAGCACCTCGAGGATCGAGCGCGTGATCCGGCGGCTGCGCTCGAGCGGCTGGTAGGGGTCGGTATTCGTCCCGAGCGCGATCGGCGAGCACCGGTAGCCGGGCTTGGCCAATTCGCGGCGCAAGAGAGCGGCCGCTTCGGGCTTCTCCACGATCGTCGTTTCGAAGTCGAGGCCGGGGGACAGGTTCAGGAACGCGTGCGACGCTCGGGCGAAACAGTACGAACAGCCGTGCTCGCACCCCCGGTAGGGGTTGATCGAGACGTCGAACGGGACGTCCGGGGAGTCGTTTCGCGCGAGGATCGTGCGGGTCGTATCGGTGAGGACCGTCGTCCGCACCTCGGCGGGGACGCCCTCGCGGCCTTCGGCCTCGAGGTCGTCCCACACGGGTTCGGTGCGACGGGGCTCGAACCGTCCGGCCGGGTTGACGGTCGCGCCCCGAGCCACGAAATCAGCTCTTCTTGAAGTCGATGTGCAGCCCGTGCATTTCCTTGCCGTCGGGCCCGGTCATGTATTCGTCGTACGTCATTGTGGTCGCATCCGGAAACGCGGTGACGCCTCGGGTTTGCGAGGGCTTTCCGGTCATGGGGTCGAGGAAGTGCCCCGTCATCGTGAGCGCCTTCTTGGCGGCGTTCCAGGTGCCGTTGTCGTAGTGCGAGATCTGGGTGCCCATGGTGTCGACCCACGACGCGGTGTACTTCTTCCTGAGGTTGTCGTACCCGAGCAGCATCATCCCTTCGAACGGCTGCCCCATCATCGTCCCGTGATGCAGGACGTGAACGAAGCGCCCGTCCAGGATGAGCATCCCCTCGCTCGTCCCTTCGGACTTCTCCGGAGGCTGCGAGGGGTCCATCATCGCGGTGACGCTGGACTTCCACTTCCCTTCGAAGTTCTTGAGCACGGCGTGCTCGGGTCCTACCGCCGCGGACTTCTGCATGGCGGCCATCATCTGTTCGGGGGTCATCTGCGGCGCGGTGTTCCCGGCCTTGATCTCCGCTTTCTTGGGAGCGTCCGCCGCGATGGCCAATCCTGCCGCGACCAAAGCCAACGCAACGACCGTTCCGGTCTTTCCGATCCTCATGCCTGCCTCCTTGAAACGCGTGCGGGCCGTGCGCCCGCCGCTGATCGAGACGGTTGATACTCCCCCGATAAGCGAAAGTAAAGCGGAAAGTTTCGAAATTCGGTCAGTCGACATACCAGTTCTTGATCCAGGCGTGTTTCCGCAGTTTTTCGAGGAGACGGTCCGACAAAACCCTCCCATCCGAGACGCCCGCGTTCGCCCGGGCGTGGGCAGGACGGCGCATCCCGGGAATCACGGTGGATACGACCGGCGAGGAGAGAACTAAGCGAAGCGCGAGCTCGGAAAGGGACGACGCCTCGTCGCCGAGCAGCGGCAGGAGCGCGTCGGCGCGACGCGCGGCCTCGGCCTTCCGGTCGCCGCGGAAGTACCGACCGCGCCAGTCGTCGTCGCGAAAGACCGTGTCCGCCCTCACGGCCCCGGTCAGCGCCCCCTCGTCGAAGGGGACGCGGGCGATGACCCCGAGCTTCAGCTCCGCGGCGAGCGGGAACAGCGCCTCGTCGGGCTCGCGATCGTAGACGTTGTAGATCACCTGCACGGTCTCGAAGATCGGAAGCGTCAACGCCGATAGCGCGGTGCTCGGCTCGTGATCGTTCGTCGAGATCCCCCAGTGGCGGACCTTTCCCTCCTCTCGGAGGCGCCGCATCGTTTCGTGCGTCGCCTCCCATTCGGGTTGGTCGAGCCAGGCGTCGTGCCAGACGTGGAACTGCTGCACGTCGATGGACTCGCGGTCGAGGTTCCGAAGCGAAGTCTCCGTGGCCTCTCGAACGTACGAGGCAGGAAACACCTCCGCGATCCGCGACCGCGCGGCCGCCGGCCAGATGAAATTCTTCGGCGGGATCTTGGTCGCGATCGCGATCGACGACGCATCCACCCGGCCCGAAAGCGCCTTGGCGATCGTCCGCTCGCTGTGGCCGTTCCCGTAGGCGAGCGCGGTATCGACGAAGGTGACTCCGAGATCGAACGCCGTCCGCAAACCGGAGATCCCCTCGTCATGCCCCACCCCCGGCCCGCCCCCCCCCCCCCGCCCCCCCCCCCC
>JBGQLU010000040.1:0-26105 GCA_041500265.1 Acidobacteriota bacterium | reverse complement strand
TGAAGCGATCCAAGGAGTTGCCGATGCGACCGTGCGACGCCTCGAGCAGCCCGAGCTTCAACGTCGCCGCGTCGAACACCACCCCGTACAGGTAGCGCGAGACGCGTCCTTCCGGGGTCGCCAGGAGGATGACGGCGGCGTGCCCGTACTGGTCGGTCGCCGCGTCGTACTCGTAGTCGAACCCGGCCGCCCGGGTCAGCGCCGCGATCGAGCCCGCGCTCCCGGTCAGGAAGCGCCACCCGCTCTCCGATCCCGTGCGCGCGTAGTCGGCCAGGTAGGCGTCCTTCTTCGCCCGCGCCAGCTGCGGCTGCTCGCGCGGATCGATGCTGACCGTGACGACCTCGAACTCGTCCCCCGCCGACCACGCGAGCCCTTTCAGCGCCGAGACCAGCCCGTTCAGCTCGAGCGTGCACAGCATCGGGCAGCGGTAGTAGTTGAGCGTAAGGATCACGGGCTTCCCGGGCATGAAGCTGTCGCGCAGGCGGACCTCCCGTCCCGACTCGTCCACGAACGCGAGGTCGAGCGGGAGCTTGCCGTCCAAATGCTCGGTCACTCCCACCCGTAGGAGCGCCTTGGGTGTCGGATCGGTGCGATCTTGCGCTCCGACGGGCGCGACCGGCGCCGCGCCGAGCCCGGCCAGCGCCCAGGCGGCGAGCCCGCGGATGACCCGCGAGGTCACTTCGCCCGCCCCATTCGGCCCGGAGCCGGGGGGGCGGCGGGCGCCGGCGCTGCGGCCACGGGCGGTGCGGCGACGGGGGCCGCGGGATCGGGAGCGCGCAGCATCGCGGCGATCGCGTCCTCGATCGGGATCGCGACCGTGCCGCGTACCGGATCCACGATGCGCGGCGTGAACTTGCTGAGCTGGTCGGCTCTGACGGTCTCGAGCTCCTCGGGCTTCTCGCTCACGACCTTGCGCTCGAACTCCGCGCGGGTCGACCGTAGGTAGAGCCCCTGGACGAACACTATCACGATGACGAGCACGAGCACGCCCAACGTACCGACGAGCGCCGTGGACGCGGCGTCGGGATCGCTCTCCTCGACTCCCGTGGCGTGACGCTCTTGATCGGACACGATCGCTCCTTGGAAGCGGTCAGTAGTTCTCGAAACCCAACGACTCGGCCAGGCGCGGATCCTTCACGGGCGCCAGGGCGTGGCCGCCGAGACGGTGGGCCGCGGCGGCGACGAACAACCCGCCGATGCCGGCGAACATGAGGAGGTCCATGACGGAAAGCGGCACGATGCCTTCGCTCCGGGACGGCATCACCAGCCAGTAGACGTCGACCCAGTGCATCACCAGGACCCAGACGGCCCCGGTGACCAGGAGCGGCGTGCGCCGCTTGACGTTTCGCGACATGAGGGCGACGAACGGCAGGAGGAAATGCCCGAACAGCAGAAGGAGGCTGACGACGGTCCACCCTCCCGTCTGGCGCGCCTGGTACCAGATCGTCTCCTCGGGGAGGTTCGCGTACCACATGAGCATGTACTGGGAAAACCCGATGTAGGCCCAGAACACGGTGAAGGCGAAGACGAGCTTTCCGAGGTCGTGGTAGTGCTCGGTCGTGATCGCGTGCCGGAGCCGGCCCGCACCCTGGATCGCGAAGGCCGCGACCGCCAGGAGCGAGAAGAACGAGACCACGCACCCGGCGAAGAAGTAGACGCCGAAGATCGTGCTGTACCAGTCCGGCGTCAGCGACATGACGAAATCGAACGCGAAGAAGGTGACCGTGAACGCGAACAGGATGAGGGCCGCCGTGCTGGCGGTCTCCATGCGATTGGTGATCCGGGGGTCGCCGGTCCGGTCTTGGCGCGTGGACCACCGGAAGAACGCCGTGGAGACGACCGACCACACGGTGAAGTAGAACACCGCCCGCCCGGTGAAGAACGGGACGTTCAGCCACGCCGCCTTCGCCTGCAGGCGCGCATCGTGGGCCACGAGCGCGGCGTCGGTCCACGGATAGAGCACGTGAACCCCGAGCAGGACGGGCACGGCGAGGAAGGCCATCGGGACGAAGAGGTTGGGGGCGATCCCCTCGGCGATCCGCCGGACGCCGACGCTCCAGCCCGCTCGGGTCGCGAACTGCACGAGCACGAAGAAGAGCGCGCCGAGCGCCAGCGAGACGAAGTAGACGAAGTTGACGAGATACGCCGCCAACGCGTGCCGCCACCCCCCGGCGGTCGCCGCGGCGAGCGCCGCCGCTCCGCCGAGTCCGGCGACCCCGACGGCCCCGGCGATCGCGACGAGCCGCCGGCCGGAGGCGCCGAGCGTCAGGAGCTCCGAGCTCAGATCGGGGAAGGCGTGGGATGAGCTCAACGATCTCCCTCAGTGCACTTTCGCCCGCAGTTCCGCCGGAAGATCCGCGACGGCGGCGTGCTGGCTTCGCTGGAGCGCGCGGACGTAGGCCACGATCGCCCAGCGGTCGGCCCCCGGGATCTGCGCTCCGTAAGCCGGCATCGTCCGGATGCCGTTGGTGATGGTGTTGAACACGTGGCCGATCGGCCGGGCCAGGACGGCGACGTCGTGCAGCGAGGACGGCGGCACCCAGGTCCCCTCCTGCAGCGCGTCCGCGCGTCGCGCGACGATACCGTCCCCGTACCCCGAAAGGCCGTGGCAGGGTGAGCAATAGATCCCGTAACGTTCCTGCCCCCGGTGCAAGAGCGTTGCGTCCACGCGCACGGGGAAGCGCTCGACCCAGCGTCCGCCGTCGTACCCCTTGGCCAGGGCGTCGTCGTCGTTCAACCGGCCCCGCGCGACGGTCCCCGAAGGCCACGGGCGATCCGCCCGCGTGTCCGCGAAGAGGGGGTTGACCATCTGCCCCTTGTAACGCGGCTGGTTCCCCATGCCTTGGATAAGCTGGACGCGGGGGGCCGGGGACAGGGTACCCCGCGCCTTGAAGATGCAGGCGAACGGAAGGACGGAGATCATCGCGAGCACGAGCAGGATCGAGGTCACCCAGCGCGGCATGTCAGGCCTCGACCCATTCGACCAGCGTCCCGCCGCTGGCGCGGAGGAGCTGCTCGGTCTCCGCGACGTCGAAACGGGGGTCGCTCGCCTCGATGCTGATGAAGAAGGCGTCGTCGGTGGCCCGGCGGAACCGGGCGTTCCGCAAGAGCGGATGCGCGAGCCGCGGAAGGCCGTTCAAGATGATCATGGCGGAAAAGGCGGTCAACGCGGCGAACAGGACCGTCACCTCGAACATGACCGGGATGTCTGTGGGGAGGCTGTTGAAGGGCTTCCCCCCGATGACGAACCGGTAGTCGACCGCGTTCATCCACCACTGCATGAGGAATCCGAGCGAGCAGCCGGTGAGTCCGGCGCCGAGGACGAGCCAAGGGAGAATCGTGGACTTGATCCCCATGGCGTCGTCGAGGCCGTGCACCGGGAACGGCGCGTGGGCGTCCCATCGCGTGTAGCCCGCTTCGCGCACCGCCGCAGCGCCTCGGATCAGGTCGTCCGCGGAGCGGAACTCGGCCACGAGACCCCACAGCTTGCGATCGCCGGCCATCTCAGCGCGCCTCGTGATGCTGCTTCTGCAGGACGGCCTTGACCTCGGCCATCGCGACCATGGGGAGGAAGCGCAGGAACAGCAGGAACAGGGTGAAGAACAGCCCGAAGCTCCCGACGAGCGTCGTCACCTCGACCCACGTGGGGAAGTACATGTTCCAGCTCGAGGGAAGGAAATCGCGGTGGAGGGAGGTGACGATGATGACGAACCGCTCGAACCACATGCCGACGTTCACGCAGATCGCGACGCCGAAGATGATCCAGGGATTCTGGCGCGCGCGCCTGGACCAGAAGACCTGGGGCGTCGCCACGTTGCAGAAGACCATCGTCCAGTAGGCCCATGCATACGGCCCGAACGCGCGGTTGATGAAGACGAACCCTTCCGCCGGATTCCCGCTGTACCACGAGATGAAGAACTCGATCGCGTAGGCGTACCCGACCATCATCCCCGTCGCCAGGAGGATCTTGCACATGTTCTCGAGGTGGCGGGGCGTGATGAGGTCCTTCAATCCGAACCACTGCCGGCAGGGAACCGCGAGCACGAGGACCATCGCGAAGCCGCCGAAGATCGCCCCCGCGACGAAGTACGGCGGGAAGATCGTGGCGTGCCACCCGGGCATCATCGAGGTCGCGAAGTCGAAGCTGACGACCGAGTGCACCGAGAGCACGAGCGGGGTCGCGATCGCCGCGAGCAGGAGGTAGGCGCGCTCGTAACGGTGCCAGTGCCGGTTGGAGCCGCGCCAGCCGAGGGCGAAGATCCCGTAGATCGCCCCCTTCAGCTTCGACGTCGTCCGATCCCGGATCGTCGCGAGATCGGGGATCATCCCCATGTACCAGAAGCAGATCGAGACGGTCATGTAGGTCGAGACCGCGAAGACGTCCCAGAGGAGCGGGCTCCTGAAGTTCGGCCACATCGCCATCTGGTTGGGGAGGGGGAACAGCCAGTAGTCGAGCCACGCGCGCCCGGTGTGGATCCCGGGGAACATTCCGGCGCAGATGACGGCAAAGATCGTCATCGCCTCGGCGAATCGGTTGATGCCGGTCCGCCAGTTCTGGCGGAAGAGGTAGAGGATCGCCGAGATCAGCGTGCCGGCGTGGCCGATGCCGACCCAGAAGACGAAGTTCGTGATGTCGAAGCCCCACGCGATCGGCTTGTTCAGCCCCCAGACCCCGACCCCCGTGGAGATCAGGTAGGCGAGCATCGCGCCGAGGACCCCGGTGACCGTGAGCGCGATCCCGAACGCGACGTACCAGGCCTTGGGCGGCTTCGGCATCTCGACGATCCGGCAGACCTTGTCGGTGATCGTCGCGTTGTCGTGCTTTCCCAGCACCAGAGGCGCGCGGCGGCCCGGATCGTCCCCGAGGTTGTCCCGGACGTCGCGGCGATCGATGGCGGCGACACCCATCGTCACGCCTTCCCTTCGGCCGGGTTGCGGAGGCGGGCGAGATAGCGCGTGCGGGGGCGCGTGTTGATCTCCTCGAGGACGCCGTAGCAGCGCGCGTCGTCGTGCAGGGCGCGCACCCGGCTGTGCGGGTCGTTGAGGTCGCCGAAGGCGATCGCCTCCGCGGGGCATACCTGCGCGCACGCGGGGACGACCTCGCCGTCGCTAATCGGCCGGCCGGCGTTCTTCGCGGGGATCTTCACCGCGTTGATCCGCTGGACGCAGTACGAGCACTTCTCCATCACGCCGCGCATCCGGACCGTGACCTCGGGGTTGTAGACCATCATCGACACGGCGGTCTCGTGCTTGTGGTTGTTGAAGTAGTTGAACCGCCGGACCTTGTACGGGCAGTTGTTCGAGCAGTAGCGGGTCCCCACGCAACGGTTGTAGACCATCACGTTCAGCCCCTCGTGATCGTGCACGGTGGCCGCCACGGGGCAGACCTGCTCGCACGGCGCGTTCTCGCACTGATGGCAGGTCATCGGCTGGAACGCCAGACCTGGCGATTCGGGATCGCCCTCGAAGTAGCGATCGACGCGGATCCACTGCATGTCGCGCCCGCGCCAGGTCTCCTTCCGCCCGACGACCGGGATGTTGTTCTCGGCCTGACAGGCGATCGAGCACGCCGCGCAGCCGATGCACGAGGAGAGGTCGATCGCCATCCCCCACTTGTGGCCGTTGTATTCGATCGGGTAGGTCGAGATCGGCGCCGCGTGCGGCACCTCGACCATCTCCCGCGCGAATTCGGGCTTCGCGCGATACTCGGCCAGCGTGCCGGTCCGGATCAGCTCCTCGGCGCGAACCTGCTCCTCCTTGCGCCCGAGCGTGTCCACGACCCAGTGATCCTGCGTCGTCGCGAGCATCGCGCTGCCCGGCGTCCGAGCGAGCTTCGCCTCGGCACGCCAGAGCGACGCCGCCGTCCGGAGCGGGTACGCATCCACACCGGCGCCGTTGCCGACGCGGCCCGCCCGGCTCCGGCCCCAGCCCAGGTTGACGGTCACGCTCCCCTTGGCCTGGCCCGGGAGGATGAACGCCGGAAGGACGAGGCTTCCTCCCGGGAGGCTCATGGTGACGAGGTCACCGATCGCTTTGACGCCCAGTGCTTCCGCATCCGAGGGGGAAAGGAGCGCGGCGTTGTCCCAGGTCAGCTTCGTCATCGGATCGGGCAGCTCGACCAGCCACCCGCAGTTCGCGAACCGGCCGTCGTGCACTGCCGAGCTCTTCGCGAAGAGGAGCTCCATGGCGTCCCCCCCGAGCTGCCGCGCCTCGGCGAGCCGCGCGACCTCCCCTCCCCAACCCGCGGCGAACACCGGCGTGAGGGCGGGAGCCGCTCCGGCCTCGATGCCGTCGTGAACGACGCGGCGCCAAGCCTTTTCGAACCCCGCGGCGGGGAGCCGCGTGCTCCAGGTCGTTCGCACGAGCTCGTACCCCGGGGTCCACGCACCCGCCGCGAGGTACGCGGCAATTTCGATCGCCGACCTGCCCCCGTAGAGCGGCTCGATGAGCGGCTGCACCACGCCCGCCGTTCCGTCCCACCCGCGAGCGTCTCCCCAGGCCTCGAGGTAATGGGCTTCGGGAAGCTGCCAGCGGCAAAGCGACGAAGTCTCGTCGTCGTAGAGCCCGACGCGGATCGTCTGCGAGACCGAGCCGATCCTCTTGGCAAGATCGAGGTCGGCCGGAGCGTCGAAGGCCGGGTTGCCGCCGAGGATCACGAGCGTTTCGACCAGCCCGGCGGACAGATCCGAGGCGAGCTTGGCGATCGCCTCGAGATGCCCGGGGCGGGCCGGCTCGGGATCGTCGGCGTAGGTCACCGCGTTCCCGGAGTTTCCGAGCGCCGCATCGAGCGCCATGGCGAGCGCGTGAGCGGCCGCGGGCTGGCGGGGCCCGACCGCGATCGCTCCTCTCCCGCGCGCCGCGAGCAGGTCCGCGGCGATCGTGTCCAGGCGCGGGTCGTCGAACGCATGCGACTCGAACCGCTCGATCGCCTCGCGCAGCCCCTCGCAACCCGCGGAGAGCGTCAGCCCCGACCGGAGCATGCGGGCCGCGATGCGGCCCAGCGCGACCGGGACCAGCGCACTCTGCACGGGGATCCGGTGATCGGCCGAGGCGCCGGTCAGCGAGTACCCGGCTTCGACCGCCCACACGCGGTTCATGACGCCGTCTTCGCCCTTGCGGCGGCGCGCCCAGGCCCGCGTGTGGGAGAGCCCCGCGGGATCGTCCATGAACAGGTCGGCGTCCAGGGCCAGCACGACGTCGGCCTTTCCGAGATCGAGGTGCCGCCGCAGCGGACGCCCGAAGGCCAGCCTCGCTCCCTCGCGCTCCGCGTCGCGGGTGAGCGGATCCCACTCGACCCAGACCGCCTGCGGGTAGACCGATTCGAGCCGCTTCTTCTGCGCCAGGAGCGTCGGCGACGACGACGGCTCGGCCAGAATGCGCAGACCAGCTCCCCCCGAGGCCTTGTGCCGGGCGAGGATCGGCTCGGCCCAGACGGCGAACTCGTCCCAGGTTCGCGGGGTTCCCTCACCCTGGCCGGCGCGCTCGAAGAGCCCGGTGCTCCGATCGGGGTCGTACATCTGGAGGAGCGTTCCCTGCGCGATCGGATCGGTCGCGCCGAGGCTCATGGGATGGAGGGGATTCCCTTCGATCTTGATCGGGCGTCCGTCGAAGCTCGACACGAGCAGGCCGATCGCGGCGCCGTTCCGATCGTACGAGGTGGCGAACTGGAGCCGCTCTCCGGGGACGTAGCCCTCCGGGCGGTGGGAGAACGGGACGATGTTCTCGACGGGCCAGCGGCGGCAGGCGGTCATGCCCGCCAGCGCGACCGACGCCCCCATCAACATGAGGAACTCCCGCCGCGACGGGGCGAGCATCTCGTCGGCGTAGAGCGGGAACTCGCGTCCGACCGCATCCTGAAACGCCTTGTCCCCGGCAAGGTCGTCGAGGCTCCGCCAGAGGGCGCGCCCGCCGGACTTCGGGTCTAGCGGTGGCATGTGCTGCAGTCCTCGGACGGGTTCAAGTTGTATTTCTCGCGGATCTGCCGGCCGTACGCGGCGCGCGTCATCTGGGCCGGCGGCTGCCAGTCCATCTGCGTGACCAGCTCCGGCGGGCGGAGGTGAGCGTCGGGGTTGCGGTGGCAGTCGAGGCACCACCCCATCGACAGCGGCTGGGTCTGATGGACCACCTCCATCTTGTCGACGCGGCCGTGGCACTCGACGCAGCCGACGCCGCGGCGAACGTGCGCGCTGTGGTTGAAGTAGACGTAATCGGCGAGGTCGTGCACGCGAACCCATGGCACGGGCATTCCCGTGACGTTGCTCTCTCGGACGAGCGCCAGCTTGGCGGAGCCGGCGCGGATGTTCGTGTGGCAGTTCATGCAGGTCTGCGTCGCGGGGATGGCCGCGTGCGCGGCGACTTCCACGGTGTCGTGGCAGTAGCGGCAGTCGATCCCGAGCTGGCCGGCGTGCAGGGCGTGCGAATACGGCACCGGCTGCGGGGGGGCGTAGCCGACCGCGGTCGTCGCCGGCGACGCGCCGTACCAGAACAGGAGAACGAGGACGACGGGGAGACCCAGGCCGACGGCGGCGAGCAGGGGCTTGAGGTCGTCCACCCAGGAAGGGAACGAATACGTACTCTGTCGGTCCTGATTCATGTCGGGGGCCGCACTATAGCGAGACCCCGACGCCGCCTGCAAACGAGCCCGTCACGGCGACCGAACTCCGGCGAAGGCCGGAATTCGGTCGCTCCGGAAGGTCAGGCTAGGAGCGGAACTTGATCCCGCATCCGATCGATTTGGTCTCTTTCACGGCGACGTCTTTCCCTGCCACGACGGAGTCGAGCGCGTTCTTCAGGTACGGGTTGTCGACCTTCGTCGCGTCTTCCTTGTTGTCGTCGATCGCGCCGTGGTAGACGAGCTTGCCGTCCTTGTCGAAGAGGAACGCCTCGGGGGTCTTGCTCGCGCCGAAGGCGCGCGCGACGTTCGAGGTGGCGTCGACGACATAGGGGAACTGCATGCCCTTGTCCTGGGCCCGCTGCTTCATGACGTCGTACGCGTCCTCCGGCGCCACCGACGGATCGTTGGCGTTGACCGCGATGACGCCCACGCCCTTCGCGCGATAGGTGTTCCCGAGCGCGACGATGCGCGACTCCCACGCCTTCGCGAACGGGCAGTGGTTGCAGGTGAAGACGACGAGCGTGCCGGCGGCGCCCCGGACGTCGGCGATCGAGACGTCCTTGCCGTCCACGTTCTTCATTTTCGCGTCGGTCATCGGAGCGGCGGAGCCGATCGCGAGCGAATCGGCGAAGGAGGGAGCGGCGGCGAGCGCCGCGACGAGCGGGACGACGAACAGGGCCTTGCGGATCATGGAGTCTCCTTGTGGTCGAGTGCCTGGAGCACCCGGCTCTTGATTTCGGCGTAGCTGGCCTTGCCTTCCCAGAAACGAACGAGCTTGCCGTTCGAGTCGTACACGAACGACGCGGGGATCGCCCCGCTCCAATCCGGGCTGAGCGCGTCGATGAACGCCTCGTCCTTCCCCTCCCGGAGGTACGTCGCGAAGTCGACCCCCTGCTCCGAGAGGAACCGACGGAGCTCGATCTCCATCTCGTGAAAATCCACGGAGACGAGCACGAGCCGGACGCCTCGAGCCTTCAGTTCCTTCGCGACCTTGAGGACGTCCGGGAACTCCTCTCGACAGGGCCCGCACCACGTCGCCCAGACGTTCACGAGCGTCGCGGAGGGACCGGGCTTCCTGACGTCCGCGAGGATCCTCTCGGACGTCGCGGACACGGGCGCCGGCGCCGTCGGAGGCGGAGGCGGGGGCATGTCCTTCACCCAGGACGCCATCAGCACGACTGCAAGGGGAAAAAGGGCCGTCATGTCCCGACAGGATCGCCCAGGTCGCGCCGTCCCGCAAACGAGGGGGGGACTGGGCGTCCGCCTGCGCTTCCGCCGTCCCACGGATAAGATCCGGTCGTTCTTCTACACCAGGAGGCCGGAACCGTGCGACTTCGACCCCTTCGAATCCTCACGGCCGCCCTGGCAGCCGCGTTGTCGGCCGCAACGGCGGCCTCCGCGCGCGTCGACGTGACCGTCGATGCGGACTCGCTGAACGAGCTGATCCGGGCGATGGCTCCCGATCACGTGGATGTCGCCCTGGCCGCCGGCCGTGGGGTCACCCTGCTCTTGCAAGATCTGAAGGTGACGGGGTTCGATCCCGGCGCCGGGGCGAACGGCGGAATCACGACGTCCCTGCGCCTCAAGGTGCCCGAGCTGAGCCTCGACGTGCCGGTCGAGCCGCGGCTGACCCTCGAGGTGACCAGCGGCGCGAACGGGGCGAAGGCGTGCGTCCTCCGGTTTCAGAGCGTCGTCCTGAATCTCCCTCTCACCGGACCCGTGGACGTGGCCTCGCTCCTCCCCGCCCTGCCGGTCATGCCGGACTCCGCCTGGATCGTCCGCTCGGCACGTGGCGACGTCCGGGTCAAGCCGAGGCTCGTGGATGCGAAGACCGGGGCGAAGTCCATCCGGCTGGGGTTCGATCTTCAGGTGGGGGCGGCCGCAGGGCACTAGACGACGCGGACGATGATCCTCTGAACGGCGTTGTTCCCGTAGCCGAGCACGTTCCAGGGAGGGTCCAAGGGCTGCACGTTTCCGGCGCCGTCGGTGGCGCGCGCCAGGATCTCGACCTCGCCGTTCGATTCCACGCGAATCGTCGCGTGCCACGGCGTCGCGGCGCGCGGCGACGCCGGAGCCAGAAGCGTCGCCGCGCGCCACGAGGCCGCATCATCGGTGCTGATCTCGACCTTGACGATCGCCCCGCTTCCCGACCAAGCGGAGCCCTTGACCGTGAGCGCGCCGCGAGAGACGGTGGCGCCGGCCACCGGGGATGCGATCAACGCCCTCACGCGCACGGGGCCGACCGGCGTGTTCTCGGGGTACGCCGCGCAGCCTCGGTACACATAGCTCTCGCCCTGGAAGATGCCGGCGAACGGCGCCGTCACGACGCTGAGCCCGACGAGCCACTTCACCGACGCCACGCCGTACCACCCGGGAACGATCAACCGCACGGGGGCGCCGTGCTCGGGGGCGAGCGGCGCGCCGTTCATCCCCCACGCCACCAGCACGTCGGGATCGCGCGCCACGTCGAGCGGAAGCGAACGCTCGAAGCCGACCTGACGCCCGTCCGGAACCGTGCCCGAGTCGGCCCCGCGGCAAACGACCTCGACCGCGACGTCGCGGATGCCGGCGCGGTCGAGGACGTCCCGGAGCGAGGCTCCGGTGAACGTCGCGGTCGATACCGCGCCCAGCGTCCAGGGCGCTCCCTTCACTTCGGGGCGCAAAAGCGTTCTCCCGTTGCCGGCGCACTCGAGGGTCACGGCGAGCCGCCGCTGGGGAAGCGCGCGCAGCGCGTCGAGGTCGAGGGTCACCGGCCGGTCGACGGCGCCGTCGACCGTGCAGCGCCAAGCCGCGGAATCAATCCCAGGAACGGCGAAGTGCGACCGCACGAAGAAGTCGCCGGGGGCGACCGGACCCCCGTCCACGACGTCGAGCGGCGCCTCGGCGTTGTAGGGGTCGTGGAGGATCGCGGTCCGTCGTCCCATGCGCGGGTCCCTCGAAAGACCACTTTTCTTACGGGACGGACGGGCGCGAGCCCAGTCATTTCTTGGTTCCAGTGCGGTTTCCGCGTCATTTTCGTGACGCACGGGCCCCTTTTGATACATTTCCTAACGAGGATCCCATCACCATGTCCGCTGCCGACACGCTCCGCCGCCTCTTCAGGGAGAGGATTCTCGTCCTCGACGGCGCCATGGGGACGATGATCCAGTCGTACCGCCTCGGCGAGTCCGACTTCCGCGGGGGCCGGTTCTCGGACCACCCGAAGGATCTCAAGGGATGCAACGACCTCCTGGCCCTGACGAGGCCGGACGTCGTCGCCGAGATCCACGGGAAATACCTCGACGCCGGGGCCGACATCGTCGAGACGAACACCTTCAACGCCCAGGCGATCTCGCTTTCGGACTACGGGCTCCAAGGGCACGTCCACGAGATCAACAAGGCGGCGGCGGAGATCGCCGTGCGCGCCGCGCGCGCGGCGATGGCGAAGAACCCCGACCGGCCCCGCTTCGTGGCCGGATCCATGGGACCGACGAATCGCACCGCCTCCCTTTCCCCGGACGTGGAGAATCCCGCGTTTCGCGCCGTCACCTTCGAAGAGCTGGTCGCCGCCTACAAGGAGCAGGCCCGTGGGCTCCTGGACGGCGGCGTCGACCTCCTCCTTCCGGAAACGACGTTCGACACGCTGAACCTCAAGGCCGCGCTCTTCGCGATCCAGACGCTCTTCGAGGAGCGCAAGGCCGCGGTCCCGGTGATCGCCTCGCTCACCATCACCGACCAGAGCGGCCGCACGCTGTCCGGTCAGACGCTCGAGGCGGCTTGGATCTCGATCTCCCACGCGCCTCTTCTCGCGACCGGGCTGAACTGCGCGCTCGGCGCGCGGCAGATGGCGCCCTTCCTGGAGGAGCTGCAGCGGGTCGCCCCTCTCCCGATCGTCTGCTACCCGAACGCGGGGCTCCCGAACGCCTTCGGCGGCTACGACGAGAAGCCCGGGGCCATGGCGGCGAGCCTCCACGAATTCGCCCGGGAGGGCTGGCTCAACGTCGCCGGAGGATGCTGCGGTACGACCCCCGAGTTCATCGAGGCGATCGCCGAGGCGGTGCGCGGACAGCCGCCCCACCGGCCGGTCGCGCCGGTGCCGTTCACCCAGCTATCGGGCTTGGAGCCCCTCACGATCCGCCCCGACTCGAACTTCATCCTCATCGGGGAGCGGACGAACGTGACCGGCTCGAAGCGATTCGCCCGCCTCGTCGCGGCCGGGGAGTTCGAGGCCGGGCTCGCGGTCGCGCGCGACCAGGTCTCGGGCGGGGCCAACATTCTGGACGTCAACATGGACGAGGGGCTGCTCGACTCCGAAGCGGCGATGTCGACGTTCGTGCGCCTGATCGGCTCCGAGCCCGAGATCTCGAAGCTCCCGATCATGGTGGACAGCTCCAAGTGGACGGTCCTCGAAGAGGGTCTCAAGTGCCTCCAGGGGAAGGGCGTCGTCAACTCGATCTCCCTGAAGGAGGGCGAGGAGGTCTTCAAGCGGCAGGCGCGGACGATCCGGCGCTACGGCGCGGCGGTCGTCGTGATGGCGTTCGACGAGGAGGGCCAGGCGGTCACGGCCGACCGGAAACTCGCGATCGCCGAGCGCGCCTTCCGGATCCTGACCGAGGAGATCGGCTTTCCCGCTTACGACATCGTCTTCGACCCGAACATCCTCACCGTCGGCACCGGAATCGAGGAACACGACGGCTACGCGCTCGCGTACATCGAGGCGGTCCGCCGGATCAAGGAGGCCTGTCCCGGGGCGAAGGTGTCGGGAGGGGTGAGCAACATCTCGTTCGCGTTCCGCGGGAACGAGCCGGTGCGCGAGGCGATGCACGCAGCCTTTCTCTATCACGCCATCCGGGCCGGGCTCGACATGGGCATCGTCAACGCGGGGCAGCTGACCGTGTACGACGACATCCCCGCCGATCTCCTGGAACGGGTCGAGGACGTGCTCCTGAACCGCCGGCCGGACGCGACCGAGCGCCTCGTCGCCTTCGCCGAGACCGTGAAGGGCGGAGCCACCGCGCGCGTGAAGGACGAGCTCTGGCGAGACGGGCCGGTCGAGCGCCGCCTGGAGCACGCGCTCGTACACGGCATCGTCGATTTCATCGAGACCGACACCGAGGAGGCGTGGAAGCGCTACGGCCGTCCGCTCGCGGTCATCGAAGGGCCGTTGATGGCCGGCATGAACGTCGTCGGCGACCTGTTCGGGGCGGGCAAGATGTTCCTGCCGCAGGTCGTGAAGAGCGCGCGGGTCATGAAGAAGGCGGTCGCCTGGCTCCAGCCGTACCTCGAGAAGGAGAAGGCCGCGGGTGCCGCCGCGACGCGCGGGACGGTCCTGATGGCGACGGTCAAGGGGGACGTCCACGACATCGGGAAGAACATCGTCGGGGTCGTGCTCGCCTGCAACAACTACGAGGTCGTCGACCTGGGCGTGATGGTCCCGGCCGACACGATCCTCCGCGAGGCGAAGGCGCGCGGCGCGACGATGGTGGGTTTGTCGGGACTGATCACGCCGTCCCTGGACGAGATGGTCCACGTCGCGCAGGAGATGCAGCGGCAGCGTTTCACCCTTCCGCTCCTGATCGGCGGCGCCACGACCTCGAAGAAGCACACCGCGGTGAAGATCGCCCCCGAGTACCGCGGCCCGGTCGTTCACGTCGTGGACGCCTCCCGCGCGGTGGACGTCGTGTCGAGCCTGACGAGCGAGGCCCTGCGGGCGCCGTTCCTCGCGGCCAACGCGTCGGAGCAAGACGGCGTCCGGACCGCGTATTCCGGGCGCGACGTCGCGCCGATCGTCCCATTCGAGACGGCGCGCGCGCGCCGTGCGGCGTTCGCGTGGTCCGAGGACGACGTCGCACGGCCCGGGTTCCTCGGAACGCGGCGGCTGTCCGCCTTTCCGCTCGAGGAGCTGATCCCCTACGTCGACTGGACGCCGTTCTTCCACGCCTGGGAGCTCAAGGGGTCCTACCCGCGCATCCTGGAGCATCCGGACTACGGGAAGGCCGCGCGCGATCTGTTCGAGAGCGCGAAGACGCTTCTCGCCCGCATCGTGGACAAGAGGCTCGTCCACGCGTTCGGGGTCTACGGCTTCTTCCCCGCGAACGCCGACGGCGACGACGTCATCGTTTGGGAGGACGAGACGCGTCTCCGGGAAAAGGCGCGGCTCCACTTCCTGCGGCAGCAGACCTCGAAGGCGGACGGCGAGCCGCTCCTCTCGCTCGCCGATTTCGTGGCGCCCCGCGATTCGGGCGTCGTCGATTTTGTCGGGGCGTTCGCCGTGACGACCGGGATCGGGCTCGACGCCCTGGTGAAGCGGTTCGAGGCGGATCACGACGACTACAACGCGATCATGGCGAAAGCGCTGGCCGACCGGCTCGCCGAGGCGTTCGCCGAGCTGCTTCACTTCCGCGCGCGCGTCGAGTGGGGGTACGGGCGGGACGAGCGGCCGTCGCTCGACGATCTGATCCACGAACGCTACCGCGGAATCCGGCCGGCGCCCGGGTACCCGGCAAGCCCGGACCACACCGAGAAGGCCACGCTGTGGTCCCTGCTCGACGCCGAGAGCGCGGCGTCGATCCGCCTGACCGAGAGCTTCGCGATGCACCCGGCGGCATCGGTCAGCGGGTTCTATCTCGGGCACCCCGCGGCGAAGTACTTCGCGGTCGGGAAGATCGGCCGCGACCAGATCGAGCACTACGCCCGCCGCAAGGGAATCCCTGCCGCCGACGCCGAGCGTTGGCTGCGTCCCTGGCTCGCCTACGAGCCCTGAATTGGGGACAGGAACCGAAATAGGCCCGGGCTATTTCGGCTCCCGTCCCCGGTCCTTGAAGTAGCGATCCGGGTCCCAGCGCAGCCAGTCCGCGTCGTCCTGCTCGGGCTCCGGCTCGGGACGGGGCTCCGGCTTCGGGAGCGCCGGGGCGAGCCGGACCCACACGCCGGCCTCGCGGACCCGGATCTCGTGAACGCGCACGCGCGCCCAGGACCGCACGGGGCATCGGCCCGTGGACACGTCGTAGCGCCACTCGTGCCACGAGCACTGGAGCTCGTCGCCGAACAGCCGGCCGTCCGCCAGGGAGGCCCCCATGTGCGGGCAGGTGTCATCGAGCGCGATCCAGCGATCGCCGTCCCGAAAGACCGCGACCGGAGCCTGACCGACGACGACCCGCCGCCCTCGGCCCCGCGGGAAGGCGGAGGCATCGCCGACGCGGACCCAGCCCTCGCCATCAGTCACGGATGCGGAGGGGCTCCTTGGGGGCCGAGGCGATGTAGGAGGAGCGCTCGACGATCCGCGCCGACCACGCCGCGATCAGCGGGTAGCGCTTGTCGGGGAGCACGCTCAGAAGACGCAGGCTCGCGGTCAGGGGCGGCGCCAAGGCCACGTCGGCCAGGGAGAACATCGCCCCGCCGAAATAGGTCCGGCCGGCGAGATCGGATTCGAGCCGCGCGAGGTGCTCGTGCAGCTTGGCCCGCGAGGTCTCGAGGAGGGCGTGGTCGATCGCGTCGGGCTTCTTCCGGATGAGGAACGGCGGAGCGTATTCGAACTGCGACGACCGGAACTCGCGCAAGGTGGTGTTGAAGTACTGGTCGGTCGTGTCCTCGAGCATCCGCACGCGCGCGCGCTCGTAGGGGTCCTTGGGGAGCATCGGCGGGTCGGGATAGACCTCCTCGAGGTATTCGTTGATGACGGTCGATTCGTAGATCACCCGGCCGTCGGTCAGCTCGAGCACCGGCGTCAGCTTGAACGGATTCAATTTCGCGAATGCCGGGTTCTCGTTCTTGTTCTCGGGGATGACCACCTCGTGCGGAACGTTCTTCTCCTTCAAGACCATCCGCACCTTCCAGCCGAACGGCGAGCGATCCAGGTGCCAGAGCTTCAGCATCGCGACCTCCGTGAGAGGCGGAGAGTATACGCCGCGGCTCCCGCGGCCGCCCCGCCGCCGCTACCGGATCGCCGCGATCAGGTAGTAGCAGAGCCCGCCGACGAGCCCCGACATCGGGATCGTGAGGACCCAGGCCCAAACGACGCGCCGCGCGATCCCCCATCGGACCGCCGACACGCGCTGCACGGAGCCCACGCCGACGATCGCCCCGGTGATCGTGTGGGTGGTGCTCACGGGAACGCCGAGGTGCTGGGACGCGAACAGCGACAGCGCCGCAGCCGTCTCGGCGCAGGCGCCCGCCCAGGGCCTCAGCTTCGTCAGCTTCATGCCCATCGTCTTGACGATCCGCCAGCCGCCGGTCAGCGTGCCGAGCGCGATCGCGAGATGGCAGACGAGCACGATCCAGAACGGGAAGCTCACTTGGCCGTGCTCGAAGAGCGGCTGCTGCGCCTTCCAGATCGTCGCGTAGAACAACGCCGCGATGATCCCCATCGTCTTCTGCGCGTCGTTGGTCCCGTGACCGAGCGAGAACGCCGCCGCCGAGCCGAACTGGATGACGCGGAAGTACCGGTCCACGCGCGAGAAAGAGAATCCCTGGAACGCACGCAGCACGATGATCGCGAAGAGGACCGCCAGCGCGAACCCGATGAACGGGGCGATGACGATGAACTCCACCGTCATCATGAATTTGCCCGCGTGGAGGACGCCCGTCCAACTGTGCGCGTACGCCATCGCCGCCCCCCCGAACCCTCCCAGGAGCGCGTGCGACGAGCTCGTCGGCAGGCCGAAATACCAGGTGATCAGGTCCCAGAAGATCGCGCCGATGAGCCCGGCGAGGACGACGTTCGGGGTGACGAATTCCGGGTGGACCATCTTGGCGACGGTGTTGGCGACCGCGACGCCGAAGACCCACGCGGCCGCAAAGTTGAAGAACGCCGCCCACAAGACCGCGGGACCGGGCCGAAGGACCCGCGTCCCCACGATCGTCGCGATCGAGTTCGCGGCGTCGTGGAAGCCGTTCAGGAAGTCGAACGTGAGCGCGGCGACGAAGATCAGCGCCACGTAGGGCTGCGCGAAGATCGCGGCGAGGTCGGGAAAGAAGCCTTGGCTCAAGACGGGCTCGGATCGGCCGCGGCTAGGTGTACTTCACGAGGACGGCCTCGATGATGTTGGCGACGTCCTCGCACTTGTCGGTCGCGATCTCGAGGTGTTCGTAGAGGTCCTTCCACTTGATGACCTCGAGCGCGTCCTTGGCGCCGCCGTTGAACAGATCGTTCAGCGCGTCGCGCATGACCTGGTCGGCGTCGTTCTCGAGCTGGTTGATCTTGGCGCACTGCCGGATGATCGCCTCGGACTTCGACAGATCTCGCAGCAGCGCGATGCCGATCGCCACCTCCTCGGACCCGCGGACGATGATCCGCCCCAGCTCGATCGCGTGGGAGGTGATGGTCGAGACCTTGAACGTCACGAGGCGCTTCGCCACCGCGTCGACGTAGTCCAGGACGTCGTCCAAGCGCGAGGTCAGCTCGTAGATGTCCTCGCGGTCGAGCGGGGTGATGAAGCTCTTGTTCAGGCGCTCCATCAGCCGGTGGACCAGCTCGTCCCCTTCGTGCTCGACGTCGTGGATCCGTTTGGACGCCAGGTAGATCTCGTCGATCGAGGACTTCGATTCGAGGCATTCCTGGAGGAGCTTCGCCCCGCGGACGACGGTCTGCGACTGCGTTTCGAGCAGATCGAAGAACTTCACCTCGCGCGGAATCAGGCCCATGAGCGAATTCCCCCTCGACCGTTGCCCGGGGTTTCTATCACCTCAGCGCCACCCGCGACAAGAGCCGCGCGGGAACACGCGGATTTCGAGCGTTTCCCGCCGGGATTCGGGGCGGGTAGACTGTCCTCATGAACGCCCCGTTCACGCGCACGAGGCTGACCCGCGAGGCGACGGTGGTCGGGTGCGGCGTCGTCGGCTTGAGCTCCGCGATCCGGCTCGCCGAGGCCGGATTCAAGGTCAAGATCGTCGCCCGCGACAGGACGCCGAACACGACATCCGACGTCGCCGCCGCGGTGTGGTACCCGTTCCGGTGCGGTCCTCCCGACCGCGCGCTCGGGTGGAGCCGGCGCACGTTTCGCGTTCTCGACGACCTGCGCCGGGATCCGGCGGCCGGGATCACGATGGTCGAGGGGATCGACCTGCAGGAAGAGCACGGGGGGGACGCCCCCTGGTGGAAGGAGGCGGTCGATCGCTTCCGCGCGGCGATGCCCGAGGAGATCGTCGGACCGCACGTGGCGGGATGGGTGTTCCAGGCGCCGGTCGCCGCCATGCCGGCGTACCTCGCCTGGCTCGAGGCGAAGGCCGCGTCGCTCGGCATCGCGATCGAGCCGCGCACCGTGTCGTCGCTCGACGCCCTCCTGCTCGAGACCTCGCTCGTCGCGAACTGCACCGGGCTGGGCGCCCGCGAGCTGTGCGGCGACGAATCGCTCCACCCGGTCCGCGGCCAGGTGGTCCGTGTCGCCCCCGGCCACGCGCGGCGGTTCGTCCAGGCCGGAGGGAAGAAAACCCCGCTCGCGTACGTGATCCCGCGGGCCGATTGCACGGTACTCGGGGGGACGCAGGAGGTGGACTCCTGGGACCTCTCAGTCGATCCCGGAACGGCTTCGGAGATTCGCGCCCGCTGCGTCGCGCTGGTCCCCGGGCTCGCCGACGCTCCGGTCCTTTCGCACGCGGTCGGGCTGCGCCCCGCCCGCCCCGAGGTGCGCCTCGAGACGGAGCGCCGGCCGGGGGGCATCGTCATCCACAACTACGGCCACGGGGGGGGCGGGGTCACGTTGTCTTGGGGTTGCGCCGACGAGGTCGCGCGGCGCGCGGCGGCCGAGATTCCGCCTCCCTAGGGGCCGGCCGCTCTCCCTGCTGGACATACACCCCGTCCCGCTGCTCCAATCCTCACCTATGGCGAAGACGAAGACTGCGGCCCCCCCGCTCGTCGAGATGTACCGGGCGATCCTGTTGCCGCGGCTCATCGAGGAGAAGATGCTGAACCTGCTCCGGCAGGGGAAGCTCTCGAAGTGGTTTTCGGGGATCGGGCAAGAGGCGATCGCCGTGGGCGTGACGCTCGCGCTGACCCCCGACGATTTCATCCTCCCGATGCACCGGAACCTGGGCGTGTTCACGACCCGCGGGCTCGACCTGGGGCGTCTGTTCCGGCAGCTCCTGGGAAAGGACGGCGGCTTCACGAAGGGCCGCGACCGCACGTTCCACTTCGGAACGATGGAGCACCGCATCGTCGGGATGATCAGCCATCTCGGTGCGATGCTCCCTGTCGCCGACGGGCTCGCGCTGGCCGCGCAGCTCCGGGGAGACAAGCTCGTGGCGGCGGCGTTCACCGGGGACGGCGCGACGAGCGAGGGGGACTTCCACGAGGCGGTCAACCTCGCCGCGGTCTGGAAGCTCCCGGTGCTCTTCGTCGTCGAGAACAACCAGTACGGCCTGTCCACTCCGGTCTCGGAGCAGTACGCCTGCCGTGACATCGCCGACAAGGCGAAGGGGTACGGGATCGAAGGGCGGATCGTGGACGGGAACGACATCCTCGCGGTGCACGCCGCGGTCACCGAGGCGGCGGCGCGGGCCCGCGCGGGCGGCGGTCCGACCCTCCTCGAGTTCAAGACCTTTCGGATGCGCGGCCACGAGGAAGCCTCCGGGACGGCGTACGTCCCGAAGGAGCTCTTCGACGAATGGGCCAAGAAGGATCCCGTCGCGCGGTTCGAAGGCGTGCTCGTCGCCCAGGGGGTTCTCGGCGAGGAGGCCCGGACGTCGATGCGGAAAGAGCTCAAGGAACGGATCGACCGGCTCATCGACGACGTGCTCGTCGCCCCCGATCCCTCCGGGACTCCCGAGCGCGAGCTGGCCGACGTGTACGCCCCGTCCTTGCTCGTCGTACGCGAGCCCGCCGCCGACGCTCCGTCTCCGGAGCTGCGGATGATCGACGCGGTGCGCGACGCGATGCAGGTGGCGCTGCGGCGCGACCCGCGGGTCGTCCTGATGGGTCAGGACATCGCCGAGTACGGCGGCGTGTTCAAGGCGACCGAAGGGTTCTTGGACGAGTTCGGGAAGGCCCGCGTCCGGAACACGCCGATCATCGAGTCCGGAGCGATCGGATGCGCCATGGGGCTGGCGCTCGACGGGTTCGTCCCGATGATCGAGATGCAATTCGGGGATTTCATCACCTGCGGCTTCAACCAGATCGTCAACAACCTCGCGAAGACCCACTGGCGGTGGGGAGCGCGGATCCCGGTCGTGGTGCGCGTGCCCGTCGGCGGCGGGATGGGTGCCGGGCCGTTCCACTCGCAGAACATGGAGGCCTGGTTCACGCACGTCGCGGGGCTGAAGGTCATCGCGCCGGCGACGCCGTACGACGCGAAGGGGCTTCTTCTGGCGGCGTTCGAGGACGGGAGTCCGGTGCTCTTCCTGGAGCACAAGGGGTTATACCGGTCGACGAAAGGCCCCGTCCCCGAGGGGCACTACACTCTCCCCATCGGGGCGGCCCGGATCGCCCGCGACGGGACCGATGCGACGGTGGTCACCTATGGCGCCGGGGTCGGATGGGCTCAGGACGCCGCCGCGGCGCTCGAGGGGGAGGGATTCTCGGTCGAGGTCGTCGACCTGCGCACCCTCCTGCCGTGGGACGAGGCGACCGTCGCGGCGTCGGTCCGCAAGACCTCGAAGGCGATGGTGCTCCACGAGGCCCCGGCCACCGGCGGTTTCGGCGCGGAGATCGCGGCGACGGTCGGACGCCTGTGCTTCCAGGACCTGGATGCCCCGGTCGAGCGGCTGGGCGCCCTCGACACGCCGGTCCCCTTCAGCAAGGCTCTGGAGGAGATCTTCTCGCCCAAGGCGCGCGTCCTCCCCACCCTGCGCCGGCTTCTCCTGTCCTGAAACGACGAGGGGGCCCGGAGGCCCCCTCGCAGGCATCGACGTTCCGCCGCGCTCACTCCATCTTGTGGAGCTCCACGCGCCGGTTCTTCGCACGGCCGTCGGCGGTCTTGTTGTCGGCGATCGGCTTCGACTCGCCGTACCCCTTCCAGAGGAGGTTGTCCGCGCTCGCCCCCTTCGAAACCAGGTAGTCGCGCACGGCGTGGGCCCGCTGCTCCGAGAGCTTCTGGTTGTAGGCGTCGCTGCCCGTGCTGTCCGTGTGCCCCCCGACCTGCACCTTCACGTTCGGGTAGGCCTTCAACGCGTCGACGACCTTGTCGAGCACGAACGTCGACTCGACCGAGAGCTTGGCGCTGTTGTTGTCGAACTTCACCCCTTGGAGCACGAACTCCTTCTGCTCGGGGGTGAACAGCGGCGCGACCGGCGGTGGTGGAGGGGGCGGCGGCGGGCAGCCCCTGGCATCGACCGTCACACCGGCCGGAGTCCCCGGGCACTGGTCGAGCCCGTCGCAGACGCCGTCGCCGTCCGAGTCGATCGGGCAACCACGGGAGTCGACGCGGCAACCGGCCGTCGTGTTGGGACACTGGTCGAGCCCGTCGCAGACGCCGTCGTTGTCCGGATCGGCCGGGCAGCCGTTCGCGTCGACGGTGCACCCCTTGACGGTGTTCGCGCAAGTGTCCTTGCCGTCGACGACGCCGTCGCCGTCGGTGTCCTTCGGGCAGCCGTCGGCATCGACGGGGTAGCCCTTGGGCGTATCCGGGCACTTGTCGAGTCCGTCGAAGACGCCGTCCCCGTCCGCGTCCGTCGGACACCCGACGGCATCGACGGTCGCACCGTGCGGCGTGTCCGGGCACTTGTCCTTCTTGTCGAAGACGCCGTCCCCGTCGGTGTCCTTCGGCCGGCTCCCGATTCCCCACGTCCAGCCCAGCATCAGCTTGGCTGCGGTGAAGTCCTTGCCGTTCGCCAGCTCGGCGCTGCTGACCGTCCGGTCTCCGCGAAGCTCGATGCGGAAGGCGCCGGGCTTCCAGCCGCGCCGGACGCCCAGGCCCAGGGAGGCCATGCCGCGACCGTCGTCCCCTCCGAAGTCGGTCTTGTACTTGGCGAACCCGATGCCGACGTTGACGAAGAACTGCCAGGGGTTCTTCGGATTGACGTACCACTCGGGACCCACCCGGAACGCGAGCTCGCTGGCGTCGCCGAAGAGCGCCTTGTCCCCCGTGTACTGGGTCCAGGTTCCCTCGATGAAGCCGGCGACACGCTCGGTGAAATGCGCGCCGAGCCGGATCCCGGCGACCGGGGCGATCTTCGTGTCGTTCGCATCGCCGACCAGGGCCTTGTCGCCAATTCCGGCGCCCGCGAGGATGCCGATCTCACCGGGACGCTCGTCCTCCGAGGTCGCGCGGGCGTCAGGCGTTCCCAGGACGGCGAGGGCGAGAGCGACCGGCGCGGTCAGCAAGGCCAAGGTCGAACGTCGCATGTCGAAGCTCCTCGGGACCGGGGTCCCCGGGTGTGGTCTCCGCGGGCGGATGCTACCTCAGGCCGCCCGGACTTCCGAAGTGCAATTCGGACAACGGGTGGCCTTGAGGGGAATGGTCGACAAGCAGTACGTGCACTCCTTCGTGGCGGGAGCGGCGGGAGCCGGAGGCTCCTTCTTGAGCCGGTTGATCTGCTTCACCAGCAAGAAGATCACGAACGCGACGATGACGAAGTCGATCACGGTATTCACGAACAGTCCGTAGTTGACCGTCGGCGCGCCGGCCGCCTTCGCCGCCGCCAACGACGCGTACGTCTTGCCGTCCAGGGACAGGAAGAGGTTCGAGAAATCGAGGTTCCCCATCAACTTGCCGATCGGCGGCATCAGGACGTCGCCGACCAACGAGGTGACGATCTTCCCGAACGCGGCCCCGATGATGATCCCGATCGCCATGTCGACGACGTTTCCCTTCATCGCGAACTCTTTGAACTCTTTGAGCATGGTTGGGTCCTCCTTGCTGACGATTCCCGGAGTCTATCAGGCAGGGCATGCACCGGCGACGCGCAACTAGACCGGCCCCCACCGCATGGCATGGGCGATCAGGAGCAGCACGAATCCGGCGCCGAGCCACAGGAGCTGGAGCGGCAACATGAATTTCGCCCAGCGCGTCCACGGGATCCCGGCGAGGTCGAGCGCGGCCATGAAATACCCCGAGGTCGGGGTGAAGATGTTCGAAAATCCATCGCCGAACTGGTAGGCGAGGACGCTCGTCTGGCGGGTCACGCCGACGAGGTCGGCGAGTGGGGCCAGGATCGGGAGGGACAGCGCCGCTTGCCCGCTCCCCGAGGGGACGACGTACGACAACGCCACCTGGACGGCGTAGATCCCGAGGATCGTGATTTGGGCGGGGAGGTGCTGGACGACCCCAGCCATCCCATGGAGGATCGAGTCGGTCACGTGAGCCCCGTCGAAGACGACGAGGACCCCGCGGGCCAGCCCGACGACGAGCGCTCCGGAGGCGATCCCGGCGGCCCCCTCGACGAACTTCGCGGCGGTCCCGTTCGGCCCGAGCCCTCCGGCCAGTCCGGCAACGACCGCGACCGCGGTGAACAGCCCCGAGAGCTCGAGCAGGCCCCAGTCGTACCGCATCGCGCCGGCGACGATCGCGATCAGCGCCACGCCCATCACCGCGAGCACCGCGATCTGGCGGGCGGTGGGCCGCTCGGCGTGGGGTCCGGCCGCGTCGGGTCCGCCCGGGGGCTCGACGCGGACCTTGGCGGCCCAGCGCAAGACGTAGGCGATTGCGATCGCCGTGATCACGACCCAGACGATCATCCTGTACCCCATTCCGGAGAACTTGGGCACCTCGGCGATCCTCTGCCCGACGACGACCGTGAATGGGTTCATGAACGCGCCCGAGAAGCCGGCTCCCGCGCCGACGAGCGCGATCGACGCCCCCGTGACGTCGTCGTACCCGAGGCGGCGCGCCAGAAGGACGAGCGTCGGAATGAACGGAAGGGTCTCTTCCGCGAGGCCGAGTGTCGCGCCGCCGAGCGAGAAGACGAGCATCAACGCCACGAGGACCCAGGGTCCCCGGCCGGCGCCGGCTCGCACGACGGCGCCGATCGCCGCGTCGACGGCGCCGGTGGCGGCGACGACCCCGAACGCCCCGCCGACGATGAAGATGTACATGACGAGATCGGCGACGGTGGCCAGGCCGCGCGGGTAGGCGAGGGCGACGTCGCCGGCGGTCGCGGGGGCGGCCGCCACGGCGTGGTAGGAGGCGGGGTCGACGATCTTTCGGCCGTCCTTGTCGATCCTGTCGTACCGCCCGGGCGGGATCACGTGCGTGAGCAGCGCCGCGACGACGATCAGTCCGAACAAGAGCACGAAGGTGTGCGGGACCCGGAAGGTCACTGAGCCCAAGCTCCCCCGCAGAAGCCGACCGCGGCCATCGCATAGATGCGCGCGGCGTCCGCGACCTCGGCGAGCGGGACGCTTTCCCTCGGGGAATGGGCGAGCGCCAGGTCCCCGGGGCCGAGGACCACGCAAGGGATCTGCGCGAAGTTGGCGAGGTGCGCGGCGTCGGTCCAGGCGGGAAACGAGGTCGGCCGTTCGGCGCGCCCGGTCACCGCGAGCCGCGCGGAATCGACCGCGACCGCTAGCGGATGATCTTCGGCGGTCACCGTGGCCAGGTGCTCGAGGGTCGCCGTTCCACCGGGGGTGCGCTCGATCCCGGTCACGAGCCCCGGCATCCCGCGCTCGATCTGCCGGAGGAGCTCGTTCAGCTCATCGACGAGCGTCGCAAACGTCTCCCCCGGCACCGAACGGCGATCCACCACGAGCGTGCAGGTCGCCGCGACCGTCGAGGGCTGGTCACCGCCGGCGATCGTTCCGGCGTTGATCGTCGGCGGGCCGAGGACCGGGTGCGCGCGCAGGGCCAAGCGGGGCTTGAGCGTCTCCTCGACGAGCACGACGAACCGCGCCGCGGCGACGATCGCGTTGATCCCGGCCTCCGGCGTCCCGCCGTGCGCCGCCCGGCCGCGGAACGTGAGCGTCAGCCACTCGAGACCCTTGTGCCCGAGCGCCAGCCGGTTCGCCGTCGGCTCACCGACGATCGCGCCATCGGCGCGGAAGCCTCCGGCCACCAGAGCCTCGGCGCCCAGGCTTTGCATTTCCTCGTCCGCGACCGCCGCCAGCACGACCTCACCTCCCGGGAGCGTCGCCGTCGCCGCAAGCCCGGCCATGGCGCCCGCCATGGCGGCGAGCGCGCCCTTCATGTCCACCGACCCGCGGCCGTGAAGCCGCCCGTCTAGCACCTCGGCGGAGAATCCGGCTCCCGGCTCCCCCGCATTCAACGGAACGGTATCGGTATGGCCGCAGAGGACCAGGCGCCTCCCCGGACGGGGGCCGCCGAGGCTTGCGATCAGGTTCGGCCGTCCGGGCGCGACCTCGCTGGTCGCCACCGGCAGGCCGCGCTCGCGAAGCCACGCGCCGAGCACCGCCACCGCCGCCTCTTCCTGACGGGGCAGGCCCGGATGGCTCGGCGTTCGCACGAGATCACGGAGCAGCGCGTTCCAACCCGACCGATCGATCGCCGCGAAGAGCGCTTCGTTCCCCGTCACGCGGGGCGCCCGGTCTGGTAGGCGTGGATCAGGTCGCGGATCGCGAGCGCGTCGCCCTTGTAATGCCCGTCGGAGAGGATCGGCGCCACGCCCCCGGTCGATTCGATGCGAATCG
>JBGQLU010000039.1:0-26117 GCA_041500265.1 Acidobacteriota bacterium | reverse complement strand
TCGGCGCTGTAATTCCAGCCGTTCAGCACATGTCAGTCGGTGCCCAGTACCTGATCCCTGGCCCATCTTGCCACCTCCTCAGGACGATCTTGGTCATGCTTAATCGCCACGAGTGGTGCGCGGACCACTTGAGAACGCCGTCCATAACGCTCGTAAAATACGGTCGCTACCCGTAACCCTCCTAAGAAACTGACCTCGGGATCGTCTCCCCGGTTTCGAGGTCGACGAGGCCTAAGCCCAGCATTCGTGCGCGGTTGCGAAGGTTTTGAAGCGTGCGCGTTCGGTGGCTCTCCTCGTAGGCCTGCGCGCCGGGGTCGGCGTAGTTGAGGTCGCCGCTGAGGACGCGATAGACGAGCACCGCGAGTTTTCGCGCCGTGGCGGTGATCGCCTTGGGCTTGCCGATGCGGTATGCGATGCGGCGGTAGTAAGCGCCGAGGGCTGTCGACGTTCTGCCGAGAACCATGGCGGACATGCGCAGCAGAACGGCAGCTCGGTTGGCCGAGGGTTGAGTCTTGGAGCTGATGAGCCGGTCGCCTGAGACTTTGTTCCTGGGGGCCAGAGTCAACCAAGCGGTGAAGTGCTTGTGGGTGCGCCAACGCGTCATGTCGGTGCCGATCTCGGCGATGAGCTGCAGGGCGGTGTACGGGCCGATGCCGTCGATCTGGGTGATGTCGGCTCCTGAGAGGCGGAAAAGCGGATCGCGAATCTCGAACCGCGGCTCGTTGTCGCTGAATCTGGGTTTGCAGCGCGGCGGGGGAGGCGACGCGTTGGGCTTGCGCTTGGACTCCGCCGCGAGCGTGTTCAGGACCGCCTCGACTTCGGCGTCGCAGGCCTGAATCTGCCGCTGGAAGGCGTCGAACATCTCGAGGTTCTGTCGCAGCGTGAACAGATGCTCGGGGCGGTAGTTGCCCGTCAGCGATGCGGCGATCTGCTCCGCGGAGGCTCGGCAGTGGCCGTCTCGATGGGCGGCAAGCGCCTTGGGGTCGCTAACGCCGGCGACGATGTCACGCAGGATGCGCATCCCGGTAACGCCCATGATGTCGCTGATCACGTGGTGCAGCTGGAGATTCATCTGCACCAACGCCTTTTGCATGCGGTGGATGTGAGAGGCGGCGCCCTGGACGAGCTTCTCGCGGTGTCGCAGATACGTCCGCAACGATGCGATCTCCGCTTCGGGTCGAAAACTCCCGCGAAGCAGTCCGACGCTGTGGAGCTCCTGGATCCATTGGCAGTCCATCACATCGCTCTTGCGCCCGGGGACATTCTTGAGGTGCCGGGCATTGACGAGAACGACCTCGAGGCCGCGTTGCTCGAGAATTTCGAAGATCGGGATCCAGTAAACGCCCGTCGCCTCCATCGCCACCGACTTGATCCCACACGCTTCGAGCCAGTCGGCGAGGCGGTTGAGATCGGTCGTGAAGGTCTTGAACGAGCGCACGGGCTCAGGGTCTTTCTCTGTCGGCACGGCGACGTAGTGGGTCTCGGACCCGCAGTCGATTCCTGCCGCGTTGCGGTTGATCCGCTTCAGCAGGGAGGGCGAGACGATCTTGCGCTTCTTCCCATCCTGCTGATCGATTCGCGAACGATCACGTCCCATCGGTGACTCCTCCATACCGGATCCGGGTTGGTGGAGCATCCGGGGACAGGGGTGCGGTCCGAGGCACTCTCCTAAACGGGATCACGCGAGGCGTGTCACCAATGAGGTTGCCGCACCATCCCATCGACCACGCTCATAAGCGGGCTCACGAGCACCATTGGTAAATCGGCCTGGGTCCCCGAATGCTTCCGCGCGATTCTACGTGGCCGCACACAACCACCCAGTTTCTTCACGAGGTGTCGGGACGCAGTCCCCCAAAACAGGCTCGTAATGCGAAAAGGCAACGAGTCAACAAAACGTTGACCCGTCGCTTCTTCTTTCCTGTCTTAAAATCCCCTTCCGGCAGGCGAGTGCACTTTCACCGCACGCCTCTCCACGACTCCCCACCTTCCGCCGTCATGGGCTCAAATCCGGGTCAGAGCCCCTCTCACCCTCCAGGGTGACGGCTCCTCCCCCGAAATTACGTCTACCCCTACGTAGGACCAGCCAGGTCCCGCGAAAGCGCGGGACGGGCCTGTCCGGGGGAGGACGTGGTCATGAAGGAGATGCGCTGGCGGATCGTCGTTTCGTCGTGCTGTCTGGCGGCTCTCGCGTGGCCGGGGGTCGCCCAGGGGGCTCCGGCTCCGACGATCGGGGTGACGGGCGGCGTCGTGGTGCTGGATCCGGGTAACGACCCACGGACGATACCGGGCGTGTTCACGTGGGGGTCGCCAGTGGGCCTGACGGGCTCGAACTGGCCTGCTCTCGAGAATCTCGCGGTCCACCTGGTCGGACCGCTCACGACACCGGGGATCACACCGGTCGATCGCGAGATGTTCAACGTTCTCTACCCGCTGGACGCCTTCCCGACCGATCTCCAGGGAAACGCGGTGGGCCATTTCCGCATCCCGTTCGACGACGGCGTCGTCGGGTCGGGAGGCCAGGCGTTGCCTTCCATTCCGCAGCCCGGCCTCTACAAGATCTACGCCACGTACGGGGACCCTCTGAATCCGGCTCTGCGGGCGGAGTCGGCCACGTTCAACCTCTGCCCCGACAGCATCGCGGTGCCGCATGAGGTCGGCGTGCTCGCCCACGACTGGGGGCGCCTGCGCGGAGGCCGAGACGGTTGGCTCAAGGAACACTCCCCGGAGCGCGTCGACCCCGAATGGATCTCGGTCTGGAGCGAGCGTCCGGTGGGGCTGTACGGCACCGTCGCCGCGACCAACATGAACGGGGGCAACCAGCCGGCGATCATCTCGTACCAGGACTATCCGACCGGCCACTACGCGCACGACGCCGACGTGCTGATGATCCCGGACGACGACTACAAGTGGGTGCTGGCCACCGCGAATTTCCAGGGAGCCGACGAGTTCCGCGGGACGGGGCGCATCGAGTGGGAGTGGGAGACCCAGAACAGCGGCTCGCCGTACTACGGCAGCTACGGTCACGGCAACATCGGCCTGCCGCTCTTCGCGATGCCGACCGTCGGGGACCGGGTCTACACCGTCGGGCACTGGGCCCTCGACAACGGCCATCCGGATAGCGGCGATCGCTCCGAGATCCACCCGGCGCGCATGATCGCGACGATGCGCAAGCGCAACACCGTCGTGCCGCTGTCGTCCGGGTGCCTGTCTCGCGCCGCCCAGGTGGACGTCTACGTCAGCGGGCACGGGGGCGGGGCGAATCAGTACACCGATGGCCTGGAAGACGTCCTCGACAACGCCGGGTCCGGGGGCGGCCGCATCCACGACTTCATGCTTCCCGACGTCCGCGACGTCTACGAGGCGTTCGGGCCGAAGCCGACGAGCGACGTCATCGACTTCCTCATCGATACGCTTCAGATCCCCGGCATCAACGCGGCCCCCCCGATCGCCGACTATGCGGGGCCGAGCGCGCTGTTCACCGACGCCTCCGGGCTTCCCGCGCTCAGCGGGACGCCGTGGGCCGTCGGCCCCGAGGAGCGCCCGGTCAACGACGTCGACTACGACTTCGACGTTCCGCTCCCGCCGGCTCCCGCCGGCGCCAAGCATCCGCTGGTTCAGGTCACCCAGTACCCCTGGCACACGACCCATGTCGAAGAGGCGATCTCGTACACCCGCCCGGATGCGACGACAGGCCTGCCCACGACCGCGCACGTTCACCTCCCGTACCGCGGCGCCGACAACGGCATCTACGCGCGCACGCTCCGTTTCTACTGGGACACGTACAGCCGGCCGGGAACCCACTTCGTGGTGACGATGCACGACGTGAAGTCGACCCGCGCCCCGCTCGCCGTCGGCGACGCGCAGTTCTACCTCGGCCCGCAGCCGCTCTACTTGTGGACGGACGTCTCGGGCCAGTGGGTCTTTCTGACCGGGCTCAACACGGCAGGCTTCCTGTGCCCCAACCTCAGCACGACCGGAGGCCTCGACGTCACCGCCGGCCTCGAGGCCGCGACCTTCGACGTCTATCTGGACTCCGCCGACACGCTGCGCGTGTTCACGCTCGGCTATGCCCAGCGCAAGATGGACGAGCTGTTCGGGTGGGAGATCGGCCGCAACGCGTACGACGCCGGCGTCGACGTCGCCAGCGCCGCGGTGCTCGACACCGGGGACAACCAGGACCTCGGCGGCGCCCTTTACGATGTCGCGTGGAGCTCGACCAGCGTCGTGGGATCGCACTCGATTCCAGCGGATCCCGGCGAGAGCGGTCCCGTCAACACGGTCGCCGGTGCTTCCGGATCCGCTCCCGGTCCCGTTTTCACGACCGACTTCACGGTCGCGGAGATCCCCGCTCCTCCGCGCGTCGAGGCGCAGGGGACGACCGATTTCGGCAGCGTGTGTCTCGGAGCCACGCAGGGTCGCGTGATCCAGATCGTGAACACCGGCGACGACGGCCTGCACGTCTCCGGAATCTCGATCTCCGGCGGAGGCTACGCCGCCGGGCTCGATCCGCCACCGCCGTACACCTTGGGCCACAGCGAGCTCGTGAAGGTGATCGTGCGGTTCACCCCCACCGCGGCGGGCCAGGGCGTGGGCGCCCTGACCGTCACCAGCGACGATCCGTGCCAGCCGTCTCTCTCGGTTCCGCTGACCGGCTCGGTGATCTACTCGGTGGCCTCGCTCACGGGCCCGCTCGTGTACGACATCCTCCCCGTCAGCGATCACGCTCCCGGATCGACCCAGGTGCGCAACTTCTCGATCGCCACCGCCGGCGTCTGCCCGATCGTCGTCCAGTCGGTCGGGGTCACCTCGGGGAACACAGGGGACTTCCGCGTCCTCGCGCCCCCCGCGTTTCCCGCGACGATCGCTCCCGGCGGTAGCCTGAGCGTTCCTGTCGAGTTCAACCCGACGACCGGAGGGCACCGAGCCGCGACGGTCAGCGTGTCGGTGGCCTACGACCCGACCCATCCGGTCCCGCTCACGATCAGGGCGGATGGCGGCCCGCCGTTGGCGCCGCCGCTGACACCCTGAGGCGAAAGCGGCGCGCGGGACTCGCAGTGTAGAGTTCCGAAACGTGGGCATCGTTCTCTACATTCTCTTCTTCCTGTCCGGCTCCGCGGCGCTCCTCTACGAGGTCGCATGGATGCGATCGCTGAGCCTCGTCTTCGGCGGTTCGCACCTCGCGGTGACCGTCGTCTTGTCCGTCTACATGGGCGGCTTGGCCCTGGGTAGCCGACTCTTCGGCCGCCGGGCCGACGCCGCGACACGACCGCTGAGGCTCTATGGCCTGCTCGAGCTGGGGATCGCCGCGTTCGCGCTCGTGTTCATGGCCCTCATGAGGGTTTACCCCGTGGCCTACGGACCGCTCGCGCGAATCGCCGAGACCAACCGCGTTTGGTTGTCGGTGCTCCGAACGGTCTTCGCCGCGGGTGCGATGATCGTTCCGGCGACCCTCATGGGCGGGACCCTCCCGGTCCTGTCACGGTTCGTGGCCGCAAGCTCGGAATTCCTCGGCCGGCGGCTCGCGTTCCTCTACGGTGTCAACACCCTCGGGGCGGTCGCCGGCGCTTTCCTCGCCGGCTTCTTCCTCCTGAAAACGCTCGGGGTCACGTCCACGATGCTCGTGGCCGCCGCGGTGAATGCCCTCGTAGGCCTGGTGGCCTTGGCGCTTCCGGAGCCATGGTTCGCTCCGAACGCCGCGCCGCGGGACCGATCGAAGCCCGATCGGGACGAGAAGGGTCCCGAGCCGCGTCTCGCCGAGCTCGGAGATGCGTCGTACCGATGGGTGTTGTGGGGTATCGGTGTCAGTGGATTCTGCGCGCTCGGGTACGAGGTGCTCTGGACCCGCATGCTGAGCCTGGTGGTCGGCACTTCGGTGTACAGCTTCGCCATCATGCTGGTCGCGTTCCTCGCCGGTATCGGCTTGGGAAGCCAGGCGTACGGACTGGCTCAGTCGTTGTGGGGTCGGGCCCCCTCGAAGTCGGTCATCGGGTTCGGGTTGACACAGATCGCCATCGGGCTGTCGGCGCTCGCGGTCACGGTCCTCATGCGCGATCTCCCCACCCACGCCGCGCGGTGGCAGGGGATGTTCTCGGGAATCTCGGCGACCGAGTTCGGCCGGCGCCTGGCGGCGAGCTTCCTCGTCGCGTTCGGCACCATGTTCGTCCCGGCGTTCTTCATGGGGGTGGCGTTTCCGCTCGCTGGCGCGATCGGTGCCCGACACCGCGGATCGCGAGGCGCGGCCGTCGGCGAGGTCCTGACCTCCAACACGATCGGAGCGATCCTGGGGGCGGCGGCCAGCGGCTTCGTGCTCGTTTACGCTTTCGGGATCGAACGCTCCCTCCAGATGTTGGTGGTCCTGAACCTCGGGGTGGGAGCGATCGTCGTGGCCTCGGTGCGCCATCGCATGAAGGCTACCGCCTGGATCGCGGCGGGAGTCGCGTCGCTCCTCCTCGCCCTGGCGATCTTTCCGGACTGGGGGCGGGCCTGGGACCGCAAGTACTTCGCGATCTTCCGAAACAACCAGCGCGACGCCTTCGACACGCGGGAGCGGATCCAGGACGCGCTCGAGAACACCGACGTTCTTTACTACTCCGAGGGAGCGAACGAGATCATCAGTGTCATTCGCCCGCGGGGAGGAAACCAAGCGTTCCTTGTGAATGGCCGTCCGGAGGCGACGACGTCGTCGATGGACATGCAATGCCAACGCACGCTCGGGCACCTTCCGATGTTGCTCCACCCGAACCCGCGGAACGTCTTCGTCCTCGGCACGGGCACGGGAATGACCTTGGGCGCGACATCGATTCACCCCGAGGTGGAGTCGATCGTCCTCGCCGAGATCGAGCCCACCGTGTTGGCGGCAACGCGCACGTTCGGCGACTACAACCATCGCGTCCTCGACAATCCGAAGCTCCGAATCGTCTTCAACGATGGGCGTAACTACCTGGCGACGACCCGCGAATCGTACGATGTGATCACCGCCGATCCGATTCATCCTTGGTCCGGCGGGGCCGCCTACCTTTATACGGCCGAGTACTTCCGGATCGTCGCCGGACACTTGCGCCCGGGTGGAATCGCCTGCCAGTGGCTTCCGATCTACGAGCTGACCCCTCGGGACGTCAAGACGGTCGTGCGGACGTTCGGCGAGAGTTTCCGCTACGTCGCGATCTGGCTGACCCACTACGATGCCGAGATCGTCGGCAGCAACGCGCCCATCGTGCTCGACGAAGGCGCGCTGGCACGCCGCATGGCCGTTCCCGCGATCGCCAAAGACCTCGAGAGCGTCGAGATGGGGTCGGCGGAGGACTTTCTCAGCTATTTCGTCGCGGCAACTTCGGGATCGCGCAGGTTCGCCGAGGGCGGCGCCGTCAACACCGATGACAACCTCGTCCTGGAATTCTCCGCGCCGGAGTCCATGGGTGTGGCCAGCGTGATGGGCGACAATGTGCGGGCCCTCGCCTCCGTGCGAGAGAACCTTCTGGACGTTCTGACGCCCGCGTCCGAGGGCGCGCCGAGGGCCGCCCAGGTGGAGCGCTGGAAGCGAAGCATGGAGGCGGCGCGCCTCTACGACCAGGCCCACGCATTGTTCTTGTGGGGCGAGGCAGCCGGCGCTCCCTTCGAGGCGGTGCGCGAGGATCTCCTACGCACGTCCCCCGGGTACGCACCGTTCAGATTTCTCGAGCGGGAGTATCGGACGCAGCTCGCCGAAACACCGCGGCAAATCGCTTATGCCGATTTTCCCGTGAGTGCCGCGTCCGGCGGCGACCGCGTATTGCAGATTTCGGCGGTAACGATGAGTATCGGAGCCAGGCGCGCGGTCGTGCTCTTCGTGGACAACGACCGGCGCGAGATCTACGGCCAGCGCTACCTCGACGGCGATCCGAAAACGCTCGATAGCGAGGTCGAGCGTCTCTCCTCGGAGACGATGCGAGCCCTTGAGATCGCCTACGACGGCCTGGCCGCGGACGCGCGGCGCGAAGGACGCGTGAAACCCACGGAGGCGGCGGTCGCGGCGCGCCTCAAAGACCGCGGGGCTGCCGCAGTCGCGGCGTTCGGCGCGCCCGGCTAGACGTGCAGTCTCCGCTTCGGCCAGGGCCCACGAGGCTACGGCGTGCTCCGGTCGTGTTGAGGACATCCCTCGAAGCGCATCGTCGGGTAGCCGCTCGGCACGCTGGCCGGAACCAGAGCGCAGAGGCTTTGGCGCTTCGTCCCCTCGTCGAGGAGTCCGTCTCGCACGAAGGCCACAAGCGCCTCGAACTCCCTTGCACTCAACTCGATCGGCGTGGTCAACAGCGGGTCCACGCGTTCCAGGACCGGCTCGATCGGGCCGAGGCGGTACGTGAGGTCCCGGTCCACGCCCGCGCGGATCGGGCTGTAGCCGCGCGCCGAATCGAAGACGTTCAAGTGGTGCCGGATCGCGTCTTCGAGGCGTGTGAACGAGCCGTTGTGGAAGAACGCCGGCTGCAGTGCGACGTTGCGAAGAGGCGAGCTCCGGAATTTGTAGCGGTCGGCCGGATTACCCGTGAGCTGCTCCAATCCGAAATCTTCGTCTCGACCTGGTCCGTCGAAGATCACGTTTCCCGTTCCGGCGCCGAAGAACGGAGCGATTTGCGGGACGCCGATCACGTGCATCTCGAAGTCGCTGAACATCTCGTTGGAGGCCCCCGAAACCGCGTGACAGGACGCGCAGCGACCGCTGCCGAAGAAGACCAAGGCCCCTTCCTTTTGCGGTACCGTCATGGCTTCTCGATCGCCGCGCGCGAACCGATCGATCGGCGCGTCCGCGAACGTGAGGGTGAACTCGAATTCGGCGATCGCGCGACCGAACATGGTGAAGTCGATCGGCGCTCCGGAGGCGACTTCCGGAAAACTCGCTCCGAAGAGCGCACGGTAGGCCGGAGAGCCGTTCAGCCTCTCGAGCACGGCCTGCCGGATCGGCTCGTTGCGGAATCCGCTCGCGTCGGGCGGGGGGACGTCTTGGCCTTGGCCGTCGTCAAACGGGTCGAACTCGGGTGCGATCGTCCCGGCGGTGCCCGTGAACCCGGCCACCTCGACGAGCTCCGTCGGCGGGATGTGGGCCTGGGCGATCAGCAGGTGCGTCACGAAGGGATCGCCGGCAGGGAACTTTGTCGTCCCTTCGGGGGCGGGAAATCGGTATCCCTGCGCATTGTCAAACGGGTCACCGGACGGCGCGGAGAACCTCCCGTTCCACATGAGCTTCGGATAGAACGCCGTGTTGGCTGCCATCGGCGCGCGTCGCTGATTGCGCGGGCCGGTGCGGTTCGTTCCGACGCGCTTGTTGTTCTGCACGCCGATCGCGATCGACTGGCTGTCCCCGAAGCCGCTTGCGGGGGAGTGGCAGCCACCGCAGGTGTTGTCGTCGTGAAGCCCACCGGAGGTGTCGAACCACAAGAGCCTGCCGAGATCCGCGAGCTTCCGGTCGATCGGCCGGCCGAGCCGCCGCTCGATCGAGGAGCCCACGGTCCCGGTGAAGCCGGCATCCCGGAGCACCGCGCGCAGTCGCGCGTCTCGGCTGGCCGGCGGCTCTGCCTTGAGGGGCGAGTACGACGTGAGCGGCCCCATGAAGACCGTGACGGCTCCGACCGCGATCGACCAGATCCGCAGCCACTTCGCTCTTGCCGTCATGTTCGACCCCCTTATCGTCTTTGTGCTCATGGCGCATGTTCGAACAGCATTCGCGGTCGATCGAGAAGATACAGGAAGGCGGCTCCGAGGCTCGGTGATGCAAATCACACTCCGAGACCGTCCGCTCAATTGTCCAGGAACGTCTCGAGGGCCGAAGGGTCCGCAACCTCGATGCGCCTCCGGCCGAGCACGACCCAGCCCTTCAACTGGAACATCTCCAGCACGCGGCTGATGTTCTCGCGGGAAGTACCGAGGTCGTCGGCGAGCTCCTGGTGGCTCGCGCCGAGGCGCTGCCCGCGGCCCAGCAAGAGCGTGGCGACCCGCTGGTCGAGGCGGAAATGGGTCGCCTGTTCGACGAGGTCCAGCACGATCTCGAGACGACGCGCGATCGCGATGTGAATCGCATGCGCGAATTCCGGCACGTCCCGAACGAGCCGGCGGAACAGAGGCGCGGGGACCACGAACGCACGCAAGTCCGATTCCGCGGTCACCGTTGCGCCGAAGCGCCAGCGTGCCAAGAGGCCCGCGGCCGAAAGCAGGCAATGCTCGCCGGCGCGCAGCCGGTACAAGAGCGTATCGCGTGACCCGGCGCCGATCTTGACGACACGCGCCGTACCTTCGACGAGCAGCGGATAGGACTTGCAGAAATCCGCGGCCTCGAAGACGACCGTCCCGGCATGCACGCGGGCCTCGACGGCCTCGGAGTGCAACGCGGCCGCGAGCGGGGGATCGAGCAATTCCAAGCTGGGGTAGGCGATCGTCAGCTCACTCATGATCGCGAAAAGTAGAACACGCGCAGGCGATCTGGCTAGTCTTCTTTTCGGTGACTCCCGTCACAGACTTCGACGCCCCTCGAACGTTACCCTGCGTTGGTTTCACCTCTGATGAACCGTTCGCAACGGACAAGATCGGTCCGAATCCGTGCCTACGGCGATCGGAATGACCGTGGAAACCGATAGGGTGTCGACCGTGCGGTGGTTTCCGAATCGAGCCTCAGGAGGTAGCCCATGCACTCGAAGTTGCTCCAGGGGGTGTGCTGTCTCGGTTGTCTGTTGCTGTCGGCAAGCGTGACGACGGCAGGGGCGACTCGGCTTCCTTCCCGCTTCCTCCCCGGCGACGCGGCGGTCGCCGCGGTCGCCAAGGATCAGACCGCGCCGTCTCTCTGCCAGGGGGGCAACACCGTGCTCGCGTTGTGGTCGGATAACCGGGCGAACAGCACCGGCGCCTACGAGGGCGAGACCTCGTGGGACATCTACGGGATGCGCTTCGACGGGTCCGGCAACGCGCTCGAGACGGTGCCGTTCCCGATCGCGACCGGTAAGGCCTCGCAGAAGAATCCACGGGCCTCCTGGAACGGCACGAATTGGCTCGTGGTCTTCGAGAGCGTTGATTTCGGCGGAACCGGATATTACCAGGAGTCCTTGGAGGCCCTGCGGGTCGCTCCCGACGGCCACGTGCTCGACCCCAAGCCCATCAAGCTCCACAACATGACGCCGGTGGGAGCGACCTGGGCGGTCGCATCGGACGGCTTGGGATGGGTCGTCGTGAACCAGGGGACCTCGGTCACAGCGGACCTCGTCGCCGCGCGGATCTCCGCCACCGGCGTCCTGCTCGATCCCGGGCCGAAGAGCGTCCTCAAGGCGAGCTACGCCATGCGCGGAGGACTTCACCTCGCGTATGCCGGCGGCGTATTCCTGCTGGCCTACGAGGAGTCGATGACGGGGTACGACCCCACCAACGCGGTTCGCTTCGACGCGGGACTCAACGTCCTGGACGCCGCCCCGTTCGGACTCGCCCCCTCGCCGCTCGCCCGAATGATCTCGAACGGCAGCGCGTTCTACGCAGTCTGGAACGAGCAGCTCCCCGACTTCACGATGGCCGTCAAAGGAAGCCGCATCGGGACCAGCGGCCAGAAGCTCGACGGCGGTGGCGGCGGCGTGAATATTTCCGGTCCGAACCAGCCGGGAGGATACGCGACGACCAGCGTCGCCTGGGACGGTTCCCAATGGAAGGTCACGTGGGGATCCGTCACCGAAACGCGCCTCGCGCGCGTGAGCGGCGCAGGCCAAGTGCTCGACCCGGGTGGCGTTCTGGTCGCGGGCCCGGCCACGGGGGCTTCCGCCAGCGCCGGAAACGGCAGCGTTCGGCTGGCATGGTCGGACTTCGTGTACGCGGGTCCGACCGGCAGCTACGAGGTGTTCTCGACCCACATCAACTCGAGCAACGTGGCGAGTCCGACCCGCACCATCTCCGTGGGCACGCCGTCTCAACTCGTGGCCGACATCGCGACGAGCGGAAGCGGCTACATGATGGTATACCGGTCGAGCACGGCACCACGGAGTCGTGTCGTCGCGGAGCCGCTCGACGCCGCGGGCAACCCGCTGACGGCCGAGCCGATCGAGCTCGATGCGTCGACCGATTCGGTCAACTATCCGGGTTACCCCGCCGTCGCCTGGAACGGTTCGCTCTACATGGTGGTTTGGAACAACCCGAGCGGCGTGGTGGCGCGGCGGGTGCAGGCCAACGGGACGCCCGTCGATGCCGCCCCGATCGTCGTGATGAGCTCCGGCTTCGGCCCCGCCGACGTCGAGGCCCTGGGAAGCGATTTCCTCGTCGTGGGCCTTCGCTGCGGCATCAACTGCCAGTACGTCTTCCCGATCGCGGCACGCGTGCGCGGATCGGACGGCTTCGTCGTGGACGCGTCGCCGATCCAGATGAGCGGGACTTTCTGCAGCAATCCGCGGCTGGCCGTCCTCGGGGGGCGCTGGCTGCTCGTCTGGCAGGCGAATGCGACCCACGACAACTGCAGCGCGAACACGCTCGCGACATTCATCGACGCCGCCGGCGCCAAGGTCCCCGACTTCACGGTCCACGGTCCGTACTCGAGCTGCGGCGGGAACGGCATTTTCAGCATCGGGCTCGCCTCGAGCGGCGGCGTGGCGCTCATGGTGCAGTCGCAGGAGATCACCTCCGGCGTCGAGACCGACCTACTCGGCAGGCTCATCGACCCGGACGGCACCGTGCACCCGTACGTCAACCTCACCCCATGGAGGGACGATCAGTATCGGCCGCGGGTCGCCTGGGACGGCTCTCAGTTCGTGGTCGTCTTTCAGGATCAGAATACGGCACTCGGCGGCGACTGGAGCCTCGAGCAGATCGACGCGCGAAGCGATTTGATGGGGATGCGGATCTCTCCGGCGGGGGTCGTGATCGACCCGCAGGGGTTCGTCGTCTCGAACAGTCCGATCGGCGAGGCGTATCCGACCGTCGCGGCTTCCGGAGGGAAGACGCTCATCGCGGGATCGCTGATGAGGAACGACGCCTCGTTCGCGAACTACAGGATCGGATACGAGCTTTACGGCACGGGCGGCAACAACTGGCCCGTGGCGGTAGCGTCCGCGGCCCCCCTGGGAGGCGACGTTTCGTTGTCGGTGGGCTTCAGCTCCAGCGGCAGCAGGGATCCGGACGGCGCGATCGCGTCGTACGCTTGGGACTTCGGCGATGGTGCGAGCTCGACCCAACCCAGTCCGAACCACCCGTACACGATCGGCGGACCCTACGTCGCGACGTTGATCGTGACCGACAACGGCGGTGCGAAGACCATGCAAGAGGTACTCGTCAACGCGGTCGAGCCGAATCTCCTGCCCATGGCGGTCGCGTCGTCGAATATCACGTCGGGCCCGGTACCGCTCGACGTCGTTTTCCACGCCGACGGCTCGTACGACCCCGACGGATTCATCGGGAACATCCACTGGACCTTCAGCGACGGCGCCGATGACTGGGGGACAACCGCGTACCACACGTTCGACCAGCAAGGAACCTGGCAGGCGACGCTCACCGTCTTCGACGGGCGGGGCGGCACCGGGACCGCCGCACCGCTGAGCATCACCGTGGGACCGCCGCTTCCCCCGGCCGCTCCCACGGACCTGTCGGCGATCGCGTTCGCGCCCGACTGGATCAACATGAGCTGGACCGACAACTCGAACAACGAGGATGGCTTCAAGGTCGAGCGGTGTCAGGGCGCAGCGGCGTTCTGCGCAGCGAATCCCGCGAGATGGTCGCAAGTCGCGCAGACCGATCGCAACGTCAACTACTACGGCGACACCGGCCTGCCGTCGCAGACCATGTACAGTTATCGGGTCCGTGCGTTCAACGTGACGGCCCACTCCGGCTACTCGCAGACCTCGACGGCGACCACCCCGAGCGTTTCACCGATCGCGGATCCGGTCGCGTCCGTTCTTCACGGTCCGGCGCCTCTCTTCGTGCACTTCGACGGAAGCGGCTCCCACGATCCGGACGGATCGATCGTCTCGTGGAGCTGGAACTTCGGCGACGGGGGCGTCGGCTCCGGCCCGGTCGTCGACCACACCTACACCGCCGTCGGCTGGCAGTACGCGTCGCTGATGGTGACGGACAACTCCGGCACGACGGCCACCGAGTACATCTCGATCGAGGTGAAGCCGGGGGCCGCCGAAACCTCGGCCGCGAGCGACGGATCGACCCCGTTGGGGAGCATCCTGTCCGGATCGTATCTCGATACCCGCACCCAAAACGACGTCGCGGAGGTGCTCGTCGAGACCCTGACCGCGGGGTCGGCCTCGCAACGGAAGAGCGTGCTCGAACACGCGTGGAATCTCAACGTGGCCCCGGGCCGCTCTCAGACCTTCTACCTCGAGGCGTGGCATTCGGCGAACACGGAGGGAGACGACTTCGTCTTCGAGTACTCGCGTGACAACGTCTCTTGGACTCCGATGGTCACCGTCACGAAGACGGCCGATAACGACACCCTCCAGTCGTACACGTTCGGGCAGGATGTCACCGGGCCGTTGTGGGTGCGCGTGCGCGATCTCGACCGGACCCCGGGTCGGGGTCAGACGGATAGAGTAAGCATCGACGAGATGTACGTGATGTCGAGCGTCTCGACGGGCTATTCGGGCGAGGTGGCCCGGGGAGCGGCTTTGCTGGCGGGCGGAATGCTGAGCGTCTCGAATTCCGGCGGCGGCCTGCTGCTCGCGTGGGGTCCTTCGTGTGTGAGCACGGACACGGACTTCGCGGTGTACGAGGGCGCGATCGGGAGCTTCACCTCCCACGTTCCGATTCAGTGCTCGACCGGAGGCGCCATGAGCGCGACGATCCCCCTTCCGGTGGGGAGTAGCTACTACGTCGTGGTACCGAACGACCAATCGTACGAAGGCCGCTACGGGGCTTCGAGCTCGGGGGCGGCGATCCCCGCCGGGCCGACGCGATGCTATCCGGCAGCCTCAACGACCGGATGCCCATGAGGCAACCGGAGGGCGCGCCCCCGCATAACGCACCGCCGTAATGGGAGAAGGAGGCGGATCAACACAACTGTGATCCGCCTCCCTGCCCAGCTGGTGGGCTTCTGCCCTCACATGACGTGCAGCCGCCTCTTCGGAATCGACGCGAGCATCCGATCGAACGGCGACAGTCCGGGCTTCCTCGTCGGGGCCGCGCCGCTCTTCGCCTGCTTGATCGCATCGCGAAGCTCGGCGTACGCCTTCGATGGGGTGCCGGTTAGCACGGCCAGTGTCTCGACCGCGGCGGGACGAAACGCTCGGAGTACGAAGCTTGCCCAACGTGTGGCTTCGGGGTCGTAGGCGCCGCCTCTCCGCACGGGCCATCCCTCGGCGAGCCTGATCTCCACCAGGTAATCGATCGCCTTCGTCTTGGCCTTGGCGACCCAAGGATCGTTGGGAAGTGCGAACGCCGCTTCGGCCAGCGCCCAGGCTCCCACGGCATGCGTGGCGACGTCGCTCGCGATCGCCCCGTTCCGACGTTGCGCGGCGAGCAGCGCCGCGAGCGCGGGCCGCCCCTCCGATGTGGACAGCTTCCCGTCGTAGGCGAGGTCGGCGAGAACGCGGAAGGCGGCGTCGAGGAGTCGCGCGCGCGCGCCGGCCGGGGTGTCGCCATCGACCCGTTCGTTACCTATGCCGGGTGAGAGTGTGAGCGCATTCTGGTAGGAGCGGCCGGGAACGGGCAGGTCCTCGATGAACTCGGACTTGAACCTCGTGACGGTGTCGGTCGTCGCGACCGGGCCCGCAACCCGCTCCCCAACCACCGTCACCTTGCTCACTCTCTCCCGCGCCGGCTCGGCCTGCTTGGCGGCGACCCTCGCCAACGGCGGCGGGGGGGCCGGAGGCGCCAGCATGGCAACTGGGCTCGGGACGCTTGGAGCGTAGCCCTCCACACCGCCCACGACCCCGCCGACGACGCCACCCCCCGCATATCCGGCGGCGAAGTCGCGGTCACGTGCCCCGTCCCCTCGCTGGGCCGCCGCGACATCCTCGGGCTGGACCTTGTCATCCTTCTCTTCGAGCCCTGCCGGGCCGTTCGTGCCGAAGATCCCTTCGAACGAAACGCCCTCGGGCATCGGCAGCGCCTGGTGCACGGTGCGAGGGTTGCCGTTCGGGTTGACGACGAGGGAATCGTCGACGGCGACGAACGAGGTGTAGGGGCTCACCAGGCGGTACGACAACGCGAGAGCGGTGACCTCGGCTTCGACGGAGTCCGGGGCGCCGTCGCCGGTGTCTTGCAGGAGCCCTTCGATGCGACGGCGCGCCCACAACGACGCGAGCCGAGCATGGAGCGCTTCGCGCTCGGGGAGGACGACGTGCGCGGTCTGCTCCCAGTAGCGGCCGCCGAGCCTCCCGCGCACGGTGACGTCGCCTTGAGCGGCGCCGAGGTAGCGGCCGACGATCGTCATCGTCTGCCCCGAGCCGAGGTCGTGGAGCCGCTCGGGCTGGACGTCGGCGATCGGCAGGGCGCCCCAGTCGATCGTCAGATCGGTGAGGTAGGGGAGGGTGACCCACGAGCGGAACGCCTCGAGGGCGTCGTCCGCGGAGTCGTCGGGGCGCACGAAGACGTAAGCGCCACGGCCGAGATCGGCCATGCCTTCGAGAAGGAAGTGGTTGACCGACGATCCGATGCCGACGGTGTAGATCCGCGCGTCGCCGAGCACCTTTCCGATTTCTCCGAGGATCTGCCGGTCGTCGCCTACGTAGCCATCGGTGAAGAAGACGACCATGCGGAGACGGTTCTCGTCCTTGGGACGCGCGAAGGCGGCGCGCATCGCGGCAAGCATCTCGGTGCCGCCCCCGCCCTGCGCCCGGTTCAGCCAGGCGATCGCGCGCTCGATCGACGCTCGATCGGACGGCAGCGCTTCCTTCGAGAAGACCTCGTTGTCGCCGGAGAAACGGATCACGTTGAAGGTGTCGCGGGGGCCGAGCGTGTGGAGCGCCTTCGCCGCGAAGCGCTTGCTCGCTTCGAGCGGGATGCCGCTCATGCTCCCCGAGGTGTCCACCACGAAGGTGATCTCCTTCGGCATCGCCTCGGCCGGACCGATCTCTCCTTTCGGCTGCACGAGGAGCGTGAAGAAACCGTCTTGGTCGTCACGGTGGGCGAGCAGGCCGACGGCCGGCCGCTCCTGCGAGACGCTCCACTGGAGGAGGAAGTCCTTGTTCGGGATCGTGTCGCTCGGGTCGAGGCCCAGGCTCGCCGTTGTGATCGTTCGTGGCGTGGCGATGACGACGCGATGGCTGAGGCTGCGCAAGCCCGTGATCGGCACGCCGGCGTCGATCGTCACGTGGATTTCGACGTCGTGGCCAGAGCGCACGTCCGGCGGGAGCGCAGGCGGCGTGATGCGCGCCGTGTCGCGGACGCCGCCGGGGATGTAGCGCGGGCCGACGACCAGCGGGAAGGTGAGCCGGTAGAGCCCGCGCTCATAGACGAGCGTCTCGACCGTGCGCAGGCGTACGGTTACCGGCTTGTGCGGCTCGAGGTTCGCCACCGACTGCGTGAAGACGTTCGGCCGCTCTTGCTCGAGAAGCGCCGTCTGGTACCCCGCGGCGCGCGCGGTCTCGTAGACCTGTCGCGCCTCCTCCCGCCGCTTGATCTCGCCGCGGATCGTGCGGTTGCCGACGACGAATTCGAAGTCGTCGACCGCGGCGCGGGCGCCGAGCGGGAACGTGTAGACCGCCTCGACGGGTTCGTCGAACGGGTTCTCGAAGATCTGCTCGATCGTCGTCCGCGCGACGAAGGCCGTCACCTCGATCGTGACCGCCGTGTGCTTCAAGGGCATCTCGACGACGTCGCCGTCCTTCCCGGAGACGCGCAGCGCGCCGGGGGTCGCCGGAGCGATCACGGCGGCGCGGGTAGCCCTGGCTGCGAGCAGGATGGAGAAAAGGATCATCAGCGGGCGGATGGGGGGTCTCATCGCGTCTCCTCCCGAGCCGGTCGTTGGGCTCTCGAGGTGATGAGACCGATATACCGGCCCGAAGTTCCCGGTCACCGGTTGGGAAGTCGATGATGCTGTGGGGTCGCCGCGCGCCGTGCGGTGTCGGCGTCCGGACGATCGAGGCATCGCCGACGCTTCGTCCGGAATCACAACCGGGTGACTGCCCACCCGACGAGATCTCGGCGTTTTGCCATCGAGTTCCGGTCGGGTGGGAAATCTCGACGCGCTAGTCTCGCTCGCTCGGCAACGCAAGGTTCTTGTTTTCAGAGTGTTGCCTTCGCGCGCGCAGTTGGCACGACGCGTGACACGTTCCAGGCCGCCGCCGAAAAGTCGAGACCGACATCCGGTTCGTTCGGCGCCCCAAAGGAAATCGAGAATGACAGACGCCGCGTTCGCGACCATCGATGCGGCGTACCTGACCGACCAGGTCGTCGGCCGGCGGGAGTCCGTCCGCCCATCGGCCGCCTGAGCTGCGGAGGAGATTCGCGATGAACTCCCGATTCGACGCGATCATCGTCGGCGCCCGATGCGCGGGCGCCGCGACCGCCTTGCTTCTCGCGCGGGCGGGGCTGAAGGTTCTTGCGGTGGATCGCGACGCCGAGGGGTCCGACACCCTTTCGACCCACGCGTTGATGCGCGGCGGGGTATTCCAGCTCCATCGCTGGGGCGTGCTTGGCGCGATCGAGTTGGCCGGAACCCCGCCCGTTCGCACCACCACCTTCCACTACGGCGACGAGGTGGTCGAGATCGCCATCAAGCCGAAGGACGGCGTCGACGCGCTCTACGGTCCGCGCCGCACCCTCCTCGACACCGTGCTGGTGGACGCGGCCCGGGCCTCCGGGGCGGAGGTCGCGCACCGGGTGAGCGCCGTCGACCTCATCCGCGACGACACGGGGCGGGTGCGCGGCGTGCTCATCGATCTTGGCGACGGGGTGCCCCTTCCGGTTCGCGCCGATCTCGTCATCGGCGCCGATGGCCTTCGCTCCCGTGTGGCGCGCCTCGCCGGCTCCGAGATCGAGCTTCGCGGACGGCATGCCGCGGCGGTGATCTACGGCTATTTCGAACGGCTCGAGCTGCTGGGGTTTCACTGGTACTACCGGCCGGGTGTGAGCGTCGGCGTCATTCCCACCAACGACGGCCGGACCTGCGTCTTCGCGGCCATGCCGCCCGAACGGTTCCGGGCGAAGATCGGCGTCGGACTCGAGGACCTCCATCGACAGGTTCTGCGGGAGTCGTCTCCCGCCCTGGCCCAAGCGGTGCGGGGATCCAAACGCATCGGAAGAATGAAGCCGTTCGCCGGCAGGCCCGGCTTCTTGCGGCGCTCATGGGGGCCCGGATGGGCGCTCGTGGGGGACGCCGGGTTCTTTCGCGACCCGATCACCGCCCACGGCATCACCGACGCCCTTCGAGACGCCGAGCTGCTCGCCCGTGCCGTCGTCCGAGGGTCCGAGCGCGCGATGGCGGACTACCAGGCCGCCCGCGACGGGATCGCCCGCGGGATGCTTTCGATCAGCGACGACGTCGCGTCCTTCTCCTGGAACCTCGACGAGGCCAAGGACCTGCACTTGAATCTGAGCCGGCAGATGAACGCCGAGGTCGATCTGCTGCGGTCCATCCACGATGCCGCGCCGTTGGCTCCTTGTCCTGTCTGACCGGTGCCGCAAGAACGAGGCCACGGAGGTACGAACCGCAATCCGACCGATCCGCCGCACATCGGAGGCTCACGCTCCGAGTGATGCCCCCGGCGCTTCCATGGTCCCACCCCGTGCGAGCTTGTCGTCCCATCGGATTCGGCCGGTGAGCTGCATGAGGAGGAAGAGCGTGAGGATGCTGCCCACCGTCAGGATGAGCCCGGTGAACCCCTCGAAGAAGTGAGCCCACGAAAAGAGCACGAGGTACACGATCTGGCTCCCCGCCGCCTCGAGCGCGGCGAAACGCAAGCCGACCACGAGCCGGAGATAGGTCACGACGAGGAAGACCGAGACCGCCGACGCCAGGATGAAGGCGGGGACGAGGTCGATGTGGTCCACAGTGTAGGCGAACAGCAAGTGGAACGCGAAGAATGCCGCCGCGAGGAAGAGGTAGTTCATCGGGTGAAGCTGGATCTTCTTCATCAGCGTGATCACGAACATCCAGACGAAGAAGAAGCCCAAGGACACGGGGGCGAAGAAGCTCATCTCGGCCGCGAGCGGTCCGGGGTTCAGGCGGTGCGGCATCTCGATCCCGACGCGGAAGCCCGAGATCAAGTTCTCGGAGCGCCAACGGAGCGTCCACCCGCGGGCGGCCTTCTCCTTCTGGTCGGGCGAGATCGTTCCCTCGGGAAAGTCGATCGCGTCGAAGTCGGTCTTGACCGTCAGCGCGAAGTCCTTGACCCGATTGACGTCCTCTCCGAACGAATACTCCCACGTGTCGAGCCCGCGAGACTGGTACGCGATTTCGAACGGCACGACCGCACCCCGCCGGATCGGAATCGACTGACGGACCAGCCGTGTGCCATTCTCGCTCGTCGGGGCGATCTGCGATTCGACGACCCCATTGACCGCGAATCGGAAATCGGAGTAGTTCGCCTGCGTCGTCGGAAAGCGATACGTGATCACCAGCTTGCCGTCCCGGTCGTCCTGGTGGGTGTAGGCGTATTCCCCGCGGAATCCGACACCATACGTCGAGTACCAGAGGAGACCCTTCTTGCGCTGATCGAGGCGAAGGTCCACGTCGACCTTCGAGCGGTCCGGTAACACCGGTTTGCTCCTCCACACCTCTTTCTCGCGCGTGACCAGTTTCTTCTCTTTCGTCACCGGGTCCTCGACCTGCTCGGTCTCCCGGACCGTCTCGGGCCAGGTGAAGCTCAGGTCGGGCGCGACCTGGGTCTGGGCGGCACCCCAGAGCGCCGAGACCTCCCGGCTGAGAGTTCCCTCGGTCGTCCGGGTGCGGATGGCCACGCTTCCCCCGAGGACGACCCAGGCGAGCGCGACGCAGAAGTAGATGGCGATGATCGGGCCGATCTTACGTCCCATGGCGGTTCTCCTTCCGCCGTAGACGATGGTTCGCGACCATGCCGGCATGGTGGATCTCGTGTGCAGCCCACGGGGAAGGATTGCGCAGATTTGGTGCACGAGCTTTTTCGGGCGCTCTTGGAGGCTACAATCAGCCCAGAACATGACGCGCCAGAGCTCGATCCTCGTCGTCGATGACGACCCGCAGATTCGGGAGGTCGTCCGGTTCGCCGTCAGTCGCGAGGGGTTCCGCGTCTCCGAGGCGGGAAACGGCCACGACGCCATCGAGGCGTTCGAGCGGGAGCCTCCCGATCTCATCATCCTCGACATCTTGATGCCCGAGATGGACGGGACCGACGTTTGCCGAGCGATCCGCCGAAATTCGACGGTGCCGATCATCTTCCTCTCGTCGAAGGACGACGAGGTCGACCGGATCCTCGGTCTCGAGCTGGGCGGCGACGACTACGTCACCAAGCCCTTCAGCCCGAGAGAGCTTGTCGCGCGGGTACGCGCCGTCCTGAGACGCCGTCTCCCGCCGCAGGTGCCGGCGAACGCGGATGAGGTCTCGCGCCGCATCGTCCATGGCCGGTTGACGCTCGACCTCGATCGCTATCAGGCGGCGTGGGCTGGGCGCGAGATCGTGCTCACGGTGACGGAGTTCGGGCTCCTTCGCACGCTCGTCGGCTTCCCGGGAAAGGTCTACACGCGCGATGAGCTGATGGAGGGCGGGTACGCCTACGACAACGTCGTTTCGGGGCGGACGATCGACAGCCACGTCCGACGACTCCGACAGAAGTTCGCCGTGGCCGGGGGCGAGCCGATCGAGACGGTGCACGGCCTCGGTTACAAGGTAAGCTCCTGTGTTTGACGGGTTCTCCCGGCCTCGGATACCCACCATCCTCCTGATCGTCAACCTCGCAATCCTTGCCCTGCCGGTGGCCGGAATCGCTGGCCTGCGCCTCTACGAGAACGAGCTGATTCGCGGGACCGAGGCCCAGCTTTTGCTGCAGGGGACGCTCGTGAGGGAGATGTTCCTCCTGGGATACCGCGAGGCGTCCGGCATCGAACGTCCGATCGAACTCCCCGGGGCACCCTCCGACCCGGCCAGCGACGCGCTGCTGCCGTCGCTCGACATCACAAGCGACTCTCCGCTTCCGCCGGCGCCGCAAGCCACGACCCCAACCCTGCCGATCGATCCATCCGCGGCCCTCGCCGGGAGCCGGCTGCAGGCGCCGCTGCAGGCCGCCGTTCGGGCGACCCTGGTCGGAATTCGCGTGACCGACGCGACGGGGAGCGTGGTTGCCAGCTCCGGGAGCGAACTCGGCCTCTCGCTGGCAGCGCGTGAGGAGGTCGCGCGGGCCCTCCGCGGCGAGACCGTCAGCCTGCTCCGGAAGCGCGTATCCGATGAACCGAAACCGCCCTTGGCCTCGGTCAGTCGCGGACAGCGCTACCGCGTCTTCGTGGCGCTCCCCGTGAAGGACGGGACTCGCGTCATCGGGTCGGTCGTCCTCTCGCGTACGCCGCTCGACATCTCCAAGGCGGTCTGGCTCAACCGCCGGCCCATCCTCGTGGGCGCCTCCGCGGTCATTGCCGTCGTCGTCCTCGTCACGGTGCTGACCTCACTGACCATCAGTCGTCCGCTTCGCGCTCTCGTCGAGCAGGCACGACGAGTCGCACGGGGAGATCGAGGGGCGCTGGCAACAGCCGCGGGGCCGGGCACGCGCGAGGTCTCGCAACTCTGGGAGGCCGTGGAGGCGATGGCTCGGACCCTGGAAGACCGAGCGGAGTACATCCGAACGTTCGCGTCGCATGTCTCTCACGAGTTCAAGACGCCGTTGACCACGCTTCGAGGAAGTCTGGAACTCTTGCGGGACCACATCGACACGATGAGCCCTTACGAGAGGTCTCGCTTCCTTGCCAACGCGGAGGAAGCGGCCTCGAGACTCGATCGCCTCGTCCGCCGCTTGCTCGAGCTTGCGCGCGCCGACGTCGCCCGGCCCGGCGACGAGGTGGCGGACCTCCAGCCCGTCCTCGCGGCGCTGACGGAGCGCTATGCACGGGCCGGGTTGCGCCTGATCGCGTCGGTAGAGCACGACACGGGCGCGGTGGCGATGTCGAGCGAGATCCTCGACGAAATCCTCACCAATCTCATCGATAACGCCCGCCAGCACGGCGGCGACGGGGCGCGGGTAAAGATCGACGCGCGGCGCGCGTCCGGATCCGCTCACCCCGCCGTGGAAGTCCTCATCGAGGACGACGGTCCCGGCGTCTCGGACGCGAACGTTGCGAGGATTTTCACGCCGTTCTTCACCACCGCGCGCGAACGCGGCGGCAGCGGTCTCGGCCTGAGCATCGTCCGATCTCTCCTCGAGGCGCATGGTGGCTCGATCGCCTACCTTTCGGCTCGCGGTGGGGCCGCGTTCCGTCTGGAGATCCCTGCGACGAAGTCTCGCGCCGCCTGAACGTCGTGGGATGCGGAGGCAGGACGGCTCAAGAATCCGCGATGCGCGGCAACACGCCTCCGGGGCGGCCGAAATGCGGACCGGCGTCCGTCACCTCGCGAGGGTCGACGAACGCGCGCTTCGAGGCGCTGTGGTACAGGCAGCCGATCTCCTCCGCAGGGCGGGATGCGACGAACGGCTCCACCGAGTCGAGCGCCTCGAGCCACGACTGCTTCAACGCGTGGAGGTCGACGGGCGCAGCGAGATCGAGCCTCGCGAGATCCTCCGAGCGAACCTTTCCGCGCCTCCGCAGGAGTTCGAGGAGGGAGAGCGGCGTGAAGCCAGGGTCCTTGCCACAGGCCGCCCAGCACAGGGCGCCGAGGCCCAGCACTCGCCGGTGGAGATGGAGCGCGTCCAGGACGTCGCGCGGCTCGTCGCGGCCGGCGAGCGCCAACACTTTGTTGACCGCGAGATCGGCGGGGTGGAGCAGGAATCCGACCCGCTCGTCACGCACCGTCGGCATGAACCGCCACGCGGAGTCACGCGCCCACTCGACCTTGGTCGCCTCCCCGCCCTTGCGCACGATCGCGCGGATGTAGCCGGGCTGATTCAAGTCCACCTCGATCGAGTACCCGCTGGTGGCGAGCAGGTTCGAGTCGAGGGCGAACGCCTCCGCGACCCGAGCCTCGGAGTCGTGGAAGTAATCGAGATCGCGGCTGAAGCGCATCGTGTTCGGCTCGATCAGGATCGCGGCTCCACCCGCGAGGTACGAATCGAACCTCCGGTTCCCGGAGAGCAACCGGGCCAGGCTCGCCTGGTAATCGGTCAGCGGCACAGCCGGCTCGCGAGTTCCCAGGCTTCGCGCCCGCCGTGCCTGCGGAGCTGCTCCGCAACCCAGGCGACGTCCGACGGCCCGACGGGGTAGGCGGGATCGAACGGCCAGAAACACTCGGCGTGAAATCGCCGGTACGCCCGGCGAGCCTCGCGCACGCGAACCATCGTCCTCGCGGTTGCGGGATCCAGATCTCGACGGCTTTTCCGGCCGCCACGTCGTCCGATCTCGGCGAGATAAGCTTTGACCTTCGGCTCCATCGATCTATCTTAACCCGCTTACGATAAATTGACAAGAATTCTTGTCCTCGCCCCTCCGAACGTCCTACGACGCTGACGCTTCCGCCCGCGCGTCGCCGATGCCGCGCTGATCGCCGAGCACGACGAGCACCGCGCCGGTCCTCAGGCTCTCCTCCGGCGCCGGGCTGTAGCGGAAGGGTCCGTCCGGCGCGTCTTTCACGGCGAGCGCGGTCAGCCCCCAGCGTTTGCGCAGCTCCAGAACGCCGATGTCGCGTCCGGCCCATCGCGACCCGTCGGGAATGCGGATCTCCTCGATGCGCATGGGCGAGCCCTGCTCCTTCAGCATCTGATCGAGGAAGCTGACGACGTGAGGCCGGACCGCTTCCGACGCGAGACGCATGCCCCCGATCGCCGCGGGAGAGACCGTCGCGTCGGCGCCGGCCTTCTTCAAGCGTTCCGCCATCGCCGGGTCGACATGGCGCGCCACGATCCGGATGTCCGGATTCTTCTGGCGGACGAGTACGGTGACGATCAGGTTGTCCTTCTCGTGCGGGAGGGCCGTCACGACGCACGCCGCTCGGGAGAGTCCCGCACGCTCGAGCGTGTCGAGATCGGTCGCATCGCCCTCGAGGGTCGCGAGCGCCGGCCGCTCCGGGAGGGCGGTGAGCCGGTCCACTCGGAGATCCACGACGACCGTCGACGCGCCCGTCTTCCACAGTTCTTCGAGCACGAGCGAGCCGGTCTCGCCCGCGCCGCAAACGACGATGTGACGGCTGAAGCCGGCGATCCTTCGTTCCATCCTCCGCCTCCGTATCAGCGACCCGAAGTTTCCTTCGACGAAGAACGCAGTCGCCAGCGACAGCACATACAGCATCATCGAGACGCCGAGGACCAGAACCCCGATGTTGAAAACGCGAAGCGCCGGACTGTGGCTCGTGTCCACGACCTCGGTGTAGCCGACGCCCGTCAGCGAGATGACCACCATGTAGAGGGAGTCGAGCCACGACACCCCTCCGCCGAGCGCATGGAATCCGAAGGTCGCGCCGACGATCAACAACCCGAGTCCCGCCAAGGCTCTCAGAAGTCGGCGTCGCAGCTCCATGGGCGCAGATGATAGACGGACGGGGGATGGCTCCGCCTCAAATCGGTGGATCCTCCGTGCGAGACCGCGACGGCGCGCACGCGGCGGCGCGCTCCAACAGCAACGTGCGCTCGCGAGCGTTGCGCGTGAGCGAAGCCGCCCGCTCGAACTCCCCCCGGGCCTCGTCGAGGCGGCCCAGCTTGAAGAGAAGGTCGCCCCGCACGCTCGGAAGAAGGTGGTAGGACTCGAGCCGCGGCTCCGAGGTCAATCCATCGACGATCTCGAGGCCAGCGGCGGGACCGGACCGCATGGAAACGGCGACCGCCCGATTCAGCTCCACGACGGGGGAGGGGGCGACCCGGGCGAGCTCCTCGTAGAACGCCGAGATCCGCGCCCAGTCGGTCCGGGACGGCGTGTGCGCGCGCGCGTGACAGGCGGCGATCGCGGCCTGCAGCGCGTACGGACCCGCGGCGCCGCCCAGCTCCTCGGCGCGCCGCATCGCCGCGAGACCCCGGCGGGTGAGCAGCGGATCCCAGCGCGCGCGGTCCTGGTCGAGCAGCAGGATCGGCTCCCCCGAGGGGCCGGTGCGCGCGCCCGAGCGCGAGGCCTGGAGCTCCATCAACGCGACGAGGCCG